>JBKPRE010000073.1:0-3995 GCA_046734435.1 Pseudomonadota bacterium | reverse complement strand
ACGAGACGTGGAAAAAGAGCGATCCGGCGCAGCAACGAAACTTCGCCGGTATCGGTCAACTCCTCGATCGGGGCTTTACGGAGATACGCGGCCCGCGCCGATCGATCCGTCGGCAGATCGGGAACCTCTGCCCGAGCATTGCGAAACACCGATTGTCCGCGCGCGTGTCCGTACTGAACGTAGAAGACAGGATTTTCGCGCGAATGCTCGATGACCTTTGCGAGATCGAAGTCGAGCACTGCATCGTTTTTCCGATAGAGCATGTCGAAGCGGACGGCGTCGCGGCCGACCTCGTCGACCACTTCGCGCAAGGTGACGAATTCGCCGGCACGTTTTGACATCTTCACAGGCTCGCCGGCGCGCAGAAGCCGCACCAGTTGCACAAGCTTGACATCAAGATCGGCTTTCGCGCCGCTCAACGCCTTGACTGCCGCCTGCATACGTTTGACGTAGCCACCGTGGTCGGCACCCCACACGTCAATCAGGTCACGGAAACCACGATCCAGCTTCGATTTGTGATAGGCGATGTCGGTGGCAAAATAAGTATAGCTGCCATCTGATTTCTTCAGTGGCCTGTCGACATCGTCGCCGAAGGCCGTCGAGCGAAACAACGTCTGTTCCCGGTCTTCCCAGTCTTCGACGGCACCGCTTTTCGGTGGCGGCAGACGCCCTTCGTAAACGTGGCCTTTTCCCTTCAGCCAATTGATGGTGTCGGCGACGCGGTCGGCGCCCTTACCGATCAAGGACCTTTCGGAGAAAAATTCGTCCTGGACGATCCCGAGCGCCTGCAGATCGTTGCGGATTTCGGCCATCATCATGTCGATGGCGCGCTTGCGCACAATCGGAAGCCACTCCGCCTCGGGCTTGTCCTTCAACGATGGTCCATGCGCTTGCGCGAGATCATTCCCGACCGACTTGAGATATTCGCCGGGATAGAGACCTTCGGGTATGGTGATGTTTTCCCCGAGCGCCTCGCGGTAGCGCAGATACGCCGAGCGTGCGAGGACGTCGACCTGCGCGCCGGCATCATTGATATAGTACTCGCGCGTGACCTTGTAGCCGGTAAAGGCAAGCATGTTGGCCAAGGCATCCCCGAACACCGCGCCACGGCCGTGACCGACATGCATGGGTCCCGTGGGATTGGCCGACACATATTCGACGTTGACCTTTTCGCCTTTGCCCATGCCGCTGCGGCCATATTCCGGCCCTGCTTCGAGCACGAGGCGTAATTCCTCGCTCCAGACATTCGGCTTGAGCGTCAGATTGATGAAACCCGGCCCCGCAATGTCCACGGAGGCCACTTTCCCGTCGCTGCGCAGCTTGGCAGCGATGGTTTCGGCAAGCTCGCGCGGCTTTTTCCCGGCGTCCTTCGCCAGAACCATCGCGGCATTGGTGGCCATGTCGCCATGCGTGGGGTCTCGCGGCGGCTCAACCACAATCCGCGACACGTCCGCGCCGGGGCCGAGCACGGCCGCCGTCGCCGCCTGCACGGAAGCAAGCATGGTCGCGAATAAATGCTGCGGTTTGGTGTCGCTCGACATGAGGGCTGCGGCTAACGCAATTCCTACGGCAAGTCAAAATCGAGGCGCGGAATGCTTATCTGATGGTCGCCCCACTATCGACCGAAATAACCTGACCGGTCGTGATCGCCGACTCATCGGAGGCAAGATAAACGGCCATGTCCGCCATATGGATCGGCAGGCCCAGGCCGAGCAGATGCGTGGTGGCCAGCTTTTCGATGTCTTTCGATCCTTCGAGCAGTTTCTTGACGCGCTCGGTGAGCACCACGCCGGGCGCGATCGCATTCACCCTGATCCTGTCGGCAGCATATTCAACCGCCATTGACCGCGTCATCGCAGCGACCGCGCCTTTGGCGGCCGTATAGCAATCGCGGCCCGGAAGCGCGCGCAACGCAACAATCGACGACATATTGATGATCGATCCGCCGCCCGACTTGATCATATGGGGGATGCCCAGCCGCGAACACAGGAACGTGCCATAGACATCGAGCTTGATGACCCGCCAGAACTCGTCCTCGGACACCTCGGTCACGCGGCCATCGTCAGGTGACGAGCCGCCGGCATTGTTGTGAAGGATATGAAGACCGCCGAACCGCCTGACGGTCTCCGCAAAGGCCGCTTCGACATTCGCACGCTCGCGGATATCGCAATGAATAAAATAGGCATCGCCGCCCGAATTCGATGCGCGTGACCGTGCTGATTGTGCCGCCGCTTCCCCGCGCCCAACGTCGATCTCGGCGATGACGACCCTGGCGCCCTCCTCGGCAAAACGCTCGGCGGTCGCGCGGCCAATACCGCCCCCACCGCCCGTGATAAATGCAACTTTTCCTGCCAGCCGCGCCATGACCCCTCTCGCAAAACGAATGATGATATTTAGCGCGCGCCGTTTCGCGCAAGGCAAACTACAGCGAAGCACCCTTGGCGTGCATCGCAGCGCGGTAGGCAAACACGATCGCAGGACCGAGCGTGGTGCCGGGTCCCGGATAGCTCCCTGCCATCACTGACGCCATATCATTCCCGCAGGCATAGAGACCGGGAATGGCTTTGCCGTCATCGCCCAGCACGCGAGCGTCTGCGTCGGTCGCCAGACCGGTGCTGACCGCGATGTCGGCAGGCCATACCGCAACCGCGTAAAAAGGCGGCTTCGATAGCGGCCCGATGCAAGGATTGGGCGCGTGGTCGGGATCGCCATTGAAACGGTTGAGTTCCGTTTCGCCTTTGGCGAAATCGACATCGACTCCAGTTTCGGCAAATTTGTTGTGACGCTCGACAGTCTTGCGCAGTTGCGCGGTATCGACGCTAATTTTGCTGGCTAGCTCGTCCAGCGTCTGCGCCTGCGTGATGTAGCCGCTGTCGACGAATTTTCCGGGATTGCGGTGCCCCGGATAGATGACGCCAAGGCCATATTTTTTGAGAAAAGCCGCATCGCAGATCAGCCAGGCCGGAATGGTCGGCGTGGTTTGATGGCTTTCGAACATCGCCAACGCGAAATCATGATAGGACGCCGCTTCGTTGACGAAGCGGTGGCCGGCAGCATTCACCGCAATCAGCCCGGGCTTGGCGCGGTCGAGCACAAGATGCGGAAACAACCCATTGCTCCCATCCGGTCGCGGAACGATCGACACCGGCGCCCAAAGGCCGCTGGTGCTTTTGGCTGGCGCAGTTGCCGCGCCCAGGCGCCGGCCGATCTCAACCCCATCCCCGAGATTGCTCTCGCAGCTCATTGAGTGAGCCGGAACCGGTTGCGGCATGAAGGCGTCGCGCAAGTGCTTGTTGTGGGCGTAACCGCCGGTCGCAAGCACGACGCCCTTACGGGCCTTCACGATGATCTCTTTGGCGCCAACGCACACGCGCGCGCCCGTGATGCCGCGCGCATCACCAATGAGGTCTGTTATTCGCGCGCCGAACAGAACAGGTACCTTGCGCTTGCGAAGGCTAAAGAACAGCCGGCCGATCAGCGCATTGCCCATCATGATGCGGGTGCCGCGCCTGTATGTCAGCCGATCCGCCAGGTAGCGGGCGAACAGCTTCGCGGAATAAATGAAATTGGAAATTGAATGGAAGCGGCCGATGAGCCGCGGAATGTCGGCTTTGCCGACCATCATGCCGCCGAACACCATGAATTCCGGTACCGGCGGGCGAATGCGGGCGAAGTCCGCGCCGAGTAAGCGTCCATCGAAAGGCACGGGCACGATGGCACGGCCGGAAATCGCTGCACCGGGCATGTTGCTGCGATAATCCGGATGCTTGCCGCACGGAAGAAATTGCACGTCAGTCCGGGCACTCAGATAATCGATCGCCTTTGGCCCGCTCGCAAGAAATGCAGTCCGGAGCTCGCGGTTGGTCGCCGTCCCAATCAGCGCATCCAGATAGCGGTCCGCTTGTTCGGCGGTGTCGTCGAGGCCGGCCGCGCGGCTCTGGCTGTTTCCGGGAATCCAAAGCGTGCCGGCCGAGGTCGATCCGGTGCCGCCAACC
>JBKPRE010000072.1:0-18703 GCA_046734435.1 Pseudomonadota bacterium | reverse complement strand
CACGTGGCCGGCCCATGTGATGCCTGGTGACTTTGTCCATTCGTCAAGTTCCGAAGGCTTTACCGAGCTCGGATTGGCTGGATCCAGATCGCCCGCGATGAGCAGGTTCACGGCGATGCCGCGGCCTTGCAACAGGCGGATGGCGCCAACAAGCGGCCGGATGCCCTTGTCCTCGAGCAACCGTCCCACAAAGGCGACCGTCGACGTTCCTTCAGGCTCGGCCAACGGCCGCACGCGTTCGACATCGACGCCGGAGCCAGGAATGAGCGCGATATGCTCGGCGGCGATCCCGAGAGAAAGCAAAGCCTCACGGTCGTCGGGGTTCTGCACCAGCGCGACGTTTTTCCCGCGCATGCAAAGGAAGCGCAGCAAAAACACAATGAGTGGTTTCAACAGCCGCGCTTTGATGTTTTCGGAAATGAAGGTGAAGCCGAAACCGGTCAGGGCGTTCACGCAGATGGTCCGGCGGCCGATGGCGGCAAGTGATCCGAGCACCGCTGCCTGCAATGCGACATGATGAGCCAGGACCGGGCGAACATTGCGGTGAATGCGGCGCAAGGCTGCAATGGTGCGAAGTGCCGCGACAGGTCCAACCCCGCCGCGCGCAAACGGAATGGAATGGAGCTTGAAACCTTCCGCTTCGATCGCTTCGGCTCCATCGACAACGCGCGTGGCGACGTGCACGTCGTAGCCGGAGTCACGCGCCGCACGAGCCATCGGGAGCCGGTGCGACAGGAAATACCAATCTTCCGACACGACATAAAGGAGACGACGGGCGCTTGCGGGGCTCATCGGGCGGTCCAGCGGTTGTGCCACGCCTGAAACATCAGAATCGTCCACAGCGGGTATTGCCAGTCGCGAATGCCCGTCTGGTGCTCGGCAAAGACCCGCCGGATTTCGGCAACATCGAAGAGCCCGCTTTTCGCCAGCGAGCTTTCCGACAAGAGGTCGGCGGCCCAGCCCGACAGGGGACCCCGGATCCAGTCTCCGATCGGAATTGCGAATCCCGCTTTCGGCCGTTCAACCAGGGTTTTGGGCACGTATTTATGCAAGATACGTCGTAGAATAATTTTGCCTTTCGAGCCATCGATCAGCGCAGAGCGTGGGAGACGCCACGAATATTCGACAACGCGATGATCGAGCAATGGCACCCGCGCTTCCAGCGAAACCGCCATGCTGGCGCGATCGACCTTGACGAGGATGTCGTCAGGCAGATAGTGCATCATATCGAAGTAACGCGTTCGGGCGCTCGGGTCGGGAAGATCGTTTGCAATGACCGGGTCATCCCACACCGCGGACGGTTCTTTTGTTTGCCGTAACGCGCGCGAGGGCTCGGCCCATTGCGCGATCATGCGCCGGTAAATCTGCTCTGTGCTCCGCAGCGCCATGAGCGCAGCAGCCTTGTGAATCTTGTCGCCGACAAAAGTCGGCCGCAGGCGCGCCGGCAGCGGGCCCAGAGTTGCGTCCCAGGCCGCTGGCGAGAGCAGTCGCAGGCCGCCGCCGAACACGCGCGACAACGGACCGGGCACGAAGCGATTCCAGGCATCGAGCCTGTTGATCCACTGGTGGCGCACATATCCGCCGAAACCTTCGTCGCCACCGTCGCCGGACAGCGCGACGGTGACGTCGCGGCGCGCAAGTTCGGACACGAGGAAGGTGGGAATTTGCGAAGAGTCGGCGAAGGGCTCGTCGTAGATGTCGGGCAGCCGGGCAATCGTGGCGTGCGCAACGGCCGGTTCGACGACGAGTTCGGTATGGTCGGTGCCGAGATGCTGCGCGACCCGTCGCGCGTTATCCGCCTCGTTATAGCGCTTGTCGCGAAATCCGATCGTAAATGTACGAACGGCCCTGGATGACTTCGCCTGCATCAGGGCGACAACGAGAGAGGAATCGATGCCGCCGGACAGGAGCGCGCCCAACGGCACATCGGACACCATTTGCCGCAGGACCGCATCGCCAAGCAGACCGTCAAGCTCGTCCGCAAGCTCTTCTTCGCTACGGCTTTCAATCCGGCGCTGTCCGTCCACGGCAATCTGGCGCAGATCCCAGTAACAGAAGGACTTCGGCTCCTTCCCGGCCTCTGCACACAGCAGGTGGCCTGGCAGGAGCTTGTACGTATCCTCGTAGATCGTGTGAGGGGCTGGGATGCAGGCCGACCGCAGATAGGCGCTGACGGATTTGATATCGATCCTGGTATTGAATCCCGGATAGGTACGGAACGCGCGCAGCTCGGAGCCGAACAAAAGGCCGCCGCCAGCCAGCCTCGCCCAATACAAAGGCTTGATACCGATGCGATCGCGCACCAGCCACAGGCGTTGCTCGCGACGGTCCCAGAATGCCAGCGCGAACATGCCGTTGCAGTGTTTTATGGCTTCTGTGACGCCCCACAGCGACACGGCCTCGAGCAGGACTTCGGTGTCCGAATGCCCGCGCCAGCGTACTTCAGGATTTGCGCGCTCAACCTCGGTCCGCAAATCGGCGGTGTTGTACAGCTCCCCATTATAGGTGGTGATCCAGCGTCCGTCGTGCGATGCCATCGGCTGCGCGCCCGCCGATGTGACGTCGACGATCGAGAGTCTCCGGTGCCCCAGTCCAATGCCGGCCTCGGAGTCGACCCACAGGCCGTCGGCATCAGGGCCCCGGTGCGCGAGAATTCCGGTCATCGGCGCAAGGCGCTGCTTCAAATCGGCGGCTCCGCGCCCCGCGGGATCGAAGATTCCGGCAATTCCGCACATGCGGGCTCGGGCTCCGCGTTACTTGCGCCGGTACACGCGATTGGAGATGCGCCGGACGACGATGTCGACGAGAGTGTGAAACACCGACAGCATATTCTTGAACGTCAACGCTTTTGAATCGCCCTTTTTACGCTCGATCGTCCTGACCGGGATCTCCTTGTAGGTGAACCCCTGATCGAGCAGCATGCAGATAATGTCGGCCTGGAATCCGAACCCGCGCGTGTTGGGATGCCAACGCATGACGTTGTAGCGAAGATGAACTGCGAGCCCGTTGTAGTAATGAAGGCTAAAGCCGCTGATTAAATTCACTAGCCATGAGTAACTGTTGGAAATGATACGGCGGGAAAGGCTCTTACCTTCGCTGCTGACATAGTAGGGGATCAGCATGTCGGCCGCGCCGATGTCTTTGAATACGGCGACCATCGTGTCGAGCGGCTCGGCATCATCGCCGCAGATCAGCCGATAGTATTCGCCTTTGCCGATAAACGCGGCGTCGAAATAGTTCTGCGCCAATCCCTGGTTACGCTTGTTTCTCCGGAGCAGGATCCGATCGCTCGGATGTGCGCGAATATAATCTTCAACCAGATTTGCGGAATTGTCGGATGAGCAATCGTCAATGACGATGATTTCATACCGCGGGCGGCCTGCCTCGGTGAACGCCGCGCGCACGGTCTCGATTGTCTGGATGATGTATCGCTCTTCGTTGTAGCAGGAAATAAAGATTGTAACGTCGATCGGGCTCTCGCGCGCCGGCGCAATGACGCTTGCCAGGGTGTGCAGTTCGGCCGCGGCGGGCGTCATGACGACTTCCGCCGGAAGTGGGCGGGCGCTGCTCATGCGCCGGTGCCGCCAATCGAATCGATCCGCAACGCGACCTGCTGTCGCGCGAAACCGAGATACGTGTATTTGACCGCTTTCTTGGTGACGAATTCCTTGAATGCCTTGAATTCGTGATTTTCCCAGTTCGGGAAATTGAAGTACTCGTCGAACAGGATCACGGTGCCGGGCACAATCCGGTCGGACAAGAGATTGAGGATTGTCTGTGTCGAGCTGTACAGATCGCAATCGATATGCAGGAAGGCTACCGGGCCGCTGTTATCTTTCATCCAAGGTGGCACCGAATCCTCGAACCACCCCTGATGCAGGCGGACATTGTCCGGAACGCGGGGAAGCTTGCCGCGCACATCGAAAGCGCTGCGGCCCAGATTGAAGCCGCCCCAGGCCTCGGGAAGCCCTTCAAAACTGTCAAAGCCGTGGATGACGCGTTTACTGAGGCGCGATGCGATAAAACGGATAGTCCCGCCGGTATAGACCCCGAACTCGAGATAATGACCTTCGATCTTCGTTTCAGTTAGCGCAAAATCGATCAATTCGCGCTGGCTGTCGAAGCCGAGCGCGTCCGGCATTGCACGCTCGATATAGTCCACCGTCCGCTGAAGCGCGCGCATCGATCGCTCGCGCATCGGATGAATGCGGCCGACGTCGAAAAGCTGGTAGAAGCCGCAAACGATCTTGTAGAGGAGGTATTTGAGCTTGAAATTTGTGACGAGCATGGCCGCTACACGTTGTTATTGGCGGACCGCGCCGAACATGTTGACCGTGCAAAGCGCGTTCAAAAGGGAGCTCCTCTCGATATAGGGCTCGACAGGTGCGAGCAGCCGGTAGGCTAGGCTCGGCGTAAAATTGGGAAACAGGTTCAGTCGCTTCGCGACCATGGTACGCCAGCCCGCGTGCGCAAACATATCGGTCAATTCCCGGGTGCGGAAGCTGTCCTCGCCGGCGCTGCGGTAGCTGGGCGTGAACTCGAGCAGCTTGCGGACAAGATTGTTGCCGTTCGGCTCAAGCACCACGATCTTGTCGGTGACCCGTGTGAGCGATCGAAGGACATCCGGAGTAGCCGCCTTAATATGATGGAGGATGCCGATCAGAAATGCGCCGTCGTAACGCGGCAGCGCGTCGTAATCGAGCGTGACCAGATCGGCAGAGAAAAACTTCAAATGAGGTCCCGAAGCTGCGGCGTTTGCGCGTTCGATGGCGGCGGGCGCCAGATCGTAGCCGTCGACTGCGCTGTAGCTTGAAGCAAGGGTTTCGTTGGCGAATGCCCCGTCACCGCAGCCGAAATCCAGCACACGTCCGTCACGCGGAATGCCAAGCTCATCGGCGATAGCGACAGCAATATTCCATAGCCGCAGCCGGACATGGCGCTCGACGTCGGCGCTGCTGTACATCGCCTCGGCGTAGCTGACCTCGCCGGCGCGGTTCCAGTACGCTTCTGGCTCGCCGAGATGCTGCCTGGTGTTCATCGCTCTTTTATTGCCCGGGGAATTCCCCACCGCTGCATATCACGCCGGCGGGCTCGGCGCGCGTTCTTTGATCTGCAGCATCAGCCACAATATGCCGCCCGGAAGCACCACGAGGAGCGCAAGAAGCCCCAGTTGCAGCGAAAGAACCAGGGCGGCGCTCGAAGGAACCCCGATCAATCCGAACAGCAGGACAACGGCGGTCTCCCGCACACCCCATCCTCCTACCGAGATCGGCAGGTTGGCGAGAAGCGCGACCGGCTGCATCAAAACGATACAGTCGAGCATGCTGACTTTTATGCCGAGGCTCGCCGCCATCGAAAACGTTGCCATGCCGAGCGCGATCTGGGCGGCAATCGCAAAGCCCAGCACTGGCAATGCAGCCTTGGGCGTGAGAAAAATCTGCTGAACGGAGCCGCCGAGCGAGTGCAGGTAGCGCGCCAATCGCGAGTGGAGCCATGCGGCAGGCATCCGGCGGAGATTTGCGGCCACGATGATGCCGGCCAGTCCAGCGAAGGCGAGGCTTAACGGGATATACATCGGCAACGTGTTGCCGACCCGCGCGAAGAACACAGGGGCGGTCGCCAGCACCAAAAGTGCCACCCCCGCAATCGCGGCGATCCGATCGAGCACGACTGAATTGACGGCGATCTTCGCGCTGAGCTGGCGGCGGTAGGTCAACCAGGCGCGCAGCACATCGCCACCGACCGCGCCCCAGAGATACGCGTTGAAGAACGCCGATATGTAGTAGAGACGAACCGAGTCCCGAAGCGAAGGGTTCGCGCCAAGTCTTGCGAGAATTGCGTGCCAGCGCAGCCCACCAAGCAAGAGCTGCACAGAAAGGATCGTGGCCGATAAGATGATGTAGGGAATTGATTGGTTGGCCGCACGCTCCCACGCCGCCGACAGATCGACAGAGAATGCCACAACCGCGAACGCAAGCGCGGACAAGCCGATCTTGAGCACCGTGATCAGCCATGACCAGCGGCGTGGCGGCGCATGGAGCGGATTTTTGCTGCCTGCGTCTGGCATGGTCAGCACGGTCTGTCTCTCCCCCTTTGGGCATCGTCGGCATAGATCGAGTGTAACCGTGGCACAAGGGAGTGGCACATGGGATCAGTCACTCGCGCTAGATCGGCCGGCGCCGATCGAATAGTGTCGTCAACAATTTCACGGTATCCGGGCTGTTCGGACGTATTTGGCGCACACCATGACTGTGTTGCTGGCTGGAGCGGGCCTTTTGTTCCTCTCGTTTTGCGTTCAGCTCGCGCTTTGGCGCATTTTTGTTCCTACCCGCCAGATACGCGCGCTTCTGGTGGTCTTTATCCTGGTGCCCTTAATCGCGGTCGGCTTCGTGCAGCTCACCGGCATGTCGATGCCGGCCGCGCTCTCCGCTGCCGAGACCGTTCGCCTTGCCATCTTCTATGTGTCCTGCGCCCTCACATATATCGTTCTGTACTCGGCGATCGAAGAGCAAAGCCCGACGCTCGCAATTATTTCTTATGTGGCGGAAAAATCTCAGTGCTCCACCGCAGATCTCGTCGACAGGTTCGGCAGGGGGCACGAGCTGTCGCAACGGATTGAGCTTTTGGCCCGGAGCGAGTTCGTCAGGCAGCAAGGCGACCATTACCGCCTCTCGCCAGCCGGCAACCGGCTTGCGAAGCTTTTCGATGCCGCCAACCGGCTATTCGGTCTTGAATCGGGGGGATGATCATTTGCGCGCCGAGTGGCTTTTGACCTTTGCGCCGATCATTGGGCTCGGAACAAATTGCCTGACGCACATTTTGTGCCGCAAGGTCATTGGTCTCCGGACCGGCTACGCATTGGTCTGCGGATTTTTGCTTGGCCTTTCCGTCATGGCAGCCATTGTGGCCGCCAACAGACCGGAAGCCGTATCCACTGTCGACCTGGCCGGTTTATGGGCGACGCTCGGGCTCACCTATGTCGCGCTCGCGTTCGGTTTCTGGGCGTTTCTCAACCTGAACATGACATCATTGCGGATCAGGATGCTGCGCGAGTTGCTGCATTACGACAGCGGCATGTCCCGAGCAGAGCTTTTCGGCCGGTACTCCGCCGAAGAGTTCTTGCGACGCCGTCTCGCTCGTCTGGAGCGCTCTCGCGACCTTGCACTCTCTCACGGACAGTACAGTGTTGGATCGCGGAAGCTTCTTTATGTGGACTACTGCCTGAAGATGCTTCGTGCCGTCATCTTTGCCGGCGCGGCGTCTAAAAAGGACGGCTGACGATCAGCGGACTTTCCGCTTCCAGGCCGTCAGGCGATCACCGACGCCATCAAGCACGAAATCTTGCTGCAGTGCCGGGATGACGAGGGCGGCCAGATCGGGGTTGTCGATTTTTGGCTTGCCGTCGGGTCCTCTCAGAACGAACCAATAATCCGCGGTGGCCATACGTTTCCAGGATTCATCAAGCTGGCGCTGCGTGAAAATAGCCACCGATGGAAGGAACATCATCAATGGCGGCCGGTGAGCGTTGATGAGATAGGTCCAGTCGAACAGATCACCGACAATGGCCACTGGTTGTCCTTGCGGCGTCCGGTCGCGGATCAAGGCAACGTCTCGCTCGTGCGGGCGGTTGGCGATGCAGCTCATTTCCGTGCAGCCATTAGGCCGCTGAAATGGACGCATAACAATAGAGGGATAGCGGGCCCATGACTGAAGCCCGTAAAGTGTGGGATTGCGTCGATCGCGGGAGGCTCCGGCCAAAGCGATGGCTAAAACAAGCATGATTGTTATCGCCATTCCCCGGGCAGGAAACATTTGCTGCGACACGACAAGCCTGTGCGGAGTGGCCCTGGCTGCTTCGACCGCCCACCAGCCCAGCACGATCAAAAAGCCGAGCGCATTCACCTGCCAGACCGCGACAATCGACATGTTTATGAATTTGGCCGCCATCAGAAGGCCGCATGCCGCAAAAAACGTGAGCGCTGTGGCGCGCGGCCTGTCGACCAGCCCGGTACCGACAATACGAGGCATGACGCCGATTGTTGCGAGGGCTACTCCGGGCGCAACTAAATTGTAGAGCCAGTTCCATTCCCGCAGTGTCCAGGCAATGGGCCAAGCGCCAAATCCAGCAACGCCATAAATGGTCAGTGGCTCGATCAGCCCCGATACAAACTGAACGGTCAACGCTTGCGGTCCGAAGACAAACAGGATCAGGGCGGCCAAAAAAACAAAGCTCGATGCGCCGACCGCAGTTATCAAAAGCAGGCTCGAAATCCTGAACGGTGCGGCCAGTAAAAAAGAAAGTGCAGCCGACACGGCGATGACGACGCCGGTTTCAGTCTCGATGAACACCGCCAGGGACAGCGCAAAAGCCAGCGACAACAACCTTGTCCGATCGCGCGGAGCGGCGGCCCACCGCGCCAGCAATGCCGCACAAACCGTGAGCAAGGGGTACCTCAGCACGAATGAACTGGGGTCAAAAAAGTGCCGTTCGGTATGAAACAGCAGGACAAGAATAAGCAGCACGACGGCTGCGGCCGCGAGCCACGACCGGTAAAGCCATTTCAGGAGCCAGACCAGATGGGCAAAAAAGAGCCAGAGTGCAGCAACGATGAGGACAACATAATTTATTGTCGTGTCCTCGGCCGTTCTTCCGATGAGGAACGAGAAAATCCAGCCGAGTCCGATCCCATATTGGGCGTAGTAGTCGACGCCGGGTAGCAGTCCGTGGCCGAGGAAATAGAGCGAAGGTCCGATCAAAAAAGAGACGACGTGCATTTCCATGCCGATATGCGCGGCAACAGCCTGGAAAGACGTCGGCACGATCAGGAGCGCAAGCACCCCGACAATCAGTATACCGACCACAGGACGCGCCGTGGGCTCAGGCGGGGCTGCGACTACTTTTCCCGGAGCGTCAGCCGCCCATTTTGAAAGCAACACGAGGTAGATCGCCGCGAGCGCAAGCGAACCTGGCAATCCGACCCACGCGGGCATGCCCCCCTGGAGGGTGGAATTCAGGAAGATATTGACTGCCGGAACTGCCGCTATCAGCAGAACCGCCATCCCGACATAAGCGGCGGTGCCACGAAAGCGGCGATAAGAGGCAAGGAAAGCACCGGCGGGACCAAAAAGAAGAGCAAGCAAGTAGAAGTTTTTTTCGCGCGGCTCCAGGCGGATGCTTCCGAGTGTCCAGGACAACAAGCCGCCCGGGGGGGACGTCGGGGGGGCGTCCGCCGGAAACAGGCCCTGCGTCAGTGCGGCGGCGATGAGTGCCGCCATCAATGCCCCGGCGCATCCCTGCACAAGCAGACCAGGCAATGCCGCTTTGTCTTCTGCGGAACGGCGGTCTGGTGGAAGATCGTCGGCTTGAGGATTGGACTGACAGGTCAACGTGTCTGTTCCGGAATGCACAAGCCAAGACTGAGTGCTAAATTGGCGTTGATCAAGCGTATAGAGCTTCTGTTTTCACGTGTTTTCACGGTTCGGGATTCTTGAGGCCACGCAAAAGGGGGAAGCATGATCGAGACACAAGAAAAAATCGAGGAGAAGAAAACCGATCTTACCGGACCAATCGTGCTGTTTGCCATCAAGACCTGCATTGTCGCAGTGGTTATTACCGCGTGCGCCGTTTTTGCAGCGGATTGGGTTATCGGCAGTGCCGAAGAGTCATTTGCTCGTTCCGTCAGGAGTGTTCAGCAATTCTCGATTGGTGGCCGCAAGTTTTGGACCCGGCTGGAAGAGGAATTGGATCGCGCAGCCGCGCCTGCGTCCGATTTGCCCCCTGAACGGAAACAAAAGCTCATCAATAACGTGCGCATTCTAGCAGCGCGCTGGCGTCCTTTGATCGACGCATTGCAGGACGGTGGACAAGCCCCGGCCGCGACGACCTCGGAAACCGGCAAATAGTTTGCGGCACCGATCGATTCTACCAAGGCAGCGGGATTGGCTTCCACGGGTGGGGCATCGCATTGTAACGTTGCAAGATGTCACCCATCGCGTTGAGGGGGAAGTTTTTGATTCTCGTTGAATGCCCGATCCCCTCTCGGTAGCCAGCGATCCAATCATCGTCCAGCGGTTGCGTATCGGGACCGGGCCACGTCAGCAACGAGGTCGTTCCGTCGGTCCACCGCAGTGCCAGATGTTCGGCAATGTGGTCCGGGGAAAACAGTTTGCTGAGCGGAAGGAGATCGGTGATCCCAAGGCCAGGACCCGCCAGCTCGCGGGAATACAGGAAATAATTAATTCCTGCCCGCTGAAGGGTCTTCTTAGCCTCTTCCGCCGAGCCGAACATGACACGATACCAATTGCCCGTCATGTTGAAGGATATGAAACTTTCCATCTGGCAGTCGGGCAACATGCAGTAGCTATGGACGTGGAGCGACCAGATCGGAGTGTGAGGGCCGACGATCGCGTAGGCCGCTCTCGATCCGGGATAAATAGCACCCCACGGCAAATGATATCCCCAGCTGCCGCGCCTGACATAGGCGTCATCGATGCTTCTCATTCCGGTTGCATAGGCCATCGACCCGACAACAACGTCGGGGTGGCGATTCAGTCTCGTTTCGATCACGATCGTCAGAAGACACGAAGCGGTCACCGCAATCGGTGTCCAACGGTTACCGGCGATTTTCGTGAGCCAATTTTTGCGATCGATGCCAACGCTCCAAAGAGTGACGCCCATCAGGATAATGATTGGAACAGTGAAAGTGGAATAGCGATGAAAACTTACTGGCTGAGTACGGCCAATGCCCAAGCAGATAAGGAGAGCGGCGAAGGCGCATGCGGAAACAATTATGAAGGCGTTAAATCGCAACGCGTTGCCGAAAATCGGAAAATTCCTGTCGTCTGATTTTTGTTTTGTCAGGATCGATGCTCCTGCAAGCGCTGTAGCCGGGACGATCAGGAGATAGAAAAGGTCGAGGCGAAAGGATTGAATAATCAATTTGCCGGTCGGCAGCGAGAACAGCGGATACGCCGTTGCTGCAAGTGTTCTGGTTCCTCGGTAAAGTTCGATGACCATAGGTAGGCTGCCATTCGCATATAATTTTTCGACGTCGGCGAACGGCCAGGTCAACGTAATTCCCTGGTCGATGGGCAGCCCCGCGGTAATGTAATTGAGCAGGATGGTTGCAGCGAAGATGATGCCGGCCCATGTCGCCAGCGCAGCGCAAATACCGGCGTTACGGCGTTCGCCGGACCAAAAGAGTGCCGCAGCGATGAACGCAAATACGGTGCCGAGATACAGGCCAAATTGCGTGTTGACGATCACGGCGGCCAGAACCGCGGATCCGCTTGCGAAGATATAGTTCGCAGCGGCTTGTCGTGGCGCAACGAGTGCACGTTGAAGCGTCCAGATGATTCCAAGAATCAGGGCAGTTTTGAGCTCGTGGTCCTTTTCAAATTCTCCCCAGCCCGGCGTGAATAGATACGTGCCGACGAACAAGAGGACGCTGGCAGTTGGCCAATTTGTCCTTGGAGCAACATCGTTGACGATGAGGTACAGAGCTGCTGCCGCAACGGCCATAAAACAAAAAGTGACCAGCTGAGGTGCCAAGGGGTCGGTGAGCAGCATGCCTAGAAAAAAAAGTCCGGACCCTTTCGAATAGTAATAGTGATACCAGACCTTGTTCGGCCAAATGCCGCCCTGCGCGATGACCTCCTGGTAGTAGTAGAAATAGTGCGTGTAATAATCATGCCCGCCGCCCGGATACAGACCCTTGATCAACAACAGAAGAACGCCGACGAGTGCGATCGCGGCAACTGTCAGACATTTTTGCCAAAGCACGCTTCGCCAAGGCGGGATGCGCCGTCTGAACTCTGATAGCGCATCGCGAGCATCCGGATATGTCCATGCCACTGCTGGCAGGGTGACCGCTATAGCAACGGGAACCGTGTATAAATTGAGGTAGCCAAGCGTGAGCAGCGCGATATGCCAGAGTCCTGCGCCGGCGAAAAAGCTCAGCACGAGACGTTCGATTGTCCGCAATTCGGAGAACTTGCCATGCCGGCGCAGCGCCAGCGCACCGGCAGCGTACACGATCCAGAACAGGTAGAAGATGAATAGGACGCGGAAGGCGTTGTAGACGAGGACAATCAGGCCCTTGGTTGCGAAATGGACATGATAGACGTCCACGAGCTTGAACCAGGCCAGCAACGCGGCGTAGCCGCCCATGTAGACAAGAAAGCCGAGCGTGCGCGCTGCTTGCATGAAACTATGGAAAAAAGAGTCCTGATTGGCAGTCACGAGAAAATTTCGCACACTAGTCGGGCGGATGCGGCTAGGTTGATCTGACGGAAAATTATACAGCGAGTTGACGCTAAACTGTCCATCGTCATATCGATGGAGCGATGGATTGCTTCGGAAATTCCGTTATCGCGCTCTTCAAAAAGCGAACTAAAACATGCGCCGTCTAATTGCAAGCTTGCCGTTGATACGACGCCCATTTTACCAGCGTGATATGGCGAGGCTGGAGCGCGATGCCGCGATTGCGGAGAGGGATGCCGCAAATAGGAAATACGATGCACTTAAGGCCGAACTCTACGGCTTGCGACACGCGAACTCCGCAGACGCGGAAGCACCGGACGAAGCAACTGTTGGCAGCTCGTTAGGCAAAGACATGCGCTCTCGGATTTGCAGCTTATGCAACAACGAGGTTGCCGCCTGGCGGCCGTTCGAGCAGCGCCCGTCCGAGTTCCTTATGAGGCTTGAGCCGATCGGTTCGAATATTGATCGGTTTTGGTGCCCGCATTGCTCGTCAATCGATCGGGAGCGTCACTTGGCGCTGTTTTTTGATCGACTTCAGCTCATGCAGGGCATGGCCGGTGGTACGGTTCTTCATATAGCGCCGGAATTTCGATTGCGCGAGTACGTTTTGCGCTTTGGCCTCGCGACATATGTGCAGGGCGATCTCTCGCCGCAACACGAATCCATCCAACGAATTGACGTTCAGAATATTCCGTTTCCAGACAAGACCTTCGATATGATCATTTGCAATCATGTGCTGGAGCATGTCGAGGACGCGCAGATCGCGATGCGCGAGCTGCACCGGGTCCTCAAAGTCCGGGGGCGAGCGATCTGCCAGACCCCTTATGCGTCGCGCTTGTCGAAGACGTTTGAGGAACCTTTGTTGCAGACCTCTGAAGACCGCGTCTATTTTTATGGACAGGACGATCACGTGCGTTTGTTTGGGCTGGACATCGAACAGAAGCTGCAAGACGCCGGATTTGCAGGTCGGCTTGTTCCGCACACTGAAATTCTTCCCGACGTCGATCCGGAATTTGCCGGGATCAATGAAAAAGAGCCATTTTTCGATTTTGTTCGCCGTTGAAGCCGCGTGATCAATCCGCGGTCGGTTTGGTTGCCGCAGCGTGTATGATCTCGGCGATCCGATCGATGTCAGCGGCCTGAAGATCACAATAGAACGGTATCGCAAAGCTCGAGTCTGCGATGGCGGAAGTTTCCGGCAAGGAGTCGCGCGGAAAGTGCGCAGTCGCCGGGTACATGTGTGCGCCCTTGCCCCACCAAAAGCGTGTGTCGATTCCGGCAGCTGCCAGCGCCTCTTGCGCCTGGGCGCAAACGGATCTGTTGACTGAAATGACGCAGGTTCCGCTGATCCAAGTCTTTGCGAACCCATTCTGTAGTCGCACACTATTGGACCCACTGAAGCTGCGACGATATCCGTTGCCGACTTGCATCCACTCGGCGCGGGCCTCGTGCCAGCTGTCAAGGGCCGCGTGACCGACGGCTGCATGGTATTCGCTAAGCTTGGCGTTGGTGGCCGGGACGACAACTTGACGGTCCGCGTCGAAGCCAAAATTGCTTCGACGGCGTATGTCGGCGATGACCGCTGCATCGGTGCTGATGACGAAGCCACCTTCGCCGACACCGAGCACCTTGGTTGCATGAAGACTTACGACAGCAGGTGTTGCACGCGGGACAAGTGAATCAAAACCTGCCGCAGCATCGACGACGACGGCAAGTGCCGTCTGCTTTCGAAACTGGTCCCAGGCGTCCATGTCGAGAGGTTGGCCGAACGGGGCAACCGGCATCACTGCGCCAACGGGTGCGGGGGCACGGGCGATGGCCGCCCCAACTGCTGATGGGTCAAGCGCCCAGGTCTTCGCATCGACATCCACGAAATAGGGTGTCAGGCCGGCCATTACCGCCGCATGGGCGCTGGCAATGAAAGTCCAGGCAGGCATCGCACAAAGGCTGCCCTTCGATGGGCCTTGCGCGGCCAACGCAAGCGCGAGCCCTGAGGTCGCATTTCCAATAGTTGCAACGGTGCCGGTATTTAGCCCGTAATGCGCCGATAACCGCTCTTCAAGCGCCAATACCAAAGGTCCGAAGTTCGAATAATATCTTGAGGCGTCGATTTTGCGCAAATAGGGCGTCAACCGTTCAGTGGATGGCAACCGAGGCCGGAGGATCGGGATCATCTGCAGAAAATTCCACCCGTGATCTATCAGGCACTAGCACAGAGAGTTACTTGCGCCCAGAGTCTTGCGCTCACTACCAGCCGTCGGTGTAAAACGACGTTGGCGATGTTAGAACGGTACGCACATATTGCAGAGGCATTGATGCATGCGTTGGGAGAAGAAGGGTCTCATATTCAAGGCTGACAACAACTACCCTTGGATGTCACACCACGCCTGTGTGCCGATCGCAGATAAGGTCGATGACAAGACTCTCAGAATTTATTTTGGTCCGCGGGACAACGAGGGGAGGACCGTCGTTGGATTTATTGAAGTCGAAGCTGACAATCCTGCGCACGTAATATCGGTCCATGACCGACCGGTCCTCGGCTTGGGCAAGCTTGGCACGTTTGATGACAGCGGCGTGATGCCGTCCTGCATCGTCGATCACGGCAACAAAAAATACCTGCTCTATATCGGCTGGAATCGTGGTGTGACGGTTCCGTATCGAAACGCAATCGGCCTCGCGGTCAGCGAAGATGGCGGCCTCACGTTCAGGCGGGTATTTGAAGGCCCCATCGTCGATCGAACCAGGCATGAGCCGTACTTTTGTGCGTCACCATTTGCATTGCTTGACAATGGAAAGTGGAGGCTATGGTACGCGTCCTCTACCGGATTCAAGATTGTAGGCGGGAAGCCGGAGCCTCTGTATCAGGTCAAATACGCGGAATCTGCCGACGGATTTGTTTGGGACAGACCCAACATCGTCTGTCTGCCATATAAATTTGAAGGAGAGGCAAATGCCCGGCCTTGCGTTGTCGAGGAAAATGGCCGTTACCGAATGTGGTACTGCTTTCGTGGAAGCGTCGACTATCGCACCGACAGCAAAGAAAGTTATCGAATTGGCTACGCGGAATCGCGTGATGGCCTGAAATGGGAACGATTGGACGAACTGGTCGGGGTGGACCGATCGCCATCTGGATGGGACTCGGTGATGATGGCCTATCCTTACGTGTATGAGCATCGCGGGGCGAAGCACATGCTGTACAATGGCAACGGTTTCGGCGAGACCGGGATCGGATACGCGGTGCTTGCAGATGACGACAGAGCAAATCTCTAGCTGAGCCGTCGAATTGGAAATTCCGCACGCATGTCAAGCCCGCTGATCACGGTCATTTTGGCTTGCTACAATCAGGAGCAGTTTGTTCTGGACGCGGTGGATGGCGTTCTCAGTCAAACATATTCGCCGCTCGAAATTGTAATATTTGACGATTGCTCGACGGATGGCACTGCGGACGTCATCAAAACGCGGCTTGCGCGCGGCCCCCCGCCGTCCAATGTCCGCTTCATTCGCAATTCAAGGAATTTGAGCGGACCGGTTTGCTGCCGAACGGGTCTCGACATGTCGACCGGCTCGTTCGTTCACATCGCACATGGCGACGATGTGATGCTTCCGGAGATGATAGCGGAAATGGCTGCGGTCTGGTTGAGGGATGACGTATCTCTCGTGACGGCCAATGCGTGGTACATAGACGATCAATCGAAACTTCTGAATCGCACCCACCGCGATCCAGACGTGCCCGCGGATGAAAGTTTTGAAACGCTCGCGCGCGACGGGGCGAATGCGTGTTGTTTTATGCCGGGCATGGGTTTCGAGCGAGATCTTTACACGAGGTTTGGTTGGCCGCACGACATGCTCGGCGCGGCCGATATTATGTTTCCATTCTACGCATACTTGCGAAAGGGCGCACGCTTCATTCAGAAACCCTTGATGAAATATCGCGTGCACTCGACAAATTCGTCTTTGGCGCTGACCGCGGAACGGTCGGACCTTCTCGAGAGATTGCGTGTAAACGAGCGCATATACAACGGACACATCGCTCACGCGGTTCTGATGCAGGAGCAGCTTGCCCGGCTGAGCAGTGAAACCCCCGAAAAATATTCAGCCGTGGCGCGGTCGATCGATCCGCTCCTCAGGATTCAAATTGTCGAAATGGCGAAAAAATTGGTCAGAACGCGACTTGAAATCTCTGATGCTGAGCGATCGGTCGAATAGCCGCGCAGCGTCCCTTTACCTCGTCTTCCGGAACACGTTTGCAACCTGAGCCTGAGTCGGAAAGCGCTCGGTGATAAGCTCTGTTTGCGGTCGGTAGATGTATGGATGGGGAAATCCACGTTCGATAAAGGTCGCTTCGCGCAGATTGTTATAGCGAAAATGGCATGACCAGCGGATCGAATTCGTGACATTGGTTCCCGATTGGTGGGCAAGGAAAGCCGAAAAGAAGAGGGCGTCGCCCGCCTGAACTTCGATCGAAACTGCTGCATTTGCGCCGAAGGTCTCTTTTATGTGGCCGTATCCGTCGCTCATTTCAGAATCCAGCAGCCCACGTTTGTGGCTGCCGGGAATGACTTCGAGGGTTCCTAGCGACTTGTCGATGTCTGTCAATGCAATCCACACGACGATGGCATCCAGCGACCCTTGCATGCTGCGCCAGTCCTGGTGTGCGGACAGGCGCCAATAGACCTCCTTCTTGGCGAGCTTGGGCGAATTGAAATAGAGGAGCGGCCGCGTGCTGATGTTTGGAAAGTCCATGCCGAGCTGCTGAATGATGCGGACGATTCTGTCGTCAAGCGACAGCCGATGCAGGGAAATCAAATGTTGGGCCTGCTTGCCGCAATTCGTGAAACCTTGAAGGTCCTTTTCAAACAACCGAAACATTCCAGCTTCGAAGTCTGTTTCCGAAAGGCTCGATTTTGAAACGATGTTGTGCCGGATCATCTGGGCGATAAAAATTTGCTTCGCTTCGGCGCGGACAGTTTCAACTTCCTGCCGCTCAAACAAATGCGGCACCAAAACATATCCGTTTTCCCTGTACAGGTCGGCGTCGACTATTTTTGGCGTGCCCATATGGTGCCACTTACCCGTTCGTTTGCGATGTATTTCTCTATTCGGTAGTTCCGGCTTTGCAGGAACTTCAAGAGACCGTCGGCATTGCGGTCTTCAGCATCGAGATTGTGATACTCCATTCTGATTTGCTCAATTCTATCGGTATATTTCGCGGGCGTATTGTACAGGATTTCGTATTCCGCGCCCTCGCAATCCATTTTGAGCAGGTTCACGCGCGCAAGCGAATTCTCGTCAAGGATGTTTGCGAGTGTCGTGCAGGACACCTGGATTGTCTGGGCAACGTCTGCATGGTCTTTTCTGATCAAGGAAGGGAAAAAAGCGCCCGCTTGCATAAGCAGCTCTCGCGGCTGCGTATTGCCACCGACTGCGCAGTTAAAACAAGTCACGATTCCATCGGCGCCATTGAGACGAATATTCTCCTGCATCAAACGAAAAAACTCCGGCATCGGTTCGTAGGCGTAAATAGCGACACGACGCGCGCTCGCCACCGCATAGACTGAAAAGGCACCGACGTTGGCGCCAAGATCGATAACAATTCCGCCGTCCGGTACCGCGCCATAATCCTCTCGAAGGAATACTTCGATGATGGGCACATGATCCAGGCCACGCGCGATCTTGAGCCGTGCGCCGTTCCGGAATTCGTAGGCGGACCTCGGAACGAACCCGAACGTGTAATTAAACATGAAACGCGGCCAACTGACGATCTTGCGGATCGCGAGACCAGTTAGCTTCAGGCGCCGCGCGACTTTGGCTGGCGAACGGAAGCTCTCTGGCATCTAACTTCGCCTTTTCAAAACAGGAATTTCCCGCCGGCCCCGGCCCTGCCAAATAGTAAGGACTTTAACCTTTGGATTTATGCGACAGGCTGCGGATTTGGTTACTCCGCACGCGCTCCGGCTCGGTGGCCGGCAGGCGGTAGATTTCAAATTCCTTTGTATCCTTGGCAATCGTCACGCCCATGCCGACCAAGGTCTCCCGAGCAATGATGGTCTCGTCGCGAACAGTCGAGTTCACTCCAAAGAAGCAATGCTCTTCGATTGTGCAACACCCTGATATGACCACATGAGAGGTGATCGTGACGTGATCTTTTATTTTGGTGTGGTGGCCGATGTGATTTCCGCTCCACATCACGACATCATTTCCAATTTCCACAAAGGGCTGGATCGTATTGTCTTCAAAAATAAAGCAATTGTCGCCGCACACAAATCCGGGCCAGGTCGTCGCCTTTGAGCTGACATAACTGATCAGGCGATACCCTTTCTGTTTTGCTTCATAATATTTTTCCGAGCGATTGTGCCCCATTTTTTTAAAGCTCATGGGAACTGTCTCTTATACACATCTGACGCTGCCGACGACAGACGTGGTGTGGTGTTGGGGGGGGGG
>JBKPRE010000071.1:0-4575 GCA_046734435.1 Pseudomonadota bacterium | reverse complement strand
GACGGAGGAATCGCGGGATATCACGGCGATTTTGGCGCGCGATCCCGGATCGCGGGCGACCGCCTTGACTTCAACGATGCCGTCATAGATTTCGGGCACCTCCTGCGCAAACAATTTGGCAGTGAATTGCGGATGCGTGCGCGACAGGAAGATCTGCGGGCCGCGCGGTTCGCGTCGAACGTCATAGATATAGGCGCGGATGCGGTCGCCATTCCGGAAGACTTCGCGCGGGAGCATTTCGTCTCGCCGCACGATCGCTTCACCTCGACCGAGATCGACAACGACGTTGCCATATTCAACGCGCTTTACGATGCCGTTGACGATGTCGCCGATGCGATCCTTGTATTCGGCGTACTGCCGGTCACGCTCCGCCTCGCGCACCTTCTGGACAATAACCTGCTTGGCCGATTGTGCGGCGATGCGGCCGTATTCGAGCGGCGGCAAAGGATCCGCGATGGTGTCGCCGACCTGCGCGGCTGGATGGCGCTTGCGTGCCTCCTCTAGAGTGATCTGGTTGGACGGGTTCTCGACGGCTTCCACCACCAGCATATGGCGGGTCAACCGAAGGTCCCCTGTCTTCGGTTCGATCTCAGCATGAACGTCGGTTTCCGCGCCGTATCGCGATCGTGCGGCCTTGGCGATTGCATCTTCCATCGCTGTGATCACGATGCCGCGGTCGATCGCTTTCTCTCGTGCAACCGCATCGGCAATCTGCAATAGTTCGAGCCTGTTGGCGCTGACAGCCATAGCTCATTCTCCTCCTTTAGCGGCAGGCCGCAGCGGCCGATGCCGTGAATGTCTTTCTTCGCGTCGTAATTCTCTCCGTGCCGCGCGTGCGTCGCGCTTGGCGGATTTTTCTCGTCGTAGCGCTTCGGTCACCAGATCATCGGTCAAAATGAGCTTGGCTTCGCTCATTTCCTCGATCGGAAGCAGGACTTCTGGCGGTTCGCCTTCCGCAGCATCGTCACGACGGATGCGCACGGCTTCGCCTTCAATTCCGCCGAGTACGCCGCGAAAGCGCTTGCGGCCTTCGAACGGGATGGCGGTTTCGATCTTGGCGAGATGTCCGGCATACCGCTCGAAATCGGATTTGCGCACCAGCGGGCGATCGATCCCGGGAGACGAAATCTCCAACCGATAGGCCCGGTCGATTGGGTCCGCTACATCGAGGACTGGCGAGAGTGCGCGCGACACCATCTCGCAGTCCTCGACCGTCATCGTGCCATCGGGCCGTTCCGCCATGACCTGCACGGTGCAGCCCTCGGCGCGCGATACGCGCACCCGCACCAGGCGGTAACCGAGTTGCTCAACCACGGGCTCCACGATCGCGGCGACGCGCGCGGGAAGCCCCGGCTCGGTGATGAGCCGCGGTTCGACTGATGCGGCGCTGACCGCGAAATTCTGCAACGTGTCGCTTGTCGGCATCTGCTAACAAAAAAGAGCGGGCCCCGCGGGACCCACTCTCAAAACCCGTTCGGTTATGAGGGTGTCAGTAACGCCCGAAATATAGCGATTTCTCGCGCCTGCGCAAGGGTCGGGACGCAGGTTAACGACTAACCGTTCCTTCAGAATCTGCCCTTAAATTTGCGTAAAGCCTTCGGCCAAGGCGGTTTTTGAGCGTTTTGCAGGTTCTTGTATGAGCGTTCCCGCGTCGCTGCTTCCGGAACTGGAAGACGTCGTCCAGCACGGTTCGGCGGAAAAGCGTGCGGCGACGCTCCGCCGCATTACCACTTTATTCCTCGACGGCGTGCCGAGCTTCAACGCCGAACACGTCGCGCTGTTCGATGATGTCATCGGTTGCCTGATCGAGGAGATCGAAGCAAAAGCACTCGCTGAACTTGCCCGTCGCATTGCGCCGGTTCCGAACGCGCCACCCCGTGTTGTGAGCGCGCTTGCCAAGAATGACGACATCGAAGTCGCAGGTCCAGTTCTCAAGCAGGCACGGATCGATGAAAGCGATTTGGTACGCATCGCTGAAACCAAAAGCCAAGCGCACTTGCTCGCAATGTCCACTCGGCTAGGGATCGGTGAGGCGCTTTCCGATATTTTGGTGGAACGCGGCAATCGCGATGTTGCACGCTCGATCGCCAACAATCCTCATGCGCAGCTCTCGACGAACGCATTCACGACCCTTGTAAGGCGTGCCGAGCAAGACGGCGTTCTGGCCGAAAAGGTCGGAATGCGCACCGACATTCCGCCGCGTCTTTTTCGACAACTTCTGATGCAGGCGAGCGACGTCGTGCAAAGGCGCCTGTTGTCAAAAGCGAAACCCGAGACGCAGGCGGAAATCCGGCGCATTCTCGCGCAGGTCACCGACGAGGTCGCCGCCAAAGCCGCGCCCCGCAACTACACGGCGGCGCTTGCCGCAGTCCGCGCGCTGCACAAGGAGCGCAAGCTCGGCGAGAGCGATATTGCCGAATTCGCGAGCGCCGGAAAATATGAAGAAACGATTGCGGCTCTGGCAACGATGTGCGCAGTGCCGGTCGAGGTCGTGGATCGGCTGATGAACGGCGATCGTGCCGACCCGGTCCTGATTCTGGCGCGCGCGGTCGGGTTCGGTTGGCCGACGGTCAGAGCCGTTCTCAGAGCTCGCCCCGGTCCGAAACCGTCGCCGCAGTCGCTCGACGCGGCGCGCGAAAATTTTGAGCGGCTAACGGCGACGACGGCACAGCGTGTCGTCCGGTTTTGGCAGGTGCGTCAGGGTACCGGGGAATAGTCATCTGCGCTCAAATATGAAATAGGCTGGCTTGCGCCCTTCGCGCTTGGCCTTTGCCTCGTAACGCGTGCCGTAAAAGCCGGCCCACGGCTTGCGCCAGTCATCCGCACGTTCTGCCGTCCAATTGAAATCTTTCGAGCGCAAGATTCGAGCGAGCGCGTAAGCGGCATAGTCCCCGATATCGGTGGCGAACCGCAGCTCACCGCCATGCTTCAGGATACGCGCAAGTCGCATCAAACTTTGGTCCTGAATGAATCGCCGCTTCCAGTGGCGTCGCTTCGGCCAGGGATCTGGGTAAAGCAGGTCGACGCGTGACAATCCTTCGCGGGGCAGCCAGTCGATGAGCTCGCTCGCGTCGCCAAAATAAAGACGGATATTGGCCAAGGCGCTGTCGTTAATGGCAACCAATGCTTTGGCAATGGAATTTACAAAGGCATCTGTTCCGAGAAATCCGATCCGTGGATGTGCCTTTGCCTCCGAGATCAGGTGCTCGGCGCCGCCAAATCCAATTTCGAGCCGCACGCTGTCGACTTCACTTTTAAACAGGTTGCGGAGATCAGGAGGCGGCGGGTCGCTGAGGTCAAGCGCGAGCTTCGGCAGCAGTGTATCGAAAAGGGCTGCTTGCCGCGGCTTGAGTGCGTGACCCTTGCGGCGGCCGAAGAACGCGCGTTCCGGCTCTTTTCTGCCGTCGCTGTGCTGCTGCGAAGCGGCGTACCCCAGCAATTTTGATTTGTGTGGCAATGCCGCGCGCTCCTAAGCAACATCGGCGGGGCGTAGCTGTGCCCCGGTGATGTCAGCTTAGTGCGAAGAGGCGATGTCGGAAACGGCGTCTATCTCACCGCGCTGCGGATTGCTGAGGCGAGGTCGGTCCTCTCCCAGGAAAAGCCACCGTCCTTGTCAGGCGCGCGGCCGAAATGCCCGTAGGCTGCCGTGCGCTTGTAAATCGGTCGGTTGAGTTTGAGCGTACGGCGGATGTTGGTCGGAGTGAGCCGGAACAGCTCGGGCAAAATTTTCTCGAGTTTTTTCTCCTCAACCTTGCCTGTGCCGTGGGTATCGACCAGCACCGACATTGGGTCAGCGACGCCGATTGCATAGGCGACCTGGATCGTGCAGCGCTCGGCGACACCGGCAGCGACAACATTTTTGGCAAGATAGCGCGCAGCGTAGGCGGCTGATCGGTCAACCTTGGTCGGATCCTTTCCGGAGAACGCACCGCCACCGTGGGGCGCGTAGCCACCGTACGTGTCGACGATGATCTTGCGGCCGGTAAGACCACAATCGCCGTCAGGTCCGCCGATCACGAAGTTTCCGGTCGGATTGACCAGGAAGTCGGAGGGCTTTTTCGGCATCCATCCTTTCGGGAGCGCAGACTCCACGGCGTCGGAGATCATCTCCTTGATCAAGCCGGGCGTATATTTCTTGCCGTTGCGGCTCTGCGCATTGTGCTGCGTCGATACCACGACCTTGGTGCAGCCGATTGGTTTGCCGTCGGCGTAACGAATGGTGACCTGGCTCTTTGAATCGGGCTGGAGGTCGTAGAGCTGGCCGGAACGGCGCTTTTCCGAAAGAACCTTGAGGATCTTGTGCGCGAAATAGATTGGCGCCGGCATGAATGAGTTCTTCTCGTAGACCTCGCTCTCGGTGCAGGCAAAGCCGAACATCATGCCCTGGTCGCCGGCACCTTCTTCCTCTCCGCCCTTCTTCTTCTTGGCATTCACGCCCATCGCGATGTCGGGCGACTGGCCATGCAGCAGCACCTCGACGTCCGCGCCGTAATACGAAAAGCCGTCTTGGTCATAGCCGATGTCCCTCACGACATCGCGTGCGATCTTGGTGATGAGTTCGCGATCGACCACGGC
>JBKPRE010000070.1:0-10258 GCA_046734435.1 Pseudomonadota bacterium | reverse complement strand
AACAAGGAGCCACGGCAATCCGATGGACTTTCACAAACCACGGTACACGCCCATGAGCCGCCGTCGCCGCATTTACGAGGGCAAGGCGAAGGTCCTGTATGAAGGCCCGGAGCCTGGAACGCTGATTCAGCACTTCAAGGATGACGCGACCGCCTTCAACGCCAAAAAGCACGAGGTGATCGAGGGCAAAGGCGTTCTGAACAATAGAATCTCGGAATATGTGTTCCAGCACCTCAATGATATCGGGGTGCCGACGCACTTTATCCGGCGTCTCAACATGCGCGAGCAGTTGATTCGCGAGGTCGAGATTATCCCCCTCGAGGTCGTGGTGCGAAATGTCGCGGCTGGTTCTCTGGCGCAGCGCCTCGGCATCGAGGAGGGCACGCAGCTGCCGCGCTCGATCATCGAGTTTTACTACAAGAACGACAAGCTCAACGATCCGATGGTATCGGAAGAGCACATCACCGCCTTCGGCTGGGCCTCGCCGCAGGAAATCGACGACATCATGGCGCTTGCCATCCGCGTCAACGACTTTTTGTCCGGGCTTTTCCTCGGCGTTGGCATCCGTCTTGTCGACTTCAAGATGGAAACGGGCCGGCTGTGGGAGAACGACGTGATGCGCATCGTCGTGGCCGACGAGATTTCACCCGACAGCTGCCGGCTGTGGGACATCAAGACCAACGACAAGCTCGATAAGGACCGTTTCCGCCGCGATCTCGGCGGCCTGGTCGAGGCCTATACCGAAGTCGCCAAACGGCTCGGCATCATGAGCGAAGGCGAGCGGCCGCAAGGCACGGGGCCGGTGCTGGTGAAGGGTTGAGCTCGAAGAATTCAACTAATCGAAAATGAAAGATGGCCGGGCATGACCCGGCCATTTTCTTTAGGTCTCGGTGAGCTGATGCTAGAATTTGTAGTTCAGCCCGACCAATCCCATCATCAACGTGTTGCTGAATTCGCCTCGATAGCCGAAATCCGTACAAGCTGTGAATGAGCCCTCAGTGCATCCGACAGTTCTTGTTCCCAAGTCGATGTAGCGAAACTCAGCCCGCGCGGTCCAATGCGGACCAAACATGTGCTCCAAGCCAACACCGGCAGTCCAACCTACATTGGTTCGGTTCTGTGTGAAGCGTGTGAAGAGGGTGCCCGCCCGGTCGTTGAAAATCGAATAGTCGTTGTTTACACGGCCGAAAGCGACACCTCCGGTGAAGTAGATGAGCGTTGCGTCCAGAGCGAGTCCCGCACGGCCGCGGACTGTCGCTATCCAACGGACATCAAACGAGCTGTCAGCGTGGAAACCGAAAATGCCGTTCTGGGGTGCCGTCTTTACCCCCGTCCAGATCCAGTCACCCTCCAAGCCGTAAACGAAGTTGCCGGTTTGCCAGTTGTAACCAAGCAGGCCTCCGATAGCGCCGCCCGTCTTGTTCCCGTCGAAAGTCCCGCACTCAAATGCACAGCCTAGGTCTTTGAACGAAGCGTCGTGACGCGCGACGCCACCGACTATGCCAAAATAGGGCCCTGTCCAGGTCGGAACCGCAACGGGCGCATAGGGGCTCACCTTCGCAGGAAGATCTGATGCATGGCCGGTGTTCGACAGCGCCAGAACGGATACCGTCGCCAGAAAATATTTCTTCATTGTTCAACCCCTCGTCCACCAGTTGCCGAGGGCTCTGCCTGCCACGCGTTTTTTTCACACGCGTCGTCTGAGCGGAGGACGCGCGCGCTCTTTCCACGGCGTATGTGCCGTATCGGCAACGCTGGGGACGCCGAGCGTCGTGAGCCGGAACTCACATGAACGTCGTCGAGCCGATTCTTTTCCAGGCGAAACACGACCCACCGGCGCCGGCTTTATGCGCGTCCGGCACTGCTATGGGCGTAGTCAGTTACGCGCGACTGGTGCGATTCATTCACAATGTCGGGCGCAGAGCCATAAGCGCCGGCATTTCACCGGGAGATGTTGTTGTCCTCCAAGTGAAGGACCACATATTCCACACGGCACTCGCGCTGGGTCTGATGTACATCGGCATTGCAACCGTTTCTGCCAGCGGAGCCGTGCCCGGGCATTTTCCTTGCGACTTCATCATCACGGATACCCCGCGGTCTTATGCCAATGGAAAGAGCACAAAGGTGCTTGCCGCCGATTTTGCATGGATCTCGGGCGACGGCATCCCGGTCGACGAACGCCATGTCTATCGTGGCGCCGGCAATGACATCTGCCGGATCGCGCTGACGTCGGGCTCCACTGGCGAAGCGAAGGCGGTTGGATTCACCCACAACAACCAGCTGGCACGGCTGGCGCGTTACAATCATGTGTTCGGAAGAATTTTTCCCGAGTGCTCGCGTTTTTTCAGCGATTACGGGTTCGGGTCGAGCGGCGGCTTCCGGCATATCCTCTACGTGCTGTCGCGGGGCGGCACCATGTTTTTCCCGGGTGCCTCGCCGATGGATACGCTGCAGGCATTCGAGCTCTACAAGGTGCAGGGGCTGATCGCGTCGCCGGGCGGGCTCAGCGGATTTCTGAAATTCTACGATGCCAATCGTGAATTTCGCGCGTGCTTCGAGGTCATCATTGCGGCCGGAAGCCCATTGCACAACTCGTTGTCCGAGCGCGTGCGCGCGCGGCTGTGCTCGAATCTGATCTTCTATTACGGGACAACCGAAACATCGACCATTTCGTCTGCGCCGGCGCATGCGCTCACCGGGGTTGCCGGAGCAGTCGGCCATGTCGCGCCGGACGTCTCCGTAAGAATCGTCGACGAGGCGGGTGCGCCACTGCCGGCCGGTCATGAAGGCGTGGTGCTTGTCAGGACGCCGGTCAGCGTCACTGGCTACTTCGACACGAGCGGCCAGAGCGAAACCGCATTCCGCGAGGGGCATTTCGATTCAGGCGATGTCGGCTACCTTACCCAGGACAGAATGCTGGTGATCACAGGGCGGAAAAAAGAGGTCCTCAACCTCGGCGGCGACAAGGTCAGTCCCCAGTTCATCGAGGCTGCCGTTGCGGCATTTAAAGGCATCCGCGAAGCCGGCGCCTTGTCAATGCTGAACGACGTGGGTGTCGAGGAGGTTTGGTCGTTCATCGTGCATGGCGAGGCACTCGACAAAGAGGCACTTCACAAGCATTGCCGGGAGAGGCTCACCCAGACGCACATGCCCGTGCGATTCATCAGCGTCCCCGAGCTTCCTCGCAATGGGAACGGGAAGCTTGAGCGGCAGCGGCTGGCCGCCATGGCGCACGAGCTCCGTGGCGCTGGGCGATAGGTGCGGCCGAATTCCACAGCAATCCGTCTTGAAAAACGGTGTGGGCGCGATGACCTGTGTAGGGTTCCTCTGCACGGTTGAGGTGACCTGTGGCGGATGCTAGGTCAGGTCATCGAGCCTGGAATCGCCTGAAAAACCGCTATGAAAGCCCGCGTTACCGTCACCCTGAAGTCCGGCATTCTCGACCCTCAGGGCAAGGCGATTGAAGGCGCGCTGCGCTCGCTGGGGCTTGCCGGCGTTTCCAGCGTGCGCCAGGGCAAGGTCTTTGACATTGAGATCGAAGGCGGCGATCGCGCCAAGGCCGAGGCCCTGCTCAGGCAGGCGGCCGACAAGCTGCTCGCAAACACGGTGATCGAAAATTACAAGGTGGACGTGATCGGATGAAAGCCGCGGTTCTCGTATTTCCTGGCATCAACCGCGAGCGCGACATGGCGCGCACGCTGCGCCTGATCTCGGGACGAGAGCCGGCCATGGTGTGGCACGCCGACACGGAACTCCCGGCCGGAACCGATTTGGTCGTCATCCCGGGTGGATTTTCCTACGGCGATTACCTGCGTTGCGGGGCGATCGCGGCGCGCAGCCCGATCATGGACGCGGTGCGCGCCTATGCCGCAAAAGGCGGACTGGTTCTCGGCGTCTGCAATGGGTTCCAGATTCTGTGCGAGGCTGCACTGCTGCCCGGCGTCCTGATGCGCAATGAAAACCTGCGCTTCATCTGCCGCGACGTCTATCTGCGCGTCGAGCGCTCGGACACGCCATTCACGCGCGGTTACAATGCCGGCCAGGTGATCCGAGTGCCGGTTGCGCACGGCGAGGGCAATTACATTGCCGACGGTGAAACCATTGCGCGGCTGGAAGGCGAGGGACGCGTGCTGTTCCGGTATTCCTCGCCGGACGGCATGATCGATCCGAACTGGAACCACAACGGCGCAATCAACGCGATCGCCGGTATTGTGAACGAGCGCGGCAATGTGCTCGGCATGATGCCGCATCCCGAAAATCACGTCGAAGCCGTTATCGGGCCGACCGACGGGCGCGGGCTGTTTGCCGGGCTGAACGAAGCACTGGAGCGCGCGGCGTAATCGTGATCCCGAACGACGTCCGTATCACTCCCGAACTTGTCGCCGAGCACGGCCTCAAGCCCGATGAATACGACCGGATCCTCAAACTCATCGGCCGCGTGCCGTCGCTCACCGAGCTCGGTATTTTCTCGGCCATGTGGAACGAACACTGCTCGTACAAGTCGTCGAAAGTCCATCTGCGCACGCTGCCGACCAAGGGTCCGTGGGTCATCCAGGGCCCCGGCGAAAATGCCGGCGTCATCGACATCGGCGACGGGCTTGCCTGCGTATTCAAGATGGAGAGCCACAATCACCCGAGCTACATCGAGCCTTATCAAGGGGCGGCAACGGGGGTGGGTGGCATCCTGCGCGATGTCTTCACCATGGGCGCGCGTCCGATAGCGTGCCTGAACGCACTCTCGTTCGGCGCGCCATCGCATCCGAAGACGCGTCATCTGGTATCGGGCGTGGTGGCGGGGATTGGCGGCTACGGCAATTCATTTGGCGTTCCGACGGTCGGCGGCTCGGTGCGCTTTCATTCGCGCTATGACGGCAACTGCCTGGTCAACGCCATGGCGGTCGGCATCGCGCGCAAGGACCAGATTTTCTACGCCGCGGCCTCGGGGGTCGGCATGCCGATCGTCTATCTCGGCTCGAAAACGGGGCGCGATGGAATTCACGGCGCGTCGATGGCATCGGCGGAGTTCGATGAAGACTCTGAGGGCAAGCGCCCGACCGTTCAGGTCGGCGATCCGTTCTCGGAAAAACTGCTGCTCGAGGCCTGTCTCGAGATCATGCAGAAGGGATGCGTCATTGCCATCCAGGACATGGGCGCCGCCGGCCTGACCTGCTCGGCGGTGGAAATGGGCGCGAAGGGCGATCTCGGCGTCACGCTCGACCTCGACAGGGTGCCATGCCGTGAAGAGGGGATGAGCGCATACGAAATGATGCTCTCCGAGAGCCAGGAGCGCATGCTCATGGTCCTCAAGCCCGAGAAGGAGAAAGAGGCCGAGGCAATTTTCCGCAAATGGGGTCTCGATTTCGCGGTGGTCGGCGAGACGACTCCATCGAAACGCTTCATCGTGCGCCACGGCGGCGACGTGATGGCCGATCTGCCGATCAAGGAACTTGGCGACCAGGCTCCCGAGTATAAGCGTCCGTTCGTCAGCGCGGCGAAGCCAGCTGCGGTCGATGCTGAAAGCGTGCCGGCCCCGGTTGACACAATGGAGGCGCTCGAAAGATTGCTCGCGGCTCCCGACCTCTGCTCCAAGCGCTGGGTATGGGAGCAATATGATCACGTCATTCTCGGCAATACCGTCCAGCGTCCGGGCGGCGATGCCGCGGTTGTGCGTATTGAAGAGGGGCCAAAGGGCCTCGCGCTCACCACCGATGTGACGCCGCGCTATTGCGAGGCCGACCCGTTCGAGGGCGGCAAGCAAGCGGTGGCAGAATGCTGGCGAAACCTGACCGCCGTCGGCGCGAAACCGCTCGCGATCACCGATAATCTGAATTTCGGCAATCCCGAGCGGCCCGAGATCATGGGTCAGTTCGTGGGCTGCATCCGCGGCATCGCGGAGGCCTGCAAGAGGCTCGATTTTCCGGTCGTGTCCGGCAACGTGTCGCTTTACAACGAAACCAACGGCCGCGCGATTTTGCCGACGCCGTCGATCGGGGGCGTCGGCCTCATCGAAGATTTTGCAAAGTCGGCGACGCTGACCTTCAAGCGTGCGGACGAGACGATCATTCTGGTCGGCGAGACGACGGGTTGGCTCGGCCAATCAATGTATTTACGCGAATTGTGCGGTCAGGAAGAGGGCGCGCCTCCGCCGGTCGATCTCACCGAGGAGCGCGAGAATGGCGACTTTGTCCGCGCGTTGATCCTCGACGGGACGGCGACGGCGGCGCACGACCTTTCCGACGGCGGCCTTCTTGTCGGGCTCGCCGAAATGGCGATGGCCTCCGGGATCGGAGCCAGGCTCGATGCGGCTCCCTCGGATATTCCCACCCATGCTCATTGGTTTGGCGAGGACCAGGCGCGTTATCTTGTCACGGTGCCGGCCGACAAGGCGGCCAACGTGTTGGAGCGGGCAAGGGCCGTGAACGTACCGGTGTGGGCAATCGGGAGAACGGGTGGCGACACATTGACGCTTGCGGGTGAGCGTCCCATCCTAGTCTCGATTCTGCGGGAGCGGTTTGAATCATGGCTTCCGGCCTACATGGCCGGAGAGCTGTGAGGTTTGCGAGGACCTGCCGATGGCCATGGATGCCGTCGAAATCGAGCGCTTGATAAAGGCGCACATTCCCGATGCGGAGGTCACGATCCGGGATCTCGCGGGCGACGGCGACCACTATGCCGCGACCGTCATCGCTCCATCGTTCAAGGGCAAGTCGCGGGTGCAGCAGCATCAACTGGTCTACGAGGCGCTCAAGGGGCAGATGGGGGGCGTGCTGCATGCGCTCGCTTTGCAGACCGGCACGCCGTGACAAGCCGCGTTTCCGTGCTTGCGCCCGAAGGCGCGATCGAGCCAACCGGTACCTGGAGTCTCGGCGCCCGCGCCGGTGATTTCGTATTCATTGCCGGCATGCGTGGCATCAATCCTGTCGATAATAAACTCGTCGAGGGTGACGAAGCGCGCATCCACCAAGCGTTCATGAATATGAAGCTGATCGCCGAATCGGAAGGCGCAAGCCTCGCCGATTGTGTGCGCGTCACGGTTTTCGTCACCGATATGGGCCGGCTGCGTCCGCTGGTGAACAAGATTCAGGGGGCGCTATGGGGCGGCGGGCCGTATCCGCCCCGCACGATCATCGAGGTCAGCCGACTGAACCAGGACGATATTTTCGAGGTCGAGGGCACATTTTATGCCCCAAAAAGCCGGTAAATTCGGGCGCCGCTCGTAGGTTGGCTCTTGGGTTGGCGGTAACTTTTTTGGTACATATATCCAAGATCAAGGGGGGCGGACGCCGCCCAACAGGACGAAAACTCCATGGCAATCGAGCAATTCATCGACAATGAAGTGAAGGGAAACGACGTCGTGCTGTTCATGAAAGGCACGCCGCAGTTTCCGATGTGCGGATTTTCCGGTCAGGTCGTGCAGATCCTCGACCATCTCGGGGTCAGCTACAAAGGCATCAACGTGCTGGAGTCCGACGAGATTCGGAACGGCATCAAAACTTATTCCAACTGGCCGACGATTCCGCAGCTGTACGTGAAGGGCGAGTTTGTCGGCGGTTGCGACATCGTGCGCGAAATGTTTCAGGCCGGCGAGCTGCAGCAGGCGTTGAAAGAAAAAGGCGTGTCTGTACGCCAGACCGCCTGAGGCGCGTCTCCCTAAGCGGACGCGACGAAGCGATAGGCATTGTCCTTGCGCTCGACCGTTCCCACGCCGGGATAAGGCAGGTGGAAGCCAATCAGCTTTGAGCGATCGGCGGCAAGCCGGTCGAGCAGTTTGCGCCTCGTCGCCGTCGCCTGATCCGGCACGTGATCTGCGATCGGTTTCCATTCCGGGTGCTGGAATGAGATCAGCGGGTGGGTGAGTGCGTCGCCACCCACAATCAGCCCGTCGGCGCCGGCAAGCTCGATGGAAACGTGACCCTGCGTATGCCCGGGCGTGTCGATGATGCGCAAGCCGGAGAGGATGTCATCGCCGGCCTTGACCATCTTCACCTTGTCTTTGATCACCGTGTAGTTGCGCCGAGCGCCCGTGACGAAGCCGGCGCGTTCGGCCGGCAGCCCGCGTGTCGCGTTTTCGCCGGTCCAGAAATCCCATTCCGCGGCGCAGACGTAGAAGGCCGCGTCGGGGATCATCAGGTCGTCCAGCTCGTCGACGGTCCCCCAGAGGTGATCGGGATGTCCGTGGGTGAAGATGACTTTTGTGATCTTCGTTTTGTCGATGCCGGCCGCCTTGAGGTTGTCCCACAGCTTGCCGGCCGTCGGCATGAAGCGGTCGCCCGACCCCATGTCGATGAGGACCAGGTCGTTGCCTGCGCGGATCAGCGTGATATTGGTCGGCGAATTGTACTGCTCGCCGCTCTGGCCAGCCACCTTAAGGATGGCGTCGCGCTCCGGCGGCGGGGCATCGGGCGCGAGAAAGCTCGTTGGCAGCACAAGGTGGCCGTCGCTCACGACAGTTACGTCGAAGACGCCATGCCTGAACGCGTAAGGTGAGGCCGCAAAAGCGGGCAGGGCGCGCGCTACAACGCCCGCCGCGGATGCGGCCAGAAACGTGCGGCGATTGAATATCGGCATTTGCTGACAAGCGCACTGACGGAGGCTGATTGCCTTCTACGCCAAAGCCACGAGGCCCGCCACCTGTGTGAGGCGGGCGCTAGCGCCTGTTCCCGCGGACTACTTCAGCCGGTTCATCAGCAGGTAGATAACGCCCAGCACGAGCGCCAGACCGACCAGGCTCGGCGTCGGGACGGAGCTTGCGAATTTTGTCACGTTGTCGGCGACCGACAGAACGAAACCCCCGGAGCCCTGCCCGAGGATCAGGTAGATCAGCATGATCGCGAGAATGCTGACGAAGCCGAGTTCGACGATCTCCCACAGAATCTCTTTTGCGTAGGCCATGTTGGCCATGAATTTGCGCATGGCGGAACCTCTTGATGACACGTACGACCAATAGGTGGGGAGCGTCGCTCCCCACCCTTATTGCGTCAGCGATTCTGTCTAGACTGAACGCACGCTTGGGTCAGGCCATTTTCCGGTTCGAGAACAGCCAGAGGACGATCCCGAGTGTGATTAGACCGACGAGACCGTTGCCGCCCATGTCCTTCACCCAGGCCATGATGTTCGCTGTCACGGCGCCGAAGAAGGGAAGGTTAGCCCCAACCAACAACGAGAGCACAATCGCCAATGCCAAAAGCATCAGCGCTAATTCCGTCAACGCCCCGATCCACTCTTTGAGAGTATCGATCCCTTTCATTGCGGAGTCTCCCTAGGCATGTCCTCACTGATTCGAGGACCGCGCGTCGTTATTAGCGCTTTTCGGCTACTAAATGTAGAGATTTGTCGCAATGCGGCCACAAAATAACCTGTGCACTTCCGCTTTAATCGGGGATAACTCGCGAATCACGCACGAGTTGGCACGGGCGCAAGTGATTCGCCCGATCTGAATCCTTGCAGCAAACAAAACGGCCGACGCGAGGCGCCGGCCGTCGGCTTCTCGAGCGCTGTTGCGATCGCTTAACGCGAATAATATTCGACGACGAGATGCGGCTCCATCTGCACCGCATAGGGCACATCCGTGAGCAACGGCACGCGGGCGAGCTTCGCCGTCAACTTCGAGGCGTCGACCTCGATGTAGTCGGGTACGTCACGCTCGGCCAAGGCCTGCGCCTCCAGAACCAGCGCGAGCTGCTTGGACTTTTCTTTCACCTCGACGACGTCACCAACCTTGACCCGATAGCTCGGGATGGTGACGCGCTTGCCGTTCACTTTGATGTGGCCATGATTGATGAACTGGCGCGCGGCAAAGACCGTCGGTACGAACTTGGCCCGGAAGATCAGCGCATCGAGGCGCCGCTCCAAAAGGCCGATCATGTGGGCGCCACTGTCGCCCTTGAGCCGCCGTGCTTCCTGGTAGATGCCGCGGAACTGCCGCTCGGAAATGTTGCCGTAATAGCCGCGCAGCTTCTGCTTAGCTTTAAGCTGCACACCGTAGTCGGAGAGCTTGCTCTTGCGGCGTTGGCCGTGCTGGCCGGGGCCGTATTCGCGCCGGTTAACCGGGCTCTTCGGCCGGCCCCAGATGTTCTCGCCCATCCGGCGGTCGATCTTGTACTTGGACTCCATGCGCTTGGTCATTCGCGTCCTCGATTATCATTGCTGTTGGCTTGAGGATCGCGCCCTCCTCTGTCCCGGCAGGGCCGGAACCGACAGGCAGGGCCTCGAAAGCGCAAGGTCTTGCCACGGGTCGCGAAACGCCCGGCAGACCTCA
>JBKPRE010000069.1:0-18876 GCA_046734435.1 Pseudomonadota bacterium | reverse complement strand
GTCGCGGCGCGTGTGCTCCGCCGAAGACACGGTCGTCACGTCTTTAGCCCTCTCCTCCGGTGGCTTGTTCATCCCGCCCGAGGCTGGAACCCGGGACCGAAGTCCGAAGGGCGGCGGGGCGGACCGGTTGCGGCAGCCCTGAAAAGGCAGAGCAGCGCGTCGGTGAGGTTCTATTGGCACCCTTGCCGTAAGAGCGCAAGCCCGCTATCGCCGCCGCGAGGATTAGTCGCATAAATCATTTGTCTACAGCGGCTTCGTGCCGGCCACCGAGGATGCCGGGCCCACCATGCGGATTGCGCTTTACGAACCGGATATCCCCCAGAACACCGGAACGATTCTCCGACTGTGCGCCTGCCTGGGCATCGAGGCGCACATTATAGAGCCCAGCGGATTTCCTGTGACCGATCGCGCCTTCCGTCGCGCCGGCATGGACTACATCGACAACGTCAGTATTGCCCGCCATGGCTCATTTGCGGCCTTCGAGGCGTGGCGGCGACGCGAGCGGCTTCAGCTCGTGCTTCTGACCACGGCAGCGGAGCGCTCCTATCTAGATCACAAATTTACCGCGAGCCAGGTGCTGTTATTCGGCCGGGAGAGCGCCGGCGTCCCGGCGACCGTCCACGAGCAGGCCGACGTCCGCCTGCGCATCCCCATGCAGTCCGGCATGCGGTCACTCAATATTGCGGTGGCAGCGGCAATGGTGACTGGAGAGGCGTTGCGGCAGACGCGGGATTTTGCGCGGTGATAGGATCGGTCTAACGAGTTAATGAGAAAATGGATCACTCGGCACTCGATACCCGCAAGGCCAAGGCGCGCACCTGGTTCGAAAAGCTGCGAGACGACATCTGCGCCGCGCTTGAGAGCCTAGAGGACTCCCTGCCGGCGAATGCCCCTTTCATCGACCGCAGCGCTGGACGCTTTGTCCGTACCCCCTGGCAGCGCACCGATCATGGCGGCGCGCCCGGCGGCGGCGGCGTGATGGCAATGATGCACGGCCGCGTCTTCGAGAAAGTCGGCGTGCATTGCTCGACCGTGCACGGCGAATTTGCGACGGAATTCCGCAAGGAAATTCCAGGCGCCGAGAAGGATCCGCGTTTCTGGGCCTCCGGCATTTCTCTGATCGCCCATCCGCACAATCCGAACGTGCCGGCAGTCCACATGAACACGCGGTTCGTCGTGACCAGCAAGGCGTGGTTCGGCGGAGGCGCCGATCTCACGCCCGTGCTGGACAAGCGCCGCGTTCCCAACGATGCGGACAGCATCGCCTTCCATGCCGCGATGAAGACGGCCTGCGACTCGCATGCCGAGATCGCGCCTTACGACAAGTACCGGAAATGGTGCGACGAATACTTCTTCCTCAAGCACCGCAATGAGCCGCGCGGCGTTGGCGGCATCTTCTACGACTATCTGGAAACCGACTGGGACGAGACTTTCGCCTTCACGCAGGATGTCGGCCGCGCATTCCTGCGCGTCTATCCGAACCTGGTGCGGAAAAATTTTGTTCAGCCCTGGACGGACGCCGAGCGCGAGGAGCAGCTGGTCCGGCGCGGCCGCTACGTGGAATTCAACCTGCTTTACGACCGCGGCACGATCTTCGGGCTGCGCACCGGCGGCAATGTCGAGTCAATCCTGTCCTCGATGCCGCCGGTCGTAAAGTGGCCGTGATGTGCGTCGAAACGCGTCAGCGCAACGCGCCATAAACCAGAAATACGCCGCCCAACAGCACCACAACATCGAGAATCGTCGTGTGCACATGCACCGGCATGCGCTCGACAAAGGCCTTGGCCAGGAACGCCCCAGGCAACGCGACGATCCCGATTAAGAGCGCGAACGCGATCACCTGCGCAGTGATGACCCCAACTAGTCCGAAAACGGAAATCTTCACGATTCCGATCACAATCGAAATTGCGGCATCGGTGGCGATGACGCCCGCCCCTTCGACACCTGCTGCCATCAGCAGCGAGAGCAATATCACTCCGGACCCGGCGGTGCCGCCCACCACCAGGCCATAGCCCAGCGAACCCAGCCCAAGCCCCGCGTCACCAACCTTGAAGCCGTGATAACGCAGGAGGCGCCGCAGCGGCACGCTCACGATGAGCATGCCGCCGATCACCAACGCCGCACCGGCGCTGGAAAGATGCGTATAACCCCAGGCGCCCAGCACGCAGGTCGGTACCGACGCCGCGAGCACGATCGCGGTGCGGCGCCAGTCCGCATATTTCAGAAACGCAAAGACGCGGCTGGAGTTTGTGAACAGCGCTGAGATGGCGATGATCGGCACAACCGGCTCGGCGCCGACCAGCGGCACCAGCACCAGCGGCATCAGCGCACCCGTGCCATAGCCGGACACGCCACCAATGATGGAGGCAAGCAAGGCCACGGCCGCGACCGGGACCAGTTGCCAGAAAGAGATATCGGCAAAGCCGGAGAGGACGTTCATGAACCGGCCGCGCTTTTCGCGGCGGCATCGGCAATGTCATCAAGCGCCCGTCGTTCTTGCGTGAACTCCGCCGCGATCCAGGCACGCTCGGCCGCGGCGAGTGCTGCGCCCAACGCTGGCCCTTGCGCCACGCCACGCTTCATGAAATCGGCCCCCCTCAACGGAAATTCCGGCGCCGTCCATCGCTGCGGAAGCGTTGCAAGCTCGTTCCATTTTGCGTCGTGGGCGTTGGCCAGGGATCGGGCCCATCCGAGCAGCGCGTGATCGGTGAAGTGTTGCGGACCGAGCCGGTAGAGCAGCGCCTTTACCGCCTTCTCGCCGAATGCAGGCGAAATCCGCCGCCAGCCCTCCGCCATTGATGCGAGCCGCCCGTGCTCGTTGTTCGTCAGCCGTAACTTCTGCCACAGCCGCTCGGCATCTTCGGCAACCACGACCCCGAGCGCCCCCAGGCGGCGCACAGAATCGGGGGCCGCTCCAATCGCAGCCTCGACCTTTGCCACGTTTTCGAAATCAGCGAGATAGGGCACGCTGCCGAGCACAAGCAGCAGCAATCCGGCGTGCGACATGACGGCAAGTGTGGCCGTCGCGTGCGGAGCCACCAGTAGTTTCAAGAGCTCCATGCGAACACGCTCACGCGAGAGCTGGTCGAGTCCGTTTCGCGCGGCGATGCAGGCCGCCAGCCCGGTAGCGTCAGGATGGCCGGAGCCATAGGCGGCGTGAAAGCGGAAGAACCGCAAAATGCGCAAGTAGTCTTCTTCGATGCGTTTTGCGGGGTCGCCGATGAAACGCACCCGGTGATTGGCCAGATCATCGAGTCCGCCAGCATAATCGTAGACGCTGCCATCGCGTGTTACGGACAGAGCGTTGATCGTGAAGTCGCGCCGTTCGGCATCGGCTTGCCAGTCGCGGCCGAATTCGACCTTGGCATGCCGGCCAAATGTCTCGACATCCTTGCGCAGCGTCGTCACCTCGAACGGCTGCTTGCCGATCACGACGGTAACCGTGCCGTGTTCGATGCCGGTTGGAACGGCCTTGAAACCCGCCGCGTCAACGCGTTTGACGACCTCGTCGGGGACAGCGGTCGTCGCCACGTCGACTTCCAGAACCGGCGCCCCTAGCAATCCGTTGCGAACCGCGCCGCCTACTGCGCGCGCCTCTTCGCCGTCACGGTCGAGCACGGCTAACAGCTGCGGCAATGGACCGGATGTGAGCCAGTCGGCTTCGTTGAGTCTGCGGTCGGTGCGGCCAGCCTGCGGTGCCATTATTTCGTAGTCCCCGGCACGAACTTGCCGTCTTCCATATGGGCGGGCACGTAGGTCGATCCCGGCGGCGCGCCCGAGAAGTGTGCGAAATAGACAAAGCTGCCAAGCACCAGCAGGAGTGCCGCGATGGCCAGCGTGACGACGTGCATCAACGGCCAAGACTTTAGATCCAGCACACCGGATTTCGTCGCCCACAAGAAAACCGCGTAGAGCACGAACGGCGTGAGAAAAAGAAGGACTTCCGTAAGAACCGGGCGGATCATCGATAAATCCGATCGTAAAGATTCCGCAGGATACCAGCCGTCACGCCCCAAATGTAGCGATCACCGAAAGTGATTGCGTAGTAGTGCCGCGTCATGCCCTGCCAGTCGCGCGAGTGGCGTTGCACATTGCTCTGGTCCATCAGGAAATCGAGCGGCACCTCGAAGGTCGCATCGACTTCGCTCGGATTGAGCTTTAGCGCGAAGCCCGGTTTGACTCGCGCGATCACCGGCACAATGCGGTAGCCCAGTGTCGTCATATAGAGGTCGAGATAGCCAAGGGGTTCAACGTGCTGGCGGTCGAGTCCGATCTCCTCCTCAGCTTCGCGGAGCGCGGACGCACACGGATCGGCATCACCACTATCGATCTTGCCGCCTGGAAACGAAACCTGCCCCGGGTGATCGGGCAAATGCTGCGCGCGCTGGGTGAGCAGCACCGACGGCTGGCGATGCTCGACGATCGGGATCAGTACCGCAGCAGGACGGATCGGCCGCACTTCGGCGATCTTCCGCATTACCGGGTCGGCATCGTGATCGCCGCGAACGGGCATCACATTCGGATCGGTAAGGCCAGGCGGAACGTCAAGTGTGAGCCGCGTCTGCACCCGCGCGAAAAAGTCTTTGGCCGAAAGCTCCGTAAGCGGATGCTGCATCAGGCGAACTCCCGCACGGCGCTCGCTTCCGCCATGGCAAAGAACTCACCTTGCGAAGCAACACCGAACATCGCCTTGCCGTCGACATCACGTTCTTCGCCGAGCGCAACAAGGTCATAGAACAGCGCGCGCGTGACCTTCGCCCACAAGTCGCGCCGCACATGCAGGTACGGCTTCAGTCCACTCGTTTCCGGTTGTAGTTCGAATCGCAGTGCATGGCCGGGCCCAGCGACTACCCAGTCGTCAACATTGGTCCGGAATTCGAGGACCTGCCCGCCATTGCCGCGAGAGATTTTCATCTCCACCGCGAGGAACGGCGCGTCTTCGACGGCGATTCCGACCTTCTCGACCGGCGTCACAAGAAAGTGTTTGTCGCCTTCCCGCTTGAGCACGGATGCAAACAATTTGACCAAAGCCAGCCGGCCGATTGGCGTCTTTTGGTAAAACCAAGTGCCATCCGCGGCGATCTTCATGTCGATATCGCCGCAGTAAGGCGGATTCCAAAGTTCGACAGGCGGGGGGCCCCTGTTTTCGCGGGGCAGCCCCGCCGCGATCGCGTCCAACCCGCTCTGCCCTGCCTTCGCCATTGTTTTCCTTCGATAATTAGGTTGCCGCGAGCCTGTTCGCATCTTCGTGATTCACCCGGCCCGGCGGCAGAAGATAGCGTAAGCTTGCCCGGAGATTGAGGCAGATTCGGCCCAGAATAACGCAGCAAAATCGCCTTGGCGCGTTTGTTGCACGGTCTTGTGCTGCATCGATCGGGAGACGAAAGGAAACGACATCATGGCGAAAGCCGGCGGCGAGAGCCTGGAAAAATTGGAAGACATGATCGTACGTGCGGCTGAATCCACGGCCGTCCATGTCCGTGCTGCAAAAGCAGCGATTGGTGCCGTCATTTTCGGCCAGGATGTGGTGGTGGAACGCGCGCTGGTTACGGTCCTCTCCGGCGGGCACGCGCTACTGGTCGGCGTGCCCGGTCTCGCGAAAACAAAACTGGTCGACACCATGGGTACGGCTCTTGGTCTAGACGCGCGCCGTATTCAATTCACGCCGGACCTGATGCCGTCCGATATTCTCGGCACCGAGGTCCTTGAGGAAAGTCCAGGCGGAAAGCGCAGCTTTCGTTTCATCGCAGGCCCGGTGTTCGCGCAATTGCTGATGGCCGACGAGATCAACCGCGCCTCGCCACGCACCCAATCGGCGCTGCTGCAGGCGATGCAGGAACAGCATGTGACCGTTGCCGGTGTCCGTCACGATTTGCCGAAGCCGTTTCATGTTCTGGCGACGCAAAATCCGCTCGAGCAGGAAGGCACCTATCCGCTCCCGGAAGCGCAGCTCGACCGCTTCCTGATGGAAGTCGATGTGGACTACCCCGATCAGGAGGCCGAACGAAAGATCCTGTTCGACACGACCGGCGCGGAGGAGTCGCGCGCCAAGCCCGCGATGACGGCTGAAGATCTTCTGTCGGCACAGCGGCTGGTTCGCCGGCTGCCCGTCGGCGAGTCGGTCGTCGAGGCAATTCTCGCGCTTGTGCGCTCGGCGCGTCCGGGCCCTGAAGCGGGCGAGATCGGCAAGTTGATTTCCTGGGGTCCGGGCCCGCGCGCGAGCCAGGCGCTGATGCTTGCGGTGCGTGCACGCGCTCTTCTTGATGGCCGCTTCGCGCCTTCGGTCGACGACGTGCTCGAACTGGCGGAGCCTGTGCTCAAGCACCGCATGGCGCTGACATTTGCGGCGCGGGCGGAAGGCGAAACCATCCCGAACGTGATCCGGCGGCTTAAAGCACGCATCGGATAGTTGCGATGGCGGAGTCGAAAGCGAACGACATCGAGACGGGAACGGTAAAGCAAGCGACGGTCGGTGCGCGCAAGCTGGCCGACGCAATGCCTAGACTCATTCTTGAGGCGCGCCGCGTTGCTTCGACGGTCATTCACGGACTACACGGACGGCGGCGCGCCGGACCCGGCGAGAACTTCTGGCAGTATCGTCGTTTCATGTCGGGCGAGCCTGCCCAGAACGTGGACTGGAGGCGCTCGGCGCGCGACGACCACCTGTATGTGCGCGAACGGGAATGGGAAGCCTCGCACACCGTGTGGATCTGGCCTGACCGGTCGCCATCGATGACTTTTACTTCTGCTCTGGCGAAAGACAGCAAGCTCGAGCGCGCGCTTGTAGTGGCCTTCGCGTTGGCCGAAGTGCTCGTGCAGGGCGGCGAGCGGGTCGGCGTGCCCGGCCTGACCCGGCCAAGCGCGAGCCGCAACGTCATCGAAAAGATGGCCGAAGCAATTCGGCATGACCCTATGGAGCGCGCGAGCCTGCCGCCGTCGTTTGCGCCTTCTCCCCTGTCGGAGATCGTGCTGCTGTCGGATCTGTGGGCTCCGATGAGCGACGTGCGCGCGAAGATTACGCAACTTTCCGCCACCGGCGCTCATGGCCACGTGATCCAGATTGTCGATCCGGCAGAGGAAAGCTTTCCCTATTCGGGCCGGGTTGAGTTCATTGAACCCGAGGGCGCCGGCAGCATCACCGCGGGCCGTGCCGAAGCCTGGCGCGACGACTACCAGGCAATCGTCGAGCGTCATCGTGCCGCGATCCGCGCGGAGACCGACCTGCGTGGATGGAGCTTCACGGTTCACCGCACTGATCGCCCGGCGAGCGAACTTCTGCTCGTGCTACACTCGCGCATGGGCGACAACACGCAGCCGTTCGTCGCCAGCACCAGGCACGCCACGGCCACCCCAGCGAGCGCCGCATGATCGGATCAATACCGCTCGGGTTTGCGCAGCCACTCGTGCTGCTCGGCTTGCTCAGTCTGCCCGTGCTGTGGTGGCTGCTACGACTGGTTCCGCCGCGCCCTCGCCGCGTCAATTTTCCGCCGACGCGCCTGCTGTTCGAGATCGCCCCGAAAGAAGAAACTCCATCGCGCACGCCCTGGTGGCTCACGCTGCTGCGGTTGACTTTGGCCGCTCTGATCATCATCGCGGCAGCCGGGCCGCTGTGGAACCCACCGCTCGCGACGACAGACCGCGCCGCCCCGTTGTTGATCATACTCGACGACGGCTGGCCCGCGGCCGCATCCTGGGACGCGCGCCTGAGAACCGCTGATGAGATGATCGCGCGCGCCGAAGCCGACAATCGCGGCGTCGCGATCCTGCCGCTGTCGGAGACCGATCGCGACATCTCCCTCGGTCTTGCAGGCGCGGCTCGCGTACAGGTCAAGCAGATCAAGCCGAAACCTTTCGGCATTGACCGCAGTGCAGCCTTGCCGCTCATCGAGCGCTTTCTTGCCGCGGCGCCGAACGTGGAAGTCGTGTGGCTGTCGGACGGCGTCGATCTCGGCAAAGGTGCAACGTTTGTCGACGGCTTGAAGCAGGCAATCGGGAATCATCCGCTCAGCATCGTCGAAGGCGGACTGCCGATCCCGCACGCATTGGCAGCTGCCGACAACGCAGCGGGCGCGCTGACGGTGAAGGTGCTGCGCGCCCAAACCGGCGCGGGCGACATCGGCATGGTGAGCGCCATCGATCTCAAAGGCCTGCCGTTGGGCGAGGCACCTTTCAACTTCAAGGCCGGAGATCGCGAAACCGACGCGGTGATCGATCTCCCCGTCGAAATTCGCAACGACGTCGCACGCCTCGAAATTGTCGGAGAGCGCTCGGCAGGCGCCGTGCAGCTCTTGGATAAGCGCTGGCGGCGGCGCACAGTCGGCATCGTATCCGGATCGACCGCGGACCGTTCGCAGCCGCTGATCGGCGCGACCTACTACCTCGCGCGCGCGCTTAATCCGTTTGCCGACGTTCGGCTTGCCGAAGGCGTTGCTCCGGCGGAAGCCATCACCCAGTTCCTCGACCGCAAACTGCCGATGCTGATCCTTGCCGATGTCGGCAACGTCAACGAGGCGCTCGATCAGCTCAACAAGTGGATCGACAATGGCGGCGTGCTTGTGCGCTTTGCCGGGCCGCATCTCGCCGGCGCCGACGACAAGCTCGTGCCGGTGAAGCTGCGCCGCGGTGGCCGCACGCTCGGCGGCACCCTGAGCTGGGACAAGCCGCAGCAACTCGCCGCTTTTTCGCGCGAGGGTCCGTTCAACGGCATGGCGGTCCCGACCGACGTGACCGTCACCCGCCAGGTGCTGGCCGAGCCCGACTCGCAACTCACCGATCGAACCTGGGCGACGCTTGCCGACGGCACCCCGCTCGTCACCGCCGAGCGCCGCGGCAAGGGGCTGATCGTGCTCTTCCATGTCACGGCTGACACGCGCTGGTCGGATCTTCCCCTGTCCGGTGCATTCGTCGACATGCTGCGCCGCCTGGTCACTCTGGCCGGATCGAGCGCGACCGCAGAGCCCAACAACGTGGTCGACGAAGCGGCCGGCAATCGTGCGGCACAGGTCGTGCCTCCAACCCGCGTGCTGGATGGATTTGGCGCATTCTCGACCCCGCCGCCGACGGCACGCCCAATTCCCAGCAATTACACCCAACGCGGCAGTCTCGATCACCCGCCCGGTTTCTACGGGCCACCGGAAGGGCTGGTCGCGGTGAATACGCTCGCGCCGGACGACCGCCCCGTGCCGCTTGATGCGTCGTCGCTCAATGCGCGCGTCGATGCATACCGGCAAGGCGAGCCGCTCGACCTGCGCGGACCGATATTCCTGGCCGCGCTCGCATTGCTCGTGATCGATGCGCTGGTGGTGATCTGGCTTTCGGGCGGATTATCGGTCATGCGTCCGCGCCGCCGCGCCAGTGTCGCCTTGATCGCGTTCGGGTTTTTGTGCGGTCTTGGCCTGCCGCACGACCTGGCGCGGGCACAGGGCCCACCGCTGCAGCCACCTTCCTTTATTCAAAGACCGGCGATCCAATCTCCATCGCCAGCGCCGGGGCCGAACGCAACCGCCGATGAATTCGCTCAGAAGGCAACGCTGCAGACACACCTCGCCTATGTCATCACCGGCGACACCGCCGTCGATGAGGTGAGCAAGAACGGGCTGCAGGGCCTCACGTTGTTCCTCGCCCAGCGCACGGCGCTGGAAGCCGGCGACCCGATCGGGCTCGATCCCGTGCGCGATGAACTCGCTTTCTTTCCGCTGATCTACTGGCCGATTGCGCCGGGCGCACCGAAGCCGACGCAGGCGGCGCTCGACAAGATCGACGCGTACATGAAGCGCGGCGGCACCGTGCTGTTCGACACGCGCGACGCGATCGATGCGCCGCCGGGCCGCGGCGGCGAAATGCGTGGGCCCGGCATGGTCGCATTGCGATCGATCCTATCCTCACTCGACATCCCCGAGCTCGAGCCGGTGCCGCACGATCACGTGCTCACCAAGACATTCTTTCTTCTGCGCGATTTTCCGGGCCGCTTCACCAACGGACAACTGTGGGTCGAGGCCTTGCCGGCAGCCGGTGAGGAAGAAGAGAGCAATCGACCGGCGCGCGCAGGCGATGGCGTGTCATCGATCCTCATCACGTCGAACGATCTGGCAGGGGCCTGGGCGCTGCGCCCCGATGGGCAGCCGATGCTGCCACTGGTGCCGGGCGAACCGCGTCAGCGCGAGCTGGCGTTCCGCGCCGGCGTCAACATCGTGATGTATGCGCTGACCGGCAACTACAAGGCCGATCAGGTGCACATTCCGGCCTTGCTGGAACGCCTGGGGCAGTAGGAGCGTATCGTGAACCTCGGCATTTCATTTGCCCCGCTGGTCCCCTCCTACGTGGTGTGGGCGGCCTTCGCTGTCGCCGCGCTGATTTCGATTGCTTTGCTGCTCGCGCGCAGCCGTGGCGCACCGTTGCGCGCGCTGGCGCTGGCGCTCATGGTGCTGGCGCTCGCCAACCCTTCGCTCACGCGCGAAGACCGTGAGCCTATCCCCTCGGTCGCCGCTGTCATCGTCGACAAGAGCCCGAGCCAGAGCTTTGGTGACCGCGCGCAGCAGACCGAAGCCGCGCGTGCCGCCCTCATCGAGCGGCTCAAACGGATTCCCGGCCTCGAAGTGCGTGTGGCGGAAGCTGGTGCGGCGGATGGAGAAACCGACGGCACCAAGCTGTTTGCAGCCCTTTCCTCCACGCTTGCCGATGTTCCGCCTGACCGCGTCGCCGGCGCCGTCCTGATCACCGACGGCCGCGTGCACGACGTCCCGGCGGACGCATCCACGCTTGGGTTTTCAGCCCCGTTGCATGCGCTGATCACCGGCCACAAGGATGAAATCGACCGCCGCGTGGTGCTCACGCAGACCCCGCGCTTCGGAATCGTCGGGCAATCACAGACGATCGGGTTCCGCGTCGAAGATCAAGGCGCGAAGATCGGCGCCGCCGAAGTCACCGTGCGCCGCGACGGCGAGGTGCTCAGCAAGCGCGTAGTCACCGTTCACACCGACATCAAGTTCAATGTGCCAATCCCGCACGCCGGGCCGAACATAGTCGAGATCGAAGCGTCCCCGCTCGATGGGGAACTTACGCCGGTCAACAACCGCGCGGTCGTCTCGATCGATGGCGTGCGCGACAAGTTGCGTGTGCTGCTTGTCTCAGGCGAGCCGCATGCCGGCGAGCGCACGTGGCGCAACCTCCTCAAGTCGGACGCTTCCGTCGATCTGGTGCATTTCACCATTCTGCGCCCGCCGGAAAAGCAGGACGGCACGCCGATCAACGAGCTGTCGCTGATCGCGTTTCCGACCCGCGAGCTGTTTCAGCAGAAGATCGGCGAATTCCAGCTGATCATCTTCGACCGCTATGCCAGGCAGGGCGTGCTGCCGCTCATTTATTTCGACAACATCGCGAAGTACGTGCGCGACGGCGGCGCCGTTCTGATCGCGGCCGGCCCGGACTATGCGAGCCCGACCAGCATCTGGCGTACTCCGCTCGACGGCATTTTACCGGCAGAGCCGACTGGCGAAGTGACCGAGCGTCGATTCCAGCCTCTGCTTACCGACGCGGGCCGGCGGCACCCGGTGACCCGCGATCTTGAAGGGTCGGACAGCAACCCACCGCACTGGAGCAACTGGTTCCGGCTGGTCGACATCAAGCGCAGCACCGGCACAAATGTGATGCAGGGACCCGACGGCAAGCCGCTCTTGGTCCTGGGACGCGAAGGCCAGGGCCGCGTGGCGTTGCTGCTATCCGATCACATCTGGCTGTGGGCGCGGGGCTACGAAGGCGGCGGGCCGCATCTTGATCTGCTGCGACGCCTGTCGCACTGGCTCATGAAACAACCCGATCTCGAGGAAGAAGCGCTGCGGCTCATCGTGCGCGGCCGCGACATCACCGTGCAGCGCCAGACGATGGCCGATACAGTCAATCAGATCACGCTGACGTCACCGACCGGCGTAACGCGGACGATCGATCTTCAGGCGGTCGAGCCGGGGCTCTGGCGGGCGGCAACGATCGCCAACGAGCTTGGCCTCTGGCGCGCAACCGACGGCAAGCTCACGGCGCTTGCCAATGTCGGGCCCGCCAATCCGCGCGAATTTGCCGAAGTGACCTCGACGACCGATGTCTTGCAGGCGTTGAGCCGTGCTACCGGGGGCGATGCCCGCCGGCTGGCGGAGAACAGCAGTCTCAACGTGCCCCGCGTGGTGGCCGTGCGCACCAGCACGACATTCAAGGGCGACGACTGGATCGGTCTCAAGATGCGCGACGTGAGCGTCGTGCGCGGGATCGGCGTGCTTCCGGTTTTCGCCGGACTGATCGGCCTGCTCTTACTGGTCGGCTCGCTGGCGGTGACCTGGGCGAGAGAGGGGCGCTAGACCGTTTGCCAATCCGGCCGTATCAAGCCGGCTACACCGTCGAAGGCGCCAGCCGCGAGTTCAGCCACCAGTAGGCGCGCGGGATCGACGGGACCTGGCATCTTCACCTGCCCTTTCGGAATGCGCTTGAACCCGGACTTCGAATAGATCGGTTCGTCACCGACCAGCACCACCAGTTTATGCCCGCCGGTTTTCGCCTCCTGGAGCGCACGCTTGACCAACGCCGTGCCGACGCCATGCGAGCGGAACGGCGGCTCGACAGTCAACGGCCCGAGCAACAAGGCCGGCGTTTCGCCGATGCAGATCGGCGTCAGCCGAACCGAGCCAACCATCAATGTGCCTATGCGCGCCGTAAACGACAGCTCGAGGGTATGGGCTCTGCCCTCACGAATGCGGAAAGCCGTGCGCGCGAAACGCCCCGGCCCAAAGGTGCGCTCGTGCAGGCGCTCGATCGCGGGCGCGTCGGCGACGGTCTCCGGCAGAATTGTGAGCGCGAGTTCGCTCATGGACCTCAAATATCCGTGTCAGGCGCTGCCGCTTAGCATTTGGCTCGATTCTGGTCCATTGCCCGTGGCGCAACGCTTCGCAACAGCCTAAATGAGACCAGCGAAGATTAAGGAGATCGGCAATGGGACTTCTGGTCGATGGCGTCTGGCAGGACGATATTTCGCGTACCAAGGACGGCCATTTCATCAGGCCGACAACGAAATTCCGGAATTGGGTCACGCGTGACGGAAGTCCGGGCCCCTCCGGCAAAGGAGATTTTGCCGCCGAGGCGGGACGTTATCACCTCTATGTTTCGCTTGCCTGCCCGTGGGCGCACCGCACGATCATTTTCCGCAGGCTGAAGGCGCTCGAGAACATCGTATCAATGTCGATTGTCTCGCCCGACATGCTGAAGGATGGGTGGACCTTCAACGTTAGCGAGGGCTCGACCGGTGACAGCGTCAACGGAAAATCGAAACTGTCGGAGATCTACCTGCTCGCGGAGCCGCGCTATACAGGCCGCGTGAGCGTGCCGGTGCTCTGGGACAAAAAAAGAAAAACCATCGTCAACAACGAATCGCCCGAGATCATACGGATGCTCAACTCAGCGTTCGACGCATTTACGAATGTGCGCGCCGACCATTATCCCGAGGCCTTGCGCGCGCAGATCGACAAATTTAACGATCTGATCTACCCGAACATCAACAACGGCGTGTATCGCGCCGGGTTTGCGACATCGCAGGCCGCCTATGAGGAGGCCTTCCGCAATGTCTTCGATACCCTCGAGGAGATCGAGCAGGTCCTTTCACAACACCGCTATCTCGTCGGCAACACGATCACCGAAGCCGATTGGCGGTTGTTCTGCACGCTGATCCGTTTCGATGCGGTCTACTACTCGCACTTCAAGTGCAACTGGCGGCACATCTATGAATACCCGAACCTGTCTAACTATCTGCGCGATCTTTATCAGGTGCCGGGCGTCGCCGAGACCGTGAGCATCGAGCAGATCAAGCGCCACTACTATGGAAGCCAGCGGCAGGTGAATCCGACGGGCATTGTTCCGGTCGGCCCGCAGCTCGACTTCGCCGCGCCCCACGATCGCAGACGCTTCGGCGCTTAGCGCTCACCAGAATTCGCTGATCGGTGCGTTGCCGAACACTTCGGCCACGCGGGCGCGCGTGCCCCGGCCGGTATCATCTGGCAATGAATTGGGATGGAAAAAGCCGTGTGCCACGATTTCATGATTGGGCCGCGGGTCTCCGTCCTGGAGAAAATCGCGGACGATGAAGAGGGCAACATGGTCGCGCCACGAGACCCGTTTATTCAAATAGACGCCGAATAGCTGCGGGCTTGCGCCGAGCCGGATGTTTCCTTCCTCGATGAGTTCTCGTGCAAGCGCATCGAGAAACGTTTCGCCGGTCTCCACGCCGCCGCCGGGAAGATGCCATCCGTCAACATATGAGTGCTTGACGAGGAAGATCCGTCCCGTGCCGTCAATGACCATGGCGCGTGCGCCGAGCGTCGCGGCGCGCGAGAAGCGCCAATAGAAATGCATGACCCGGCTGATGACCGGCTCGAGCGCGCGCCGCAGGCGGTACAATGGCTCCATTATAATTTTTCCCGGTCCCGAATTGCTTCCGGCACTGGCCGGCCGGTGAAAACCATCGTTTCTTTGTTTAGAATGATTCCAACATATGCCATAAAGCATTCCGCGAGCGACAACGAGGTAGAGCGTGAAACGGTTTTCCGATCTGAGCGAGCAGGAAATTCTGGCTCTCGCCATCACCAACGAAGAAGAGGATAGCCGGATCTATCGCGGTTTTGCGGAAGGTCTGCGCGAAAAGTTCCCGGCTTCGGCAAAAGTATTCGACGAGATGGCCGAAGAGGAAGTGCATCACCGCACGATGCTGTTCGACCTCTATCGCAAGAAGTTCGGGGACTACCTGCCGCTGATCCGCCGGCAGGACGTCAAGGGTTTCATCCAGCACAAAACATCGCCGCTCTGGCTGATGCGTCCACTCGGGCTCGATGACGTGCGTAAATATGCCGAGAACATGGAGTACGAGGCCGAACGTTTCTACCGCAAGGCGGCGGCGGGAGCGCGCGACGCATCGGTGCGGCAGCTGCTGATCGAACTCGCCGAAGCTGAGGCGGGGCATGAGAGTCTCGCGCACAAGCTTAGCCAGACAATCCTCACGCCAGGTGCGCGTGAAAAAGAGGATGAAACCGCGCGACGCATGTTCGTGCTGCAGTACGTGCAGCCCGGCCTCGCCGGCCTTATGGATGGATCGGTTTCGACGCTTGCCCCGCTGTTCGCGGCGGCGTTCGCTACGCACAATACGTGGGAAACGTTCCTCGTCGGGATGGCGGCTTCCGTCGGTGCCGGCATTTCGATGGGTTTCGCGGAGGCGCTCTCCGACGATGGTTCGCTGACCGGCCGCGGGACGCCATGGCTACGCGGCACTGTATGCGGCTTTATGACCACGATTGGCGGCCTCGGGCACACACTGCCTTATCTCATTCCCGACTTTTATGTAGCCACCATTGTGGCAATTCTCGTTGTCGCCGTGGAACTGGCCGTAATCTCGTGGATCCGCACCCGCTTCATGGACACGCCCTTCCTACAGGCCGCTTTTCAGGTGGTAGTCGGCGGCGTTCTCGTGTTCGTTGCAGGCATCTTGATCGGGAGTTCATGATCCCGCATCAAGGAAGCGATGCTGACCCTCGCGCATCTCTCCGACCCGCATCTCGCACCTCTGCCGGAGCCGCGTTGGAGCGAGCTGATCGGCAAGCGGGTGACCGGCTACATTAATTGGCTGAGAAGGCGTCAATTCATCCACGACCCAGCAGTGCTTTCGGCAATTACTGCCGACATCAGGACGCAAGCACCGGACCACGTCGCGGTTACCGGGGACATTGCCAATATTGCTTTGCCAGCCGAATTTCTGCGCGGCCGCGAATGGCTTGAAAGCCTTGGCTCGGCCCACGACGTGACTTTCGTCCCAGGCAATCACGACATTTACGTGCGCGAGGCCGGCGCCCTCGCCGCTCGGCAATGGGGCGCGTATATGTGCGACGACGACGGCGAAAGCGGTTTTCCCTTTGTCCGGCGCCGAGCCAATGTCGCGTTGATCGGCCTTTCAACCGGCGTGCCGACCGCGCCCCTCCTTGCCACCGGATGGCTCGGAACGAAGCAGCTTGCGGAGTTTGCGGCGATCCTCAACAAACTCAAGGACGAAAATTTTTTTCGCGTCATCCTGATCCACCACCCGCCTGTCAGCAATGCGGCACGTCACAAGCGGCTGATGGATGGCTCGATCCTCAAGCGCGTGATCGCCGCTCACGGAGCCGATTTGTTGCTACATGGGCATGATCATCTTCGTATGATCAACTGGCTGCAGGGACCCAAGGGCACGCGCATTCCCGCGGTCGGCGTGCCGTCAGCGTCCAGCGCACCCGGACGCGACAGGGATACGGCCGGCTACAATCTCTACAGGATCGATGGCGCGCGCGGTGCCTGGCGCTGCGACCTGATTTCGCGCGGCTTCGGCTCCGCGGGCGAGATCGTGCAGCAGGACAAGATCAAACTGATCGGCTAGGGCCGTGTCAGCATAGCGAGCGCGATGAGCCCGGCAATGCCGGCAAAAAGCCCGAAGAGGAATATGCCTGCGGCTCGCAAGCGCCGCTGACGGCGTCCGTGATGCAGGACCGTCTGCGCGACGCCGCGGACGGAGTCGTCGGCAAGCGCGCGCTCGCGCTCGACCAGCCGGCGCGCGACGTAACGCTTGATGGCATCCGCCATCGCGGGCACTTCATAGGATTCCGCGAGCACCGCGCGGCCATAGCGCGTGTCCTGCACGAAACGATACTGCCGCTTATCGCGGCCCATCTCGACATGCGCGACGACGTCAATCCAAAGGCGCGGAATGTCGCCCTTGCTCACGCCGCGATCGAACAGATCCACGTCGTTCGGAATTTCGTCGAACAATGGATCAAGCGCATCGTTGAGCAAATCGAGCCGCGCAACATCCGCATCCCGCAGGTCGACGACCACGCCCGAGCGCTCGGCCGCTTCGATGCGCGCTTCGCGCACCGCATCTTTCAGCGGCTGTGGAGTCTCCGCAGTCTTGTCTTGATCTTTTTTGTGTCCCCACATGGGCGATAATCTAGCAATGCCTGCCCCAACCGCAAAGCAAAAAAGCGTTAGTTTTCAAGAAGTTTGATGGACAATAGTGGATTAACGCGGCGGGACGACGCCATAGGCACGCGCCCAGCCCAGGCCGTCTTCTGTTCGGCCGCGCGGCCGATACTCGGCGCCGATCCACCCGCGGTAGCCGAGCCGATCCACGACCTCGAACACCGCCGGATAGTTGACCTCGCCTTCATCGGGTTCATGCCGCGACGGCACGGCGGCACATTGCAGGTGACCGATCACCGGCAGGAACTTTTCCAGGCGACGGATCAGATCGCCGCCCACAATCTGCACGTGATAGAAATCGAACTGCACCCGGATATTCGGCTTCCCGATCTTTGCGATCACATCGGCCGCGTGCTCGACATGATTTAGAAAATAATTCGGCCGGTCGCGCGCGTTGATCGGCTCGATCAGCAATGTGATGTTTTTGGCTGCCGCAAGGTCTGCCGCGCGTGCAAGATTGTCGATGAATACGCGATCGGCGGCGGGCCGCTGCTCGGGCGCGACCTTGCCGGCAAGACAGTGAATTGCGCTGCCGCCGATCGCGCTCGCGTACTCGAGTGCGCGCGCAAACAGGACCTGCCAGTCTTTCTGCCGGCTGGGCACCGCCGCAAGCCCGAACTCCCCCTCCCGCTCGCCAGGCGGCGTATTGATGCCGAGAACGGTCAGGTTATTTTTGCCGATCGCAGCTTTCACGGCAGCGGCCGGCACGTCATAAGGAAATTGCAATTCGATCGCCTTGAACCCGGCGGCTGACGCGGCGTCAATCCGTTCGAGCAAAGGGCGTTCGGTGAAGAGGTACCCAAGATTGGCGGCAAACTGCGGCATGGCCTTCCTTATTGATCCCTTGCGTACAACCGCGTGGACGTATTCATTAGCGCCGCGACTGCCACAAGACCATCCGGAAATTCCATGACCGCAAACACCGCCTTCCATATCGCAGTTCTGCCAGGCGACGGCATCGGGCCGGAAGTGATGACGCCCACGCTTGAGATCCTGCGGCGGATCGAGGCGACCACGCCGAGCCTGAAATTCCGGTTCACCGAAAGTGCGGCAGGCGCCGGCCACTACAAGAACACAGGCAAGTCGATGCCGGAGTCGACCGTTAAGCTGTGCGAGGAAGCGGATGCCATCCTGCTCGGTGCCTGCGGCCTGCCGAGCGTGCGCTACCCCGACAATACCGAAATCATGCCGCAGGTCGAGCTGCGCTTCATTTTCGACCTTTACGCCGGCGTGCGCCCTGCCCGGCTCATTCCGGGCGTGCCGAGTCCGATCGTCGACGCGCATAAGCACGGGATCGATTTCATCCTGATCCGCGAATCGACCGAAGGCCTGTTTGCATCGATGGGCAAAGGCATCGTCACGCAGGATGAGGCGCGCGAGACGCTGGTGATCACCCGCAAGACCTCGCAGCGGCTGTTCGACTTCTCGCTGCGTCTCACCGAACGGCGAAAAAAGCGCGGAAAACCAGGTCTTCTGACCTGTGTCGACAAGGCCAATGCCTTCAAGGCATACGCGTATTTTCGCTCGATTTTCGACGAACGAGCAAAAGCTTTTCCGAACGTGAAGGCCAATCACGTCTATGTCGACGCCTGCGCCGCGCTGATGGTGCGCAAGCCGTGGGACTTCGACGTTATGGTGATGGAGAACATTTTCGGCGACATCCTGTCCGATCTTGCCGCCGGCCTGATTGGTGGTCTTGGCATCGCTCCGTCGGCCGATATCGGAGACAAGCACGCGGTCTTCCAGCCGTGCCATGGCACTGCGCCCGATATCATGGGACAGGGCAAGGCGAACCCCACGGCGATGATCCTGTCGGCGGCGATGATGCTGGATTGGCTCGCCGACAAG
>JBKPRE010000068.1:0-5511 GCA_046734435.1 Pseudomonadota bacterium | reverse complement strand
TCGCGGCGGCAAAAACCGCGGCGCTGGCCGTGCAATAGGGTGTGCCAATGAGTCAGTTGCCCACCCTTCGTGAATTGATCCCGCTGTTGCCCGAGCTTGTGCTTGCTTGCGGCGCGATGGCAATGCTGATGCTCGGCGTTGCGATCGGCGAGCGCAGCGCAGCGGTGGTCAACGGATTCTGCTTTATCGTGTTGCTTCTGGCCGGCGCGGCCCTGAGCTCCGTGCCACCTGGCGCGCACGCAATGTTCGGCGGCAGTTTTCTCGTCGACGACTATGCCCGCTTCCTTAAGCTGTTGACCTTGGTCGGCTCGGGCGGGGCCCTCCTGCTGTCACTCGACTATCTCACTGTCGAAAATCAGCAGAAGTTCGAATATGGAGCGCTCTTCCTGCTGTCGACGCTCGGCATGCTGATGCTGATCTCGGCCTCCGACCTGATTGCACTTTATCTCGGGCTCGAGCTGATGAGCTTGCCGCTTTACGTCATTGCGGCATCCAATCGTGAGAACGTCCGGTCAACTGAAGCCGGGTTGAAATATTTCGTGCTCGGCGCGCTGTCGTCGGGAATGCTGCTCTACGGCGCATCGCTGATCTATGGCTTCACGGGGACGATCAGCTTCACCGGTATCGCGAAGGCAACGCAGTCGGGGGCCAGCGTCGGACTGATCTTCGGCCTGGTGTTCCTGTTCGTCGGCTTCTGCTTCAAGATTTCCGCGGTTCCGTTCCACATGTGGACGCCTGACGTTTACGAGGGGGCGCCGACGCCGGTCACGGCGTTTTTCGCCGCCGCGCCGAAGGTCGCGGGTATTGCGATTTTTGCACGCGCGACTGTAATGGCGTTTCCCGGCATCACACACGAATGGCAGCAGATCGTGGTGTTCGTCTCGATCGCCTCGATGGCGCTCGGCAGCTTTGCCGCAATCGGCCAGCGCAACATCAAGCGACTGATGGCCTACTCGTCGATCGGTCACATGGGCTATGCCCTTGTCGGTCTTGCTGCCGGCACGCCTGAAGGTGTGCAGGGTGTCCTGGTCTATATGAGCATTTATGTTGCGATGACGCTTGGCACTTTTGCGGTGATCCTGAGCATGCGCCGCGACGGAAAACTGGTCGAGAATATCAGCGATCTGTCAGGCCTCGCGCGCACGCATCCGACCATGGCATTCTTCCTGGGCGTTCTTTTGTTTTCGCTCGCGGGAATTCCGCCGCTCGCCGGTTTCTTTGCGAAATTCTATGTCTTCCTTGCAGCCATCAAGGCCGGGCTGTTCACGCTCGCAGTCATCGGCGTGCTGACCAGCGTGGTGGGCGCTTACTACTATCTGGCGATCGTCAAAATCATCTACTTCGACGAACCTGCCCGGGGATTCCAGCGAATGCCCGCGCTGCTCCGGCTCGTGCTTGGCGTGTCGGGGCTGATCAACATCCTGTTCTTTGCCTATCCGGCGCCGCTTGTGAGCGCAGCAACTGCGGCGGCGAAATCACTGTTTTAAATGAACCGCGAAGCCACGGACCTGGCGGGGGTCCGGCACATGAACTACGAGACGCTCGGCTCCACAAACGCCGAGGCGCTGGCGCGTGCACGCTCCGGCGAGCGCGGACCGTTGTGGATCTCAGCGCAAACGCAGAGCGCAGGCCGCGGGCGGCGCGGCAGTCACTGGGTGTCGCCGGCCGGAAATCTTCACGCGACGCTGCTGCTGAGCGATCCGTCGCCCCCGGCGCTGGCACCGCAACTCTCCTTCGTCGCGGCACTCGCGGTGCATGATGCGATTGCCGCCTGCGCGCCACAGCTCGGACCCGACCTGAAAGTGAAGTGGCCGAACGATCTGCTTGTCGAGAAGGCCAAGGTCGCCGGCATTTTGGTCGAAGGCGAAAGCGGCCCGGCATTTGCCGTAGCGATTGGGATCGGCGTGAATTGTGCCACCCATCCTGACGACACCGACTATCCGGCTGCCGACCTTGCCGGCCTCGGCGCACTGGTCGTGCCCGAGGCCCTGCTCCAGGAGCTCGGGCGCGCCATGCAGAAGCGACTGGCACAATGGAAGGGTGGTCCGGGCTTTTCTGCCACGCGGGCGGACTGGCTCAAGCGGGCGGCCGGTCTCGGCGAGATCTTGCACGTGCGGTTGCCCGAGCGGGAGCTCTCCGGCCGTTTCCAGGGTCTCGATGACGCCGGACGCCTGCTGCTTGACCAGGCAGGCCGGGTGACCCCGGTGACTGCCGGCGAAATCTTCGGCTTCGGTGGACGCTGAGCATGGCTGGGCCGCAGGAATTGGTCTTTGCGCCGCTTGGCGGCGTCGGTGAGATCGGCATGAACCTGTCGATCTATGGCATCGGCGACCAGCGACGGCGCACGTGGCTGGCCATCGATCTTGGCGTGTCGTTTGCCGCCGAGGAGCACTTACCGGGCGTCGACCTGATTCTGCCCGATGTCAGGTACCTGGTCGAAGAGCGAAAAAACATTGCGGGTCTGGTACTCACGCATGCGCACGAGGACCACTTCGGCGCGCTCATCGATCTGTGGCCGCGCCTGCAGGTGCCAATCTACGCCACGCCTTTCACGGCAGCCTTGCTCGAGGCGAAATGTGCCGGCGAGCCGAGTTCGCCGAAAATTCCCGTAAACGTGGTCGCTCTGGGCAGCCGTTTTGACATCGGCCCGTTCAACGTGGAGCTGGTGACGATGGCCCATTCCATTCCCGAATCGAACGCGCTGATCATTCGCACTCCCGGCGGTACTGTGCTGCATACCGGCGACTGGAAGATCGATCCGACACCCCTCCTGCGTGATCCGACCGACGAGAAAAAGCTTCGGGCGCTGGGCGAGGAGGGATGCCTGGCCCTGGTCGGAGATTCAACCAATGCCGTGCGCGACGGGCGCTCGCCATCGGAGGCTGACGTTGCCAGAACAATTGCCGGCATCGTGAAGGCGGCGCGAGGACGCGTCGCGGTGACGACCTTTGCCTCCAACGTTGCCCGTCTGCGCGCGGTCGCAGACGCGGCGCGCGCAGCGGATCGCGAGGTCATGGTGATCGGCCGCGCCATGGAGCGGGTGGTGCAGATCGCGAGAGAGACCGGCTATCTCGATGGCGTGCAGGATTTCCGGGCAATGGATGCCTACGGCTATCTGCCGCCGAACAAGGTCGTGGCGCTCTGCACCGGCAGCCAGGGCGAGCCGCGTGCGGCGCTTTCGCGCATCGCGGAGGATCAGCACCCCGAGGTGACATTCTCGGCCGGCGACCTCGTCATCTATTCTGCTCGCACCATTCCGGGCAACGAGAAGGCAGTGAACCGCGTGATCAACCTTCTCATCGAGCAAGGCATCGAAGTCATTACCGACCGTACACACCTTGTGCACGTTTCCGGGCATCCGCGCCGCGCCGAGCTGGAGGAGCTGATCGGCTGGGTCAAACCGAAGGTGCTGATCCCGGTGCATGGCGAGGCCTTGCACCTGCACGAGCATGCCACGCTTGCTCGTCGCTGCGGCGTTCGCGACGTCGTTCAGTGCCGCAACGGCGATCTGGTGCAACTGTCGCCGCAGGTCCGGATCGTGGACGAGGTGCCGGCGGGACGCATCTACAAGGACGGCATGCTGCTGGTGGAGGCCGATGCGCGCACCGTCGCCGATCGCCGGCGGCTGAGCTTTGCCGGGGCCGTTTCGGTAGCGATTGCCATTACCGACAAGGGAGAGTTGGTCGAGGATCCGTCGCTCGATCTTGTTGGTATTCCGGAACGCGACCGCGATGGCGGCCTTTTGCACGAGGCCGCCTACGATGCCGTGCTGGAAACTATCGAGTCCTTGCCGCGTGGACGGCGGCGTGACCCCGATGCTGTGGCAGAGGCGGTACGCCGGGGGGTCCGGGCTGCCGTTGCCCAGCGTTGGGGCAAGAAGCCCATGTGCCACGTTCACGTCTTGACGGTATGATCGAGAAAATAGTGCGAGGAGAACAATGATCGGCCGTCTCAACCATGTTGCAATTGCCGTCCGCGACATCACCAAGGCATCGAAGGTCTATCGCGATACGCTCGGCGCTGAGGTTTCGACGCAGGTGCCGCAACCCGACCATGGTGTGACGACCGTCTTTATCACATTGCCCAACACCAAGATCGAGTTGCTCGAGCCCCTCGGCGCCGATTCTCCGATCGCGAAATTCCTCGACCGTAACCCGGACGGGGGCATCCATCACGTTTGCTATGAGGTTTCTGACATTCGCGCCGCGCGTGACACACTCAAGGCCCAAGGCGCGCGTGTGCTCGGCGACGGTGAGCCGAAGATCGGCGCGCACGGCAAGCCGGTCCTCTTCCTGCATCCCAAAGATTTCTGCGGCACATTGGTCGAGCTCGAGCAGGCATAGGACAATGAGCACAAGTACGCTCATTGCCATCTATTTTCTGATCTGGTGGGTGACGCTGTTTGCCATTCTGCCCTGGGGGGTGCGCAATCAGGAGGAAAGCGGAGAGGTCATTCCCGGCACCGACCCCGGCGCACCGGCAACGCACCGGGTCTGGCAAAAGCTCGGCTGGACGACCGTGGTCGCGACGGTCATTTTCGGAATTTTGTATACGCTCTATTCGCGCAATCTCATTCCCTATGATTTCCTGATGACGATTTCAGCCCCGCCGCGTCGGTGAGTAGATGTGGGCTGTCGAAAAAAGAGCAGGGCCTGGAGCCCTGCTCATGAAATTGCTTGGTCCTTTTCCCCGGTAGTTGTTCGTTGTCGGGGTGGCTGCGTTTGACGCGCCTAGGACTTGCTTCCCTCCCAAGACTTGGACCGCAGGTGAAGCCGGTCTTGCCGCCGGATTCCTCTCTACGGATGGCGGGCACGCTATCTGATCGCCATTGTCCTGTCACCAGCATTCGGCTCGATCAACGCTCGATGACGATGGGGCCATCGAGCGCGATTGTCTCTCCTGATTGAGCGATAACGAGCACCCGAACGGTCCATATCCCCGGTCGCGCCAATGCAACCTCTTTGACCCTCCAGGATCCGTCTGTCTGCTGTTCTGCGGCCCGGTCGAGGGATATTCCGGATCCCGCTGGCGGGTCGAGGAGGAGGCGAACTTCCTTCGCCGCGAACGTGGTGAAGTCTTCGCGCGATACGCGAATCGTTACCGCGGAACGCCCGGCGCGCCCCGGGGTGATGGTAACGTCCGCCATGGCCTCGGACGCGTGGATGTGCGTGAACGCGGCCTCGGCTGAGATGGGTAATGTTGCGGGATGGACATGCGCCGTCGGCTGCAGCCGCCCGAGGTATCCTACGAGAACGAGCACGCAGAGTCCGATTCCTATCTCGGCGATGCTGTTGCGCCGCAAATTGCGCAAGGCGGTACGCGCCGGCAGGCGAGGCGTGAGGTGGAACTTGTTGACCGTCGCGATTGAAATCATCGCGCCGAGCAGACCGATCTTGAAGGAGATCAGCAGTCCATAATCGGTCGTCCACAGATCGCGCGGACTGCCAAGCAGGTTCCAACTGTTCACGATGCCGGTTGCGAGCAGAGTGCCAACGGATATCGCTGCGAGCC
>JBKPRE010000067.1:0-17062 GCA_046734435.1 Pseudomonadota bacterium | reverse complement strand
GCTCTACAGCCATCCTATTGTCCTTCACTGGAACTAATCGATGAGTTTAACGGGTTTCATTGGCGAGATCGGATGGCGCGGCTTATACCGGGGGGCATTTCAGGCGGCAAGATCGCCCTTTACGGACGAGAAATCTCGCGCAGGAGACAACAATGCTCGCCCGCTACCGGATGTTCGCCGGCTACAATGCCTGGTGCAATGAGCGTCTCTACGAGGCCGCCGCCCAGATTCCGGATATCGAATACCGGGCCAATCGCGGGGTCTATTTCGGGTCCCTCCACGGCACGCTCAATCATTTGCTTGTGGGCGATCGCATCTGGATGCGGCGTTTTACCGCTCAGGGCGAGGTCCCGCCGAGTCTCGACGCCACACTCTATGACGATTTCCCGCGACTACGCGCCGCGCGCCAATCCGAGGATCAGCGCATTGGCAACTATATCGCAAGCCTGACTGAGAGCGATCTCTCAAAACCGATCCGATACCGGACCTTTGTCAATCCGCAGGACCTCGAACAGATACTCGCGCCGGCGCTCGATCATTTCTTCAATCATCAGACCCATCATCGCGGCCAGGCCCACGCGCTGGTCAGCAGCATTCTAGGCAATGACAGAACGCCAAGTTTTGATTTGATTATCTACCAGCGCGAGACCGGCGAAGGCGCGCTGCGAACAGTCGGCTGATGCACCTTACCGGACGTAGCTGCGCCCGGAATCCTGGCTCGCGGTCTTTGGCACGCCGGATTTTCTCTTTGGCGCCTTTTTGGCTGGGGCGGCAGGCTTTCGCTGCTCAGGCGCGCGTTCGATGACTTTCAGCCTGCCGTCGGCAAATGTGTAAATTCCGGGCCAAGGGCCACTGAGAAAAGTCAGAACCGCCGTGCGCTCGCCTTTGTCGCCGGCGCTGATCGCTACGTTGGTCGGAACGCCCGCCCGCTGCACCGCTTGGCATTCCGTCATGCCGAGGGCGATACCGCCTGCAACCTGAGGCATCGTCGGCTCAAGTTTCTGTAGGCTTGGATCCGCAACCGCAGTCCGCGTCGGCGCTGGCGCCGCGAGGTCGCCCGCGACTGAACCGACTTCGCGGTCCGCATCGGCAGGCGCCGGAGATTGGGCCGGCGGTGACTCTGCCGCTTGCGCGGCCGCCGCGGCCGACGGCGCGCATCGTCCATCGGCACCCACAAGGTCTTCCGCGCCAACCGGACCTTGCGGACCTAAGCTGACTCTTGCCGTATTGGGTTTGGCCCAGTCCGGCTTCGCGAAAATATCCGCCGACTTGAAAAGTCCGCCTTCGTTTTGATCCTGAAAAACGCCCGATGCGTTCTTGCAGCCGCCGACCGAGAGTGCGGCGCTGCAGATGATCGCAAAGCTGAGAAAAGTGCGGTAACGCAACAAACTTCCGACCCCAAATGACTTATCTGCTTGTCCCTTAAAACGTATTCTGCGTCATCACAATGGCGCGCTGCAAGCTCGTGTCGTTCAAAGGGTTATTAAGTATCGGCCATTGGCTGATCGTGCATTGGCCGATCGCTCCACGCCGGGCGCCCCGGAGGTTGGTTCCCTGCCTTCAGCTCTTTTTTGCCCAGCGTCCTTGCTCGTCCGCTTGCCAATAGGTCGCCTCGAACCCTTTCGCCCTGACATCCGACCAGTGTGCACGGGCCTCGGCCACTGCCTCTTCGTCCTCGCCATCGAACAACAGCACGATCCGCTGATACCGTTCGACGTCGGCGGGAAGCGGGGCGCGATCGACAAGGAAGCGTACAGTAGCGCCATTTGGATTGCCGTCGTTGGGGGTAAGCAACACCGGCTGCTGTGCCGCCTCGGATTCGCGCCAGGTGCCGTGCGGGAGAAAGCCATCGTCGCGGTAGGTCCACAAATGTGCATCTAGCGCTTCGATGCGCTCCTCAGTCGAACCCTGCACCACAACTTTCCAGCCCCGCTCCAAGGATTTTTCGAGGAGCGCGGGCAATACGCTCTCAAGTTTCTGTCCTTGCAGGTGGTAAAATAAAATCTCGGTCATGGGAGCGCACGCCTCGTGCCGATTACTTTTCGTAATGATCCGCAACCAGCCGATCGAGAAGTCGCACTCCCCAACCGGAACCCCAACTTTTGTTGATGTCCGTTTGGCGTGAGTCAAAGCCTGTCCCAGCAATGTCCAGGTGAGCCCAGGGAGTCTTGTCGTCTACGAAGCGCTTGATGAACTGCGCGGCCGTGATAGCGCCGCCCCAGCGGCTTCCGCCTGTATTCTTCATGTCAGCAAATTTAGAGTCGATCATCTTGTCGTACTCTGGAGCAAGCGGCATACGCCAGACCAACTCTCCGGTCTCATTTCCTGCTTTCGTCAAGCGCTCGGCAAGCTGATCGTTGTTCGAAAACATGCCGGCATACTCCTGGCCCAGAGCGACGATGATCGCACCCGTTAGAGTTGCCAGATCCACCATAAATTTCGGCTTGAATCGCTGTGCCGCATACCAAATCACGTCTGCAAGAACGAGCCGTCCTTCCGCATCCGTATTGATGATCTCGATCGTCTGTCCGGACATAGATTTGACGATGTCGCCCGGACGCTGCGCGTTGCCACCCGGCATATTCTCTACCAGGCCAATCAGTCCAACGGCATTCACCCGCGCCTTGCGGGCAGCAAGCGCATGCATCAGGCCGACAACGCAGGCAGCGCCCGCCATGTCGCCTTTCATGTCCTCCATGCTGGAAGCGGGCTTGATCGAAATACCACCGGTATCGAAGCAGACGCCTTTGCCAATGAACGCAACTGGAGCCTCTCCCGCTCTTCCCCCATTCCAACGCATCACCACGACGCGGCTCTCGCGTGTCGAACCCTGACCGACGCCGAGAAGAGCATCCATGCCGAGCTTTTTCATCGCCTTGACATCAAGAACTTCGACGGCGACGCGAAGCTTTTTCAAAACCCCTGCGCGGCGTGCGAATTCTTCCGGGTAAAGGACATTGGCCGGTTCGTTGACCAGGTCACGGGCCAGCACGACGCCGTCGGAAATCGCCACGCGCGGGGCATCGGCCTTGCGCACGGCGGCGATATCACCGACCCCGACGGTTACGTTCCGAACAGCGGGCGGCTTTTCGTCATCCTTGCGCTTGGTCTTGTAGCGATCGAATGCGTAAGCACGCAGGCGGGCGCCTTGCGCCACATCCGCCGCCTGTTCCGCCCGCATCGCGCCGCCCGGCAGCTCGGCAAAGATAGTCACGTCGGCGGTCGAATTCGGCAGCCTGCCGATCGCAAGGCCCCCGAGCCGCAGAAAGTCTTTTGGCGTGAGCTCGGCGACCTTTCCCACGCCAATCACCACCAATCGGACCGCCTTCAGCCCGGCCGGCATAACAAGATCCAGGGTTGAGCTTTTTTTCCCTGTAAACCGTTCTGACCTTGCGGCGCGCGCGACGATATCGGCCACCCGCCCGAGAGCCCGGCGTGTCGCAGGACCGAATTTCAGGCCTTCGTCGCAAAACACAACGAGCACACCCCTTGCGGGGGCGGTAAAGGGGCCAAAACCGAGCTTCAAAGCGTTGGGCATCGAAAAAGGGTCCTTTGCTGGCAGGAGCGCGTTTTGGGCGGGATGTGTGGGTCCATATGGCGCCCCGGCATGGCCGCTGCAAAGCTTAATTGGCCGGATTTCAGCGTTTTCCTCACGGGCCTGGTCAATCCGCTGACAAATTCGGCCAAAATTCCGGTAATAAAATACCTGTTCGGCCAATGGCCGAGCCGGTCGGCCAACTGCAGTTTTTACATTTTGTTGTGCATGTTCAACGGCTTTGCCTTTGACCGGCCATTTTGTCAGGCGATCAAGGTAAGTGTAACGGGGGTTGAGTTTTAAGCTGACGGGACGCGGCGCCTGGTGGGGGAAACCCGGCGCGGGGTCCGGCTTATGCCGGATCAGGGGACGATGCTGCGCATGGGGTCCATCAACGGATACATTTTGCGCACCACGCTGGGTGCGTTCCTGATCGTGCTGGTCAGCCTGACCGCCGTGATCTGGGTAACGCAGGCATTGCGCGACATCGACATCATGACAAGCCAAGGACAGACGATCCTTGTCTTCGTCGGTATCACCGGCCTGATCATACCCCTGCTGGTCCTTGTGATTGCGCCGATCGCCTTGCTGATCGCGGTCGCGCATGTACTCAACAAGCTGTCCAACGATTCAGAAATCATCGTCATGAACGCGGCAGGCATGTCGCCTTGGGTTTTGTTCCGCGCGTTCATGGCTGCCGCTCTGGTGGTGTCGCTGCTCGTCGGCGCGATCAGCGCCTATTTCGCTCCGAAAGGCCTTCGCATGCTGCGCGATTGGCTGACCGAGGTTCGCGCCAATGTCGTGAGCAGCATCGTTCAACCCGGGCGTTTTACGTCGATCGAAAACGGCGTGACCATTCACATCCGTGAGCGCCGCCCGAATGGCCAATTGGCCGGAATATTCTTGGACGATCGACGCAATCCGAATGAGCGCATTACTGTTCTTTCGGAAAACGGCGAAGTGCTGGACAACGAAAGCGGGACCTACCTTGTCCTTCAGAAAGGTATTGTCCAGCGGGAAGAGACTGGTCAGCGCGATCCCGCAATGGTCGTCTTCGATCGCTACGCCTTCGATCTGTCGCAATTCGCTGGCGGCGCGCAGTCGGCGAAATATTCGATCCGCGAGCGTTATCTCTGGCAGCTGCTGTTTCCGGACCCGAAGGACCAGTTTTACGTTGAACAGCCCGGCCAGTTCAGGGCCGAACTGCACGACCGGCTGATGGCCCCGCTTTATCCGCTCGCATTCGTCGTCATCGCCTATGCCTACCTCGGCGCTCCCCGAACGACCCGCCAAAGCCGTACTTTTTCAATGCTCGGTGCAATCGGAGGCGTCGCAGTGCTGCGCCTGATCGGATTTGCTTCGACGGTCTTTGGCGCCGCTGTGCCCTGGATGCTCGCGCTGCAGTATCTGACCTTGGCCGCTGCGGTTGGCGCCGGACTATACGTCATACGTCGCGGCCTGATCATCGAACCCCCCGCCTTCATTTCCGATTGGCTCGCTGCGCTCACCGAGCGCTTGGGCCGACGTTTCGTTACGCCGTGATGTGACCGCTATGCCGATCGTTGCTGGAACACTTGCACGGTACTTCGGGCTGCGCTTTATCAACGCTGTGCTGACAGTCTTTGTCGGCATCTTCGCGCTGGTCGCGTTGATCGATTACATCGAACTGATGCGGCGTGCCGGCGATATTCCAAACGTGTCGGCCGCACTGGTCGCGAAAACCTCATTCTATCGCGTGCCGCAAGTCGTCGAACGCATCCTGCCGTTCTGCGTGCTGATCGGTGCCATGTCTTGCTACCTCAACTTGTCCCGGCGGCTCGAACTGGTGGTTGCCCGTTCAGCCGGAATGTCCGCATGGCAATTTGTCATGCCAGCCATCGTGGCAGCATTCGTTTTCGGCCTCATCGCGACCGCCATTTACAATCCGATATCGGCCACGATGCAGGAGCGCTCAAAGCGCTTCGAGGCTGAACTTTTCGGGCAGACTGCCTCCGCACTCGGCCGGACCGGCGGCACGTTCTGGATGAATCAACGTACCGACGAAGGTCAGGCCATCATCAACGCAGTTGCGAGCCGCGACCAAGGCATCAATCTCAACGGTGTGTCGATTTTCATGTTCGACACCGATGGCCGTTTTAAACAGCGGATTGAAGCGCGCGCCGCCGTTCTGATCCCTGACGCATGGGTTTTGCGAGATATCCGCCTCTACGGGCTCGGCACCCTCCCAACGACCCAGCCCGAATACCGGCTCAAGACCAGTCTGACCCCGGAGCAAGTCCGCGAAAGCTTCGCTACTCCCGAAACCGTCCCGTTCTGGGATCTTCCCGTGTATATCCAGATCGCAGAACACGCGGGCCTCGTAGCGGCAGGCTATAAATTACAGTTTCAGAGACTTTTGGCGCGTCCATTTTTGCTCGCTGCAATGGTTCTTCTTGCGGCTGCTGTAAGTCTACGCTTCTTCCGCTTCGGCGGTATCCAGAAGATGGTTTTAAGTGGCATAGCCGCCGGGTTTCTGCTTTACGTTTTGTCGAAAGTGACTGAAGATTTGAGCAAGGCTGAGTTGATGCACCCTGTAGCAGCAGCTTGGCTGCCCGTGCTCGTGGGGGGCGTCACGGGTTTTGTAGCGTTGTTGTACCAGGAGGACGGGTGATGGCGGGGCTTTTTAGCGCTCGTCCATCAAGGCCGCGGCCGTATTGCCGTGGCCTGACGATGCTTGCCGCCGTCCTCGGCCTCTTAGCCTTCGACGGACTGGTTGCGTCTGCGCCAGCGCAGGAGCTGCAATTTCCGCAGCGGCCGCCGCCGCCCAAAAAATCCAAGATTGCCCTGGAGCGGGAAAAATCCGGGCAAAAGCAGATGCTCGTTCAGGCGAACGAGGTCGATTACGACTACACAAACAATCGCGTTGCGGCCGTCGGCAACGTGCAGATCTACTATGGCGGATCAACTCTCGAAGCGGACAAGGTCGTCTACGATCAGAAAACCAAACGGCTTCACGCCGAGGGCAATGTCAGGCTCACCGAAGAGGATGGCAAAGTCACCTATGGCGAGATCATGGATCTGTCGGACGACTACCGCGACGGATTTGTCGACTCACTGCGCCTAGACGCTCCCGACCAGACGCGCATGGCGGCCTCGCGCGCTGAACGTTCCAGCGGCAATTTCACCGTATTCCATAACGGCGTCTATACGGCCTGCGCGCCCTGCAAGGACGATCCGAAGAAGCCGCCTCTTTGGCAGGTCAAGGCTGCACGCATCATTCACGACCAGACCGAGAAAATGATCTACTTCGAGGACGCGCGGATCGAATTTTTTGGTCGGCCGCTCGCGTGGCTGCCTTACTTCTCGGCACCGGATCCGACGGTCAAGCGCAAGACCGGTTTTCTCATGCCGTCGATTTCAACAAGTTCTGTTTATGGCGGAGCCGTTGAGGTGCCTTACTACTGGGCATTGGCACCAGATTACGACGCGACATTCGCCCCGATGATCACGACAAAGCAGGGACCGTTGCTCCAAGGCGAGTTTCGCCAACGTTTGATAAATGGCGCCTATTCAATTCGGGCCGCAGGAATTTACCAGCTCGACAAGGACTATTTTATTCGCAGCGATGGCAGCACGACGCCCGGCTATCGTAATTTTCGCGGAAGCTTGGAAAGCTCGGGCTTGTTCGCGCTCAACAATCAATGGGTGTGGGGCTGGGACGGGGTGCTGTTGTCCGACAAAACGTTCTTTCAGGATTATAACCCGCGCCTGTCGAGATACCGGACAACGGATCCATTTCAGAATCCGTATAGCGAGGCGATTTCACAGGCGTTCCTCACCGGCAAGGGCAACCGCAGCTATTTTGAAGCGCGGTCCATTTATTACTTCGGCTTCTCTGAGGCCGACGTGCAAAGCCAGATTCCGGTCATTCACCCCGTCATCGACTATAATTATACGTTTGATCGTCCCATCCTTGGCGGCGAGCTTGGCTACCGGCTGAATTTTACCAGCCTCACGCGCCGGGACGCCGACTTCGATGCAATAACTCAGAGCGCCCTGAACAACGGGACTTGCACGCAGACTGCGGACCCTGCGATCAAAACGTCCGCGAACTGCTTGCTGCGTGGCGTCCCCGGCACCTACACCCGCTTCTCGGCCGAGGCACAATGGCGACGCAGGATTACCGATCAGTTTGGCCAGGTGTTCACCCCATTTGCGTCAGTACGGGTCGATGCGGGGTCTATGCAGATCAACAACCAGCCGGGCGTCGCCAACTACATTCAGACGGGCGACGACAATCTCGTGCGCGCGATGCCGACCGCCGGACTCGAGTATCGGTATCCGTTCATCAGCATACAATCATGGGGCACGCAGACGATCGAACCGATCGCGCAAGTGATCATTCGTCCCAACGAACAGCAGATTGGTCGATGGCCGACCGAGGATGCGCAGAGCCTGGTATTTGACGACAGCAACCTGTTCCGCGTCGACAAGTTTTCCGGCTGGGACCGCGTCGAAGGTGGTAGCCGCGCAAACTACGGCATGCAGTACACCGCACAAGTAAATCAAGGTGGATCTGTCAACGTGCTCTTCGGACAGTCATACAATCTGTTCGGACAAAATTCGTTTGCGCTGGGTGGCACGACCAACACGGGCCTCGACAGCGGCCTGGATACGACGAGATCGGACTATGTGGCGCGAGTGTCCTATCAGCCGAACAGCACTTACATGTTCACCTCACGGTTCCGTTTTAACAACGATACTTTCGAGGTCCAGCGAACCGAGCTGGAGGGCCGGGTCAATTTCGATCGATGGTCAGGAGCTTTGCTGTACGGAAATTACGCCGCCCAGCCCGAGCTTGGATTTCTCGATCGCCGGCAGGGCATCCTGGGAACAGGCCAGGTCAAGCTTGATGCCAACTGGGTTTTATTGGGATCGGCGCGCTACGACATTAATGCCGGAAAATTCGATCAAACGCGCGTTGGCGTTGGTTATGTAGATGATTGCCTGATCCTGGGCCTGAACTACATTACCAACTACACCTATAGCGGAAACGTGCAGGCCAATCATACGGTGATGCTGCAACTCAGCCTGCGCACGTTAGGTGGCACGTCCGTTGGCCAGCCGGTCGGTCGGCCGGCGTCAAATTAAGATACCCGCGCGGCTCGGAGCTAGTACATCTCGATGCTGAACGTGTCTACGAAGCGATATCAGTGGTTCGCGGGCGCGATGCTCGCAATTGTCCTTGCTTGCCCCGCAGCTGCCCAGGTTGTCGTCATAGCCAACGGTTCCCCCATAACCGAATATGATATTCAACAACGCATGAAGCTCGAAGCGAGCGCCACGCAAAAAGGCGCGGCGCGTCAACAGATTATCGATGATCTGATTAACGACCGCCTCAAAATTTCAAAAGCGAAAGTTTATGGTCTCGAAGTCGACGACGGTGAAGTAAACCGCGCGTTCGAAGGCATGGCCTCGCGACAGCACGTCACTGTTCAACAATTCTCTCAGGTGCTCGAACGCGCCGGCATCTCGCCGAACACGGTCAAGGCACGCATCCGCGCCGAATTGACCTGGCAGCAACTTATCCGCGGCAAGTTCGGTGCATCATTGCAGATCGGCGAGAGCGATATCGCCAGCGCGCTGAAGGACCGAAACGAAAGTGACGTGTCAGCCGTCGGTTACGTCTACACACTCTATCCAGTGACCGTCGTGGTTCCGCGAGGCTCAAGTGAGGCCACGGTATCAGCCAAGCGCGGCATCGCGGACAATCTCCGCGCTCGATTCGTGTCTTGCAACGAAGGCCTGGCGATGGCTCGCGCCCTGCGCGATGTAGCCGTCCGGGAGCCGATTTCGCGCAGTTCGGCAGACTTGACTCCACAGCTGCGCGAACTTCTGGGAAGCATCGAAGTGGGCCATCTAACCGCTCCAGAAGTGACCGCGCAGGGACTGCAGATGTTCGCTGTCTGCAACAAGAAGGAAACGACAGCTGAATCTCCGCTCCGGCGCGAGGTGCGCGAGCAGATTTATACCAAGCGCTTCGAATCAGAGTCGAAAAAGTTTCTCGAAGAAATTCGCAAGTCGGCGATGATCGAATACAAGAACCAGAAATGAGCGAACCGGGCGGCCTTCCACTGGCGCTGACGCTGGGCGAGCCGGCAGGCATCGGCCCTGAATTGACAATCAGGATTTGGCGACGGCGCGAAGAGCTCCGGCTGCCGCCTTTTTATCTCGTGGGGGATCCGGACTTTGTCCGCGATCGTGCGCGCCAGCTCGGGTCTGAGATCGCACTGAGCATCGTAACTCCGGCACAAGCGGCGGAAATATTTCCCCGCGCTTTGCCAATCGTACCGCTTCAAATGCCTGTGACGGCCGCGCCCGGAAAACCGGATGAATCAAGCGCGCCCGCCGCTATCGCTTCTATCCGGCGGGCTGTATCCGACGTGCTCACGGGTCAGGCGGCGGGGGTCGTGACCAATCCGGTCGCGAAGAACGTGCTCTATCGATCGGGCTTCGCCGAGCCGGGGCACACGGAGTTTCTTGCTAAACTGGTGGAGGAAGCGACCGGAAAAGCCAGCCGCCCAGTGATGATGCTTTGGTCGCCGGAGCTTGCCGTCGTGCCGGTGACAATCCACTTGCCGCTCAAGGATGTCGTTTCAAGCCTGACCTTCGAGCTAGTGGTTGAGACCGGACGCATCACCGCGCACGATCTTACCAAGCGTTTCGGCATTCTGCGCCCGCGTCTCGCCGTCGCTGGACTTAACCCGCATGCCGGCGAAGATGGCGCACTTGGCGAGGAAGATGCTGCAATTGTTGCGCCGGCCGTCGAACGTCTGCGCGCCGAAGGGATCGATGCTGTTGGCCCTCTTCCCGCCGACACGCTCTTTCACGAACGGGCGCGAATGGCCTACGATGTCGTTCTATGCATGTATCACGACCAGGCGCTGATCCCCATCAAAACGCTGGCATTCGATCATGCCGTCAACGTTACGCTCGGCTTGCCGTTCGTGCGCACATCTCCCGACCACGGCACGGCCTTCGACATCGCGGGCAAAGGCACCGCAGACCCTTCCAGCCTAATCGCCGCGATATCGCTTGCCGCCCGCCTTTCGGCGACCGCACCGGCCCTGGTTCCGGCTAAATAATGGCACAACTCGATGACCTGCCTCCGCTGCGGGAGGTCATCCGCAAGTATGGCCTGACGCCGAAAAAGTCCCTCGGTCAAAACTTCCTTTTCGACCTCAACCTGACCGCCCGTATCGCTCGCGCCGCCGAGCCGCTGGAAAACATCACGGTGGTTGAAATCGGCCCCGGCCCGGGCGGCCTCACACGCGCACTTTTGGCGTTTGGAGCGCGGCGCGTTATTGCAATCGAGCGAGACCCGCGTGCAATCGATGCGCTTGCAGAGATCGCCGCACGGTATCCCGGAGGTCTCGATATCGTTGCAGGCGACGCGCTTGAAATCGATCCACGCGAGCAACTCGGTCCCGAACGTGCGCGGATCATTGCAAACCTTCCCTACAACATTGCAACACCTCTTCTTGTCGGATGGCTCACCGCAGAGCCATGGCCGCCCTGGTACGATTCCCTTGTCCTGATGTTCCAGCGTGAAGTTGCGGAACGAATTGTCGCGAAGCCTGGCAGCAAATCCTACAGCCGGCTGTCGGTACTTGCGGGATGGCGCAGCGAGGCAAAGATCCTTTTCGACGTGGCGCGGTCGGCTTTTGTACCTCCGCCGAAGGTCACTTCGTCAGTGGTACGGTTGACGCCAAGACCAGTGCCGGCCCAATGCGGCGCGATTGCGCTGCAACGGGTAACCGAGGCAGCTTTCGGCCAACGGCGGAAGATGTTGCGGCAAAGCTTGAAGACGCTGGGTGTCGACGCGAATTCTTTGCTTGAGCAAGCCGGCATTGATCCGACCGCACGGGCCGAAGAAATTCCGGTCGATGGTTTCGTCGCCATGGCGAATATTTTTGCTGGGCAGACCCACGGCCGCGTGTAAGGTCTGCGGATGCAAATGCATCGCCAATCGTTAAACGCCTACGGTGCCCCGCTGTGCGAAACCATCGTCGAAGCACCGCGGCCAAAAGGCACCGAAGTCCTTGTGCGGATCGAGCGTTGCGGCGTCTGTCATTCCGATCTGCACATGCAGGATGGATACTTTCTGCTCGGCGACGGCAAGAAACTCGACGTACAGGCGGGGCGCACTCTGCCCTTCACACTGGGGCACGAGATCGCAGGGCTGGTTGAAAGCTCAGGCCCCGATGCAGACGTGAAGCCCGACGCCAAGGTTGCGGTCTATCCATGGATCGGTTGTGGGCGTTGCGCGGCGTGCGATGTGGGCGATGAGAACATCTGCGCCGCGCCGCGTCATCTCGGCGTTACGGTTGATGGCGGCTTTGCCACGCACGTGCTGGTGCCACACCCCCGCTACCTGATTGACTATGCGCCCTTGGCGCCCGGCTACGCCGGCGCCCTGATGTGCTCTGGACTCACTGCCTATGCCGCGCTCAAGCGGCTCGCCGGCCGCGCGAAACGCGCGCCACTCTTGCTGGTTGGACTGGGCGGAGTTGGCCTGATGGGTCTTGCCCTGGCCCGTGCGATGTATGGCACGGCCCCCTTTGTTGCCGATATCGACGGCAAAAAGCGCGATGCCGCGCTGGCTGCGGGAGCGGCTCAAGCTTTCGATCCATCGGACCCGAGCGCCCGCAAGACCCTGCTCAAGGCAAGCGGTGGCATCTATGCCGCGTGCGACTTTGCGGGTTCGGACGCCTCCCTGAATTTTGCGACCGGCGTGCTGGCCAAGGGTGGAAAGGTCGTTGTCACCGGGTTGATTGGCGGCGCTTATTCGACGGCCGTGGCCATGTTTCCGCTGAAAGCGATGACGATCGAAGGGACTACAACCGGCACACTGGCCGAAGCGCGAGAATTGATCGAACTCGTGCGTTCCAAAGATATCAAGCCGCCGCCCATTGCGGAGCGGCCGCTCGCGCAGGCCTCTGCCACCCTTGATGACCTCCGCGCCGGGAAAATTGTCGGCCGTGTCGTCCTGACGGCCTAGATCTTTGCCTGCAGGCTTCGGACAAAATCCGACAACCCTGGTTGGCGTTCGCGTTTGAGCCGTTCTGCCGCCAGAATCGCCGACACGTCGGCAAAGGCCTGATCAAGATCCTGGTTGATGACGACATACTCGTATTCGAACCAATGACTCATCTCGTCAGCGGCCTTAGCCATACGCCGATTAATCGTCTCGTAGTCGTCTTGTGCGCGCATATTCAGGCGACGTTTAAGTTCGGGAATCGACGGCGGAAGGACGAAGACAGTCACCAGATCATTGGGAGCTTTGTCGCCCAATTGCTGCGTACCCTGCCAGTCAATGTCGAACAAGACATCGCGGCCCGTTGCAAGAGCATCCATTACCGGTTTCTTCGGTGTGCCGTAGTAATTGTCGAAAACTTCGGCCCACTCGAGCAACTCATTCTTCTCGACGAGCGCATCAAATTGTCGCCGATCGATGAAGTGGTAGTCACGCCCGTCTTTTTCGCCAGGACGCTTTTTTCGTGTCGTGACTGACACAGACAACATGACGTTTTTGTCTTCATCGAGCAGCTTGCGCGATAATGTGGTCTTACCTGCTCCCGACGGAGAGGAAAGAACCAGCATCAGGCCCCGTCGGGCAACCCTGTCCCCCTTTTCCCGACCCGCCATCGCGTGATCACTCCAAGTTCTGCACCTGCTCGCGGAATTGCTCGACTGCGCCCTTGAGTTCAAGGCCAATATTCGTGAGTTCAAGATCGTTGGCCTTGGCGGTCAGCGTATTTGATTCGCGGTGCAACTCCTGCGCCAAAAAGTCGAGCTTGCGGCCGATCGCGCCGCCGTCGGCCAAGAGTTTCTTTGCCTGTGCAACGTGCGAGACAAGACGATCGAGCTCCTCGCGGATATCGGCTTTGGCAGCAAGCAGAACGGCCTCCTGGTAGAGCCGATCCGAATCGAAACGATCGGAGGCGTGGAGCAACGCTGCGACTTGGTCGGCAAGACGCGTCTTGATTGCTTCCGGCTTGCGCCCCGGGGCGCTCTCCGCTCGTGCCGAGAGCGTCGCGATTTCCTCGAGCCGCGCCGATAGAAGCCCTCCAAGAGTTTTACCTTCTGCCTGCCGCATGTGGAGCAATGCCGCCAACGCTTCTTCGAAGCCGGAGATAATCGCAGTCTCGGCAGCGCGATGGTCCTCCTCGCTCTCGTCCTCTTCGGTAATTTCAATCACACCCTTGAGCGACAAGATGCCGTCGAGAGTTGGCGGCGCTGCCTGCACCTTTCCCGAAAGGCCTTTAAGCGCCGAAAGGACGGCACCGAGGACGGGCTCATTTACCCTCACAGTCGGTTGCGTGCCTTTGCGCTCAACGGTGAGGTTGGCGTAAACCGTGCCGCGCGAAAGTTTTGCAGTGCCCCGGGCACGCGATGGCCCTTCCACTGCATCCCAACCAGCCGGAAGACGAAATCGCAGGTCCAGGCCTTTGGCATTTACAGATTTGATCTCCCACGCCCACGCATAAGCGCCGGCTACGCCATGACTTCGAGCAAAACCGGTCATGCTCGACAGAGCCATGGCTTCAGGGTCTCGCGTTGATACTTTCTCGAAAGTGTTACGACCTTAGCCGCGCGAACCACACGTCACAAGGGCGAGCCGTTCATTGCCGGCCACTCTGGTTGCCGTTGGAATGCTCTAAGCCTCGCAACCGCGCAACGTTCTTCTGGTGTTCGGAGTAGTTGTCCGAGAACAAGTGGCCGCCACTACCGTCCGCAACGAAATAGATCTCCTTGGTGCGCGCCGGATTTGCCGCAGCTTCCAGCGAAGCTCGTCCCGGATTGGCAATCGGTCCCGGCGGCAGGCCGTCGATGACATACGTATTGTACGGCGTTGGTTGCTCGATTTCGTTCTTCTGAATTGGCCGGCCGAGCGAGCCCTTCCCGCCAGTCAGCCCATATATGATCGTCGGATCCGACTGCAGTCGCATTTTGGTTTTGAGGCGATTCACGAACACCGCAGCCACCCTTGTTCGCTCGTCAGGTCGCCCGGTCTCCTTTTCCACAATCGACGCAAGGGTAACCAGCTGCTCCGGCGTCTTGACCGGCAGGTCCGGCATGCGGTGCTCCCACACGTCTTGCAACACACGCCGATGCGCCTGCTGCATACGCTGGATAATCTGCTCACGCGTCATTCCTTTCGTGAAACGGTACGTTTCAGGCAACAGCGTCCCCTCACGTGGAATCTCTTTAATTTGCCCTGTGAGCGCCGTGTTCTCGAGAAGCCGCGCGACAATCTGCTCGGATGTCAAGCCTTCGGGGACAGTGAAGGCGTGCTGCACCACTTTGCCTTCAATAATCGTGTCGACGACGTCGGCGACGCTCGCATGTTTACTGAACTGATATTCGCCGTATTTGAGCTCACCGCGCGCTTTAAGGGCGATAACTCCACCCATGAAAATGTAAGGTTGGTCGATTACTCCTTCGCGCTGCAGTAAGTCGGCGATATCGCGGATTCCCAGCCCGCGCGGAATATTGACCACCTTGTCGTCGGCGAGTGGCCCTGCGGCATCGAAGCGTTGCTTTCCGAAAAACAGCGCGGCGCCGACCGCAACCGAAATCACGATCAAAACGGTAAAGATTGCATTCCCGACCACAATGACCGGGTGTCGCGCGCGAGTGGAGCGACGGCTCGGCATTGGCACACGTTCCGGCTCGAGCGCGGCACGCGGGCTACGCGGCACTGCCGGCTTTGCAGTCGACAAGCCATTGCCACTTCCTGCCGGCGGCAAATTGGAATTCACCTGGTTCGCTCCACTAGTCAGCACCGCCGACAAAACACCAGCGCATGCCGCACGTTAGAAAAAATTATGGCGAAAGCTGGGGGACCCTGTCGATGCTTTTTTTAGTTCGCGTACCGGCGGAAAATCAGGGAAGCATTTGTCCCGCCGAAGCCAAATGAATTCGATAGTGCCGTATCGACCTCCCGCTTGCGCATATGGTGGGGCACCAAATCGATCGGGGTGTCGACCGAGGGGTTGTCGAGATTGATTGTTGGCGGGGCGACCCGATCTCGGATTGCGAGAATTGAGAATATTGCCTCCACTGCACCCGCAGCACCGAGCAAATGGCCAATACACGATTTGGTCGAGGACATCGAAACATGGCCAGAAGAGTTACCAACCAGTTTTTGCACTGCACCGAGTTCGATCTCATCGCCGAGCGGGGTCGAGGTGCCATGGGCATTGATGTAGTCGATGTCACTCGCGGAGATGCCGGCGCGACGGATCGCCGCGCTCATGCAGCGCAGCGCGCCATCGCCGTCCGGCGCCGGTGCGGTGATGTGGTAAGCGTCGCCAGACAGTCCGTAACCAATCAGTTCCGCATAAATCTTGGCTCCGCGCGCCTTTGCATGTTCGAGGGATTCCAGCACCACGACGCCGGCTCCTTCGCCCATCACGAAGCCGTCGCGTTCTTTGTCATAAGGCCGTGAAGCGCGTGTCGGATCATCGTTGAAATTGGTCGAAAGCGCGCGCAACGCGGAAAATCCGGCGAGTGAAATGCGGTTGACCGGCGATTCCGTGCCACCCGCCACCATCACCTCGGCGTCACCAAGCGCGACAAGCCTCGCTGCATCTCCGATCGCGTGAGCGCCAGTAGAGCACGCTGTGACGACCGCATGGTTGGGGCCCTTTAGCCCGAATTCTATCGAAACGAAACCAGACGCAAGATTGATGATGCGACCGGGGATAAAAAACGGCGACACTCGGCGCGGGCCGCGCTCTTTCAGAGCCAGCGCCGTTTCGGCTATTCCCTCGATACCGCCGATGCCCGATCCGATCAGTACGCCGGTCGTAGTCTGCTCTTCGTAACTCTTGGGATGCCACCCTGCATCGTCGAGGGCCTGACGCGCGGCGCACATCGCAAAGACAATAAATTCATCAACCTTGCGCTGCTCCTTCGGCTCCATCCACTGGTCGGCATTATATGTCGCACCCGCACCGTCGCCCCGCGGGATGACGCAGGCGATCTTGCATGCAATGTCGGAAGCATCGAAGGTGTCGATCTTCTTCGCGCCGCTTTCACCCTTAAGGAGCCGCGTCCAGGTTGCTTCAACGCCGCATCCCAGCGGCGTGAGCATCCCCATTCCGGTAACGACGACACGTCTCATGGCCGGCTCCGAGCGCACCTATTGCCACGGTCGCACTGCGGACGGCCCAAAGCCACTGACGAGCGAAGCAATCGAGCAGCCGCGCGGGACGCGCTCAGCTTTTGGCGTTCTTTTCAAGAAATTTAATCGCGTCGCCAACGGTCAGAATGGTCTCAGCGGCATCGTCGGGGATCTCGCAGCCAAATTCTTCTTCAAAGGCCATCACGAGCTCAACCGTGTCGAGGCTGTCGGCGCCAAGATCATCGATAAAGCTGGCTTGATCGTTCACCTTGTCGGGTTCTACGCCCAGGTGCTCCACGACGATCTTTTTCACCCGCTCGCCAATGTCACTCATCGTTCCAACCTCGTGCTTTATG
>JBKPRE010000066.1:0-14256 GCA_046734435.1 Pseudomonadota bacterium | reverse complement strand
CATCGACTGAAAAGCCGTTCTGAGGGTCCGGAGGGAACCTGAAACTCAACGCCACCGAACAAATCAAAGCTAAGTGGACTCGCCGTACGCGTCAACAAGAGATAGTCGGTAAATCTGAATCAAACACTAAATCTTGTGTCCGACGGTGAACTTTGGGGACAAACGGACCGCGAGAACGAGCCCAGTATTGGGCGATCCTGGACGCCCGGAAAGCATTTTTCTCACGGGGCGATCCTAGGTTTTTATGCCTCCGGCCATGACGGAAAAATGACGGAAAAATGGGACTTGCGTGCATCAGCCGCAAACAGCGCGCGACGACGGGGCGGGGGACAGGACGGGGAAAATCGGTTCTTACCCAAGGTTGGAGTCGCTGATTCTCGGAATTGAGTCAGTGTGTTAGCTCCCAAGCGGGCGGTGAGAAATGCGCCGTCCGGATTACCCAAGGCTGTGAATTGACGCTCGGGCCTGCATCGCAAATCCGGCCGCTGCCGAAACAACCTCGCCATCGAGACCGTTGAATCCGTGATGGCCGCGGGCCTGGCAGGGATCACCGGAATCTATTCCACCGTCGAGCCATTTGACGCTGGCCTTCCCGCCGGCCCAGCGAATGAACGGCTCAACGCCAGCGGGCAGGGTGAAGCGGCATGAATCGTGCCGGTGCGCGATCACCAAAGTGCGTGGCAATAACCTTGGCGAGCCAAGGATGTTTGCAACGTTCTGGCGGCTGCCGGAGCCATCGGTCAGGAAACCGGACGTAAGGACCAGCGCGTCCGGTTTCGCTCCGCCTGCGAGTCCATGCGCCGCGCGAAGCGTGCCCTTGCTCGTCGCAATGACCGTAACCGGCCGCTTGATGGCAGCCATGTAGTCCACGGCGAGCGCAAGATCGACGTCGACATCTACAACGAGAACCGCAAGCCCGCGCGCGAGATAGGCGTTGCGCGTACGCACCAGCTGATTGCCCTTGAGTTTGCCAATCGTACCGCCGGGACCGGCCGCGATGTACCCGTCGCCTCCCGGTATGAGGATGACGCTCGCTCGAGGCGCAGAAGGGCGCAGCAGAACCGCCTTCGAACCGCCGATGCCGACGGTCTCATCCGCTCGAAGAACAGGTGTGCTCGACAACAGCAGCGCAATGGCCGAAGCGATCCGCAGGGTGTAACGCATTGCGCGCTCCGCTTTTTGGAAGCGGCGCACTCAATCATCGAAACGTCAAGGCGGCAAGCTACCGCCCGCTGGCGGTTTTTCTGCTGCTCAGGTCCTTCGACGCGGCATCGGCTTCCGGCTCGCTCTTGAGCGCGACCTGCCGGGAGTGGGGCAGCGCCTCGGGATGCTCGCGCTGGATAAAATCAATGAGCTTTTCGCGCACCTCGCAGCGCAAATCGAAGGCCGCCCCCGACGAGCGGGCGCCCATTAGCAGACGCAGCTCCATTGTGCCTTCCTTGAAGTCGGTAATCTGCAGGGCGGCCGTCTGGCCATCCCACAGTTTGGAGTCCTTGACGATATCCCTGAATTTCTGGCGGATGATGCCGACCGGCGCTCGGTAGTCGAGGTACATCATCACGTTGCCGATGAGCGAGGAGTTTTCACGTGTCCAGTTCTGGAACGGCTTCTCGATGAAGTAAGTGAGCGGGACGATCATCCGCCGGAGGTCCCACAGCTTCACGACAACATAAGTGGACGTAATCTCCTCGATGGTGCCGTACTCGTTTTCGACAATGACCGCATCATAGAGTCGGATCGGCTGCGTCATCGCAAGTTGTACGCCTGCCATCAGGTTGCTGAGCACCGGACGCGCGGCGAGACCTGCGACGATGCCCGCGAGACCGGCAGAGGCAAAAAGGCTCACGCCGTATTGCCGCACGGCCGGGAACGTCATCAGGGCGGCACTGAGTGTGAGCATGACCAGCAGCACGTCGATCGTGCGCGCAAGCACGCGCACCTGGGTGTTGTGTTTGCGCGCGAGCAAGTTGTCATCGATGTCGAGGCGGAAGCGACGAAGATAAAGATCGGCGGCGATATGCAGCGCTACGACCGCCGCCCAGCCGATGAGGCCAATCACGGCGACTGCCATCATGCGGGCGAGCAGAGCCGCGGTTTCCGGCGGCAGCGGCGCAACCGGGACGGCAATCATCATCGCCAGAATGAGCAGTGCCGCCTTTGTGAGCCCACGCGTTTGGGTGAAAACGGAGAAGGCAAAAGGATAACGTCCGGCTATGGCTCGACGGACGAGCTTGCGCGCCCAGAGATGGAGCGCGAGCGCAATAAGCACCGCGATCGCGAGGATTAGCAGTGCGACCACCAGATCGGGCAGCCAGTCGAGCAGATTCTTGACCGAGGTCAGCGCGGCTCTGAGCGAATCCATGCGCCCTTCATATCATTCATGTCTGTGCGGCAAATATGGCCTAACATCCAAGCGCTTCAACATGCTCTCGCTGGACAACGCGGCGGTCAGGTGGCAAAACGCCGCCATTGCAACGGGATTTAATGTGCGCCGCCGATGAAAAGTTTCTTGCTCAAATTGTTCACCTGGTGGAATTCGCAGACCTTCGGGACGCAATTCTGGACGTGGATGTATGGCGAGCCCGTCGGGGAGGACGAGTTCGGCAACCGGTACTATCGGACCCGCGGCGGCAAGATCGACAAGACGCTCGGTTTCGAGCGCCGCTGGGTGATCTATAACGGCTATACGGAAGCCTCGACTGTGCCGCCGTCGTGGCACGGCTGGCTCCATCACACTGTCGACACTCCACCGACGCAGGAAAGCTATAAACCGCATCCGTGGCAGAAGCCGCATCGGCCGAATTTGACCGGAACGCCGGGTGCATACCGCCCACCCGGATCGACACTCGCGGCCGGGCGGCGGCCGAAGGCGACCGGGGACTACAAGGCTTGGAATCCGGGAAATCAGTAGCCAAAAACGGCGCCCTTCCGCCGCCGTATTCGCCGTGTTAACCGGGCGCTGCTAATTCACGCTGGCCGAGGCCGTAATCGGATCTTGATGGCGCGCCGCATCCGCCCCGTTGCGTTGTTTGTGCTCGCCGCAGTGCTCGCGGCGCCACCGGCATTTGCACAGTTCGGCTCGATTTTCAGCGATCCGCCGCCGCGGCCGCCTGTTGATGTTCCGAACGCACCACCCCCGCCGCCTTACTATCCCAGCGGGCGCGATACGCCGCCATCGCAGCCATTGCCCGCCCCGATGAATTTGCCGCCGTCCAATCGGCCGGGGGCCGGCTCGATCCAGTCGCAGCCGCTTCCGCCGCCGCCCGGCGGAATCGTGGCGCCAGCTCCGCCGCCGGGTCAACGTCCACAACAAGATGTATCGACGCCCTCGCAGCCGCCTACGGCGCTGCCGCCCGGTCCAGGCTCGCCGCGCAATGCTCCGCAGCAGGCCAACACAGCGCCGCAGCCCAGTGACGAAGTTGTGGTCGAGCCGCCGCCGCAACGCATCACCAATCCGACCGCGATATTTTCGGGTCTCGACAAGATCACCGGACGGATCATTTCATTCGACGTCGCGATCAATGAGACCGTGCAGTTTGGCGCGCTGCAGGTGACGCCGCGCGTTTGCTACTCGCGGCCACCGACCGAGACACCCAATACCGATGCCTTTGTTGAAGTCGATGAAGTCACTCTGCAGGGCGAAATCAAACGGATCTTCACCGGCTGGATGTTCGCTGCAAGCCCGGGCCTGCATGCGGTCGAACACCCGATCTACGACGTATGGCTGACCGAATGCAAAGGCGGTCAGAATCCGAATGTCGCCGAAGTGCCGGCGGACCAGACGGCGAAGCCGCCCGCGCGACAACAGCAACAGCAACCACAGCAGCGTCGTACATCGCCGCCGCCACAGCCGCAGCGCGCGCCGCCGCCGCCCGGCTTCTTCCCGCCGCCGGCGCGTTAATCACTCATTATCGCGAAGAATCGAGAGCGCTTCTTCGCCGCTGATTGCCCGCGTAACAGGCAGAGCAGCAAAATCGGCATCGCCATGCAACGCCTCTTCGAGCAGCCGGTGATAGCGGCGCTTCGGAATTTCAACGGCGCCGAAGGTCCTTAGGTGCTCGGTAACATATTGAGTGTCGAGCAACCGGTAACCGCCCAGCTTGAGGCGTGCGACGAGATGCACGAGCGCAATCTTCGAGGTGTCGCGTACGCGATGGAACATACTCTCGCCGAAAAAGGCGCGGCCCAGCGACACGCCGTACAATCCGCCAACAAGTTGATCGCCGTCGTAGACCTCCACCGTGTGGCAGTGACCGCGATCGAATAACGACCGGTAGATGCGGCGAATACGGATATTGATCCATGTGCGCGAGCGGTCCTGCTTGGGTTCGGCGCAGCCTTCGACGACCGCGTCGAAGTCGCGGTCGATATGGATCGTATAGCGCGTCGAGCGGACAGTGCGGGCGAGGCGGGCCGGAATATGAAACCCCTGCAGCGGAATCACCCCCCGCATGTCCGGCTCGATCCAGTAGAGTGCGGGGTCATCGGCACTTTCCGCCATCGGAAAAATCCCGCAGGCGTATGCCTTCAGCAGCACGTCGGGCGTAATCTCGATGAAAGTGTTTTCGCGATTTGCCATGGCGAAGCAGCGAGCCTGTCCTACCGTAACGCAAACGAATAATGGAATCAGCGGCCTTGAGGCTCATTCCGTTAACGCTTTCCACACCCCAAATGCGGCATTTTCGGACGCTGTCGTTGGGACGTCAGCGGGCAATAGACGGGGAGGCGGCGCATGAGCGGGGCAGCGGCTGTTTCGGTCTTGCTGGTTGAAGACGAAGTGATGATCAGCAACCTGGTCGCCGACCGTCTGGTCGAGTCCGGCTTCCGCGTGCGCGAAGTCGCCACGGCAGATGAGGCGCTGCGCTACATGAGATCGGGAGCAAGCATCGACGTGCTGTTCACAGATATCAGCCTGCCCGGTGGTATGAACGGCGCCGAGCTTGCGGAGCGAGCACGCGAAATGCGGCCCGAGATGCCTATTGTCTACGTCTCGGGACGCTACAAGCTTTCCGAAATATCGCCGCTGGTGCCGCGATCGTTGTTCGTCGCCAAGCCCTACGACCCCAACGATATCTGTGCGCTATTGACGCGCCTCACGGGCAGAGGTGGCGCGCCGGCCTAGTCGTCGATGCCGCCGCGCGCGAGGAACTGCTCCAGCCAGTGAATGTGGTAATTGCCGTCGATTACATCCTTTTCGCGCACCAGGGCGCGGAAGAGCGGCAACGTCGTTTCAATTCCGTCGACCACGACTTCGTCGAGCGCGCGCTTGAGCCGCATCAGGCACTCGGTACGGGTCTTCCCGTGCACGATCAGCTTGCCGACGAGTGAATCGTAGTATGGCGGAATGGTGTAGCCCTGATAGACCGCGGAATCGATGCGAACACCGAGGCCTCCCGGCGGGTGATAGTGCAGGATTTTGCCGGGCGACGGACGGAAAGTGATCGGGTTTTCTGCATTGATGCGGCATTCGATGGCGTGGCCGTGAAACTTCACGTCGCTTTGCTTGATGGCGAGGTTGGTTCCGGCAGCAACGCGGATCTGCTCGAAAATCAGGTCAATGTCGGTGATCATCTCGGTGACGGGATGCTCGACCTGAATGCGTGTGTTCATCTCGATGAAGTAAAATTTGCCGTCTTCGTACAGGAATTCGACGGTACCGACACCGAGATATTCGATTTCGCGCATCGCCTTGGCGACGGTCTCGCCGATTGCCTCACGCGTGTTGGCGTTGAGCGCGGGAGAGGGGCCTTCCTCCCAGACCTTCTGGTGACGCCGCTGCAAGGAGCAGTCGCGCTCGCCGAGATGGATGGCATTTCCATGGCCATCACCGAGCACCTGAATCTCGATGTGGCGGGGGCGCTCGAGATATTTCTCGATATAGACGGCGTCATCGCCAAAAGCGGCCTTGGCCTCGGTCCGGGCGGTCGAAAGTGCGGTCGATAGCTCGGCAGCAGAACGTGCAACTTTCATTCCCCGGCCGCCGCCGCCGGCCGCCGCCTTGATCAAAACGGGGAAGCCGATTTGGCTGGCAATTTTGCTTGCTTCCTGGTCGGTGCTCACCCCGCCCTCGGAGCCGGGCACGACCGGAATGCCGAGCTTTTTCGCGGTCCGCTTGGCCTCGATTTTGTCACCCATAATGCGGACATGCTCGGGCTTCGGGCCGATAAACTGCACGCCGTGTTCGGCGAGGATTTCCGCAAAGCGCGCGTTCTCGGACAAAAACCCATAACCGGGATGAACGGCGTCCGCGCCGGTAATCTCGCAGGCCGAAAGAATTGAGGGAATGTTGAGATAGCTGTCTTTCGCGGCGGGCGGGCCGATGCAGACGCTCTCATCTGCGAAACGCACATGCATGGCGTCCGCGTCGGCGGTCGAGTGCACCGCCACAGTCGGGATCCCGAGCTCCTTGCAGGCGCGCAACACGCGCAAAGCAATTTCGCCGCGATTGGCGATCAGGATCTTATCGAACACTTCGAGACGGCCGCTCCGCGGCCTCCTCATGACGAGAGCATTGCGAGGTAACGCGTATCGGCATCACTCGATAATCACCAACGGCTCGCCGAACTCGACCGGCTGACCATCCTCGAAAAGAATTTGAATGACAGTGCCGGCGCGCGGGGCCGGAATCTGGTTCATCGTCTTCATCGCTTCAACAATCAGGAGCGTATCGCCGGCTTTGACCGTGGTGCCGACGTCGATGAAGGGCTTGGCGCCCGGCTCTGAGGCTGCGTAGGCGGTGCCGACCATCGGTGAAATGACAACGCCGGGATGCTTGGACGGATCGATCAGCTTGGCTGCGGTGTCCACCGCAGCTGGCGACGGCGCCACTTCGACGCGCACGGCGGCAGGCGCTGCGGTTGCCGTTGCGCCGCGCGCCACCCGTACGCGCCGGCCATCCTGCTCGATCTCGATCTCGGTCAGACCGGTCTCATCCAGGAGCCTGGTCAGCTCGTGGATGAGTTCATGGTCGACGATCGACTTGGGTGATTTGCCCATCCGGCGCTCAACGTTTCTGTTTTGCGTTGACGATGCCGGCGAGGCCGGTGATCGCCAGCACATAGCCGTTGACGCCGAAACCGGCGACCACTGCCCTTGCTGCCTTGGAAATATACGAATTGTGCCGGAAGGCTTCGCGCTGGTGGATATTGGTGATGTGGATTTCAATCGCGGGTGTCGGCTGCACCGCCAACAATGCGTCCATGATGGCAATCGATGTCGTCGTGTAGCCAGCCGGGTTGATCACTATCCCCGCAGCTTTCTTGGAATGCGCCTCCTGAATCCAGTCGACCAATTCGCCTTCGTGGTTCGATTGACGGCAGACGACATCCATGCCGAAGCGCTTCGCCGTCTCCGCGCAAAGTTTCTCAACGTCGGTCAAGGTGGCGGGCCCGTATTTCTCGGGCTCTCGCGTGCCGAGCAGGTTCATATTGGGTCCGTTAAGGACGTAGATCGTCTTGGCCATGAGGTCCCCGCCGAGCTCGCGCGAGGGGCTCCGAGCGCGAGAAATCGTCGAGCTTTATAGGTGGCCGCGAGGATAAGGGGAAGCCCGGACCGGTCATCAGGTCCACGGTTTTGGCCCGCAAATCGCCTGGGTCTCAGATGCCGCCCAATCAACGACGTCCTTGAGCGCCGTTAACCCTCGGCGGCCGGCGGACTTGGCCTTGCCGAATATTTCGATCTGCCGGTCAGCGCTCGTACCGTGGGCGACAATGGCATGCAGGTGCCTGATTTCACCGGCGCAGTCGAGTGCCTCGATATCTTCGGCGATAAAGTCGATGACCTGATCGAGCCATTGCGGGAGTGTGAGCGGTGAGCGGGAGAAAGGCTCAACGAAGGTCGCAGCGATACCGTAACGCTGTGCGTGCCATTTGTTCTCTTGCGTGATCGCGCGGCCGACGCGATCGAATCCTGCATTGAGCGCGCGATCGCGATCGAGCGCGCGCACGAGACAACGGAAAAGCGCTGCGATGCCGATGGCATCCTCGAGCCGCGTGCAGCTATCGGCGACGCGCAACTCGATGGTCGGATTGTTGAGCGAGGGCCGTATGGCCCACCAAATATAACTTGCATCCGGAATAATTTTTGCCCAGGTCAGCGCGGAGATGAATTCGCGATAATCCTCATTGGTGCGGAAGAGCTCAGGCAATCCCGTGCGCGGCAACTCATCGTACGCAGCCAGCCGGTAACCTACGAGACCGGTCAGGTGGCCTTGCCAGAACGGCGAGGAGGTCGAAAGGGCGAGCAGGAGCGGAAGGTAAGGCGTCAGCCGCATAATCAAGTTGATGCGCGTGTCGACGTCCGGCACCGCGACGTGCACATGCATCCCGCACAACATGTTGCGGTAACCGATCATCTGCAGGTCGTCCATGATGGGGCCGTAACGTGCCTTGCGCGTTACCATCTGCTGCGGCCAGAAGGCGAGGGGAAAGGTTCCCATGGCTGCGAGGCCAAGCTTGTGCTCCGCGCCCGCCTTTGCAAGCGTTTGGCGATAGTGCCGGAGATAGCCGCGAGCCTCGTTCATGGTGGCACAGGGCGGGGTGGCGACCTCGAGCTGCGATTGCAGCATTTCGGTCATGACGCGGTCGCCGAGCTCCTTTTGCGCAAGTGCAAGGAATTTCTTGTTCGCGCGCCGCACCGCGTGGCGCGTTTTGGCCTCGAACAGGAAGTATTCCTCTTCCATCCCGAACGTGTACATGCGCGCAACAACTGCCCCGCGGGAACTTTGTTCCGTTATCACTTTCGATGCAAAAATGGCCGCCGCAGGATACCGCGGCGGCCGGAGTTATCGACGGCTATTGATGGACTTGCCGTCCGTCAGCAGCTCGGTTTGCCGCAGCGCGACGTGTTGACCTTCTCCTTGAGAGCCTCGAGTCCGACCGCGCCAACGACGACGTTGTCGCCAATCACGTAGCTCGGCGTGCCGTTGAGCCCGAGCGCTTCGGCGAGCTTGAAGCTTTCCTGCAAGGTTGCCTTCACTTCGGGACTTGCCATGTCCTTGTCGAGCCGCGCCATGTCGAGGCCGATGTCCTTGGCGACAGCCAGCGCGCGCGCCTTGTTCGCCTCACCGCGCGCGCCGAGCAGCTTCTGATGGAATTCGAGATACTTCTTTCCCGTCTTGTCCTGCATCTGGACCGCAACCGCGACCTGCGCCGCCTCGACCGACCCTGGTCCGAGCACGGGGAATTCCTTCAGGACGACCTTGAGCTTCGGGTCGTTCTTGAGCAGCGTGAGCATGTCATCCATGGCGCGCTTGCAATAGCCGCAGTTGTAGTCAAAGAACTCAACGAAGGTGACGTTGCCGTTCGGATTGCCGAGTACGACCTGCCGCGGCGAGCTGAACAAGACTTCCGAATATTGCTTGATCGCGGCCTTGTGCTTCTCCGCTTGTGCCGCCGTCTGCCGCTTGTCGAGCTCGTTCATCGCTTCCTGAAGCACCTCAGGGTGTGCGATCAGGTACTCACGGACAATACGCTCGACCTCGCTGCGCTGACCGGACGACAACTCGTCGGCGTTTGAGCTCGGCGCTGCCGCCAGGGTCAATATGACCGCACAGGCGGCCGCGTAAGAGCGCGAAATCGATTTCATGGTTCTCTTGTCCTTGTGACTAACGGAGGCCGGCGTTGGCATTGGGCGGTTTGACATTGACAATGTCGTCGGCCCGCACCCATGCGGGAGAGCCGACCGGAAGACGAGTCTTGGCGCGGGCGGCCAATTGACGTGCGGTCTTGATGTCGCCGCGGCTGAAGGCGGCCTGTGCGGAAGCAAGGTCGGCATTGGCCAGATCACCTTTGCGGCCATAGGCCACAGCGAGCTGCGAGTAGGCATTCGGGGCTTCCGGTTCGCGTATAATTGCAGCGCGGAGCATTGCTACGGCTTCCTCGGAAAGTTTCGCGTTGCCGGTGGCGTTGAGCGCCTGTGCCAACATGATCTCGATCAGCGCGTTGTTGTGCGATAGCTGGACGGCGTGCCGCAGCGGAGCGACGGCTTCCGACGGATGTCCGCCTTCCAGCAGCGCCTGGCCCTTGAGCTCGTAGAAATAGGGATTGTTCGGCTGCGCCTGGATAAGCGAATCTATTTGCACAATCGCCTGTCGCAGGTCGGCGTTGCGGTAGGTCGAAATCGCGCGCCCGTAACGGGCAGGCAGGCTGTGGTCGTTGGCCGGGTAGCGCCGCGCGACGGTGTCGGGTCGTTCCAGAAAGCCAGAAAGCTTGGCGCGCATCATGTCGTGGCGGAGCTGCAGCTCGGGAGGATCCTTGCGATCCCAGTACGGGCTGCCTTTGGCGATCGTTTCGAGTGCAGCGACGCGCTCAGCCGGCATCGGATGGGTTTGCATATAGGGGTCAATGTAGCGTGAATTAAATAACGATTCGCTGCTCAATCGCTTGAACAGGTCGACCATGCCGCGCGGCGATTGGCCTGTCGCATTAAGGAATTTCACTCCTGCGTGATCGGCCTGATCTTCCTGCGTGCGCACATAGGAGAGCACCGAGCGCATGATCGCCTGCTGCGGCGCCATGATTGCAGCCATTCCGATATCGCCGCCGCCTGCTCCGGCGCGGGAACCGGCGACCGCCGCGCCAATGCCGGCCAGCAAAGCGATGATCGATGCCGTCTGCGCGGAGGCAAGCTGTTCGCGTAAGCGCTGCAGGTGGCCGCCGGCAAGGTGTCCGGTCTCGTGGGCAAAGACGCCAATGACTTCATTGGGGGTCTTGGCGTCAAACAACGTTCCCGCATTGACGAAGATATGCCGGCCATCCATCACGAACGCGTTGAACGAGCGGTCGCTCAGGACGACCACCCTCACATTCTGCTTTGCAAGTCCCGCTGCCCGCAGGACCGGCTGTGCATAGTCGCGCAGTAATTGCTCGATTTCGGCATCACGAATGATCGGCATCCCGCGCGTCGAGCTGTCCTGAGCGTATGCGGGTGCGATGCCGGCGGTGCCGACAGCGACCGCAGTGAGCAAGGCGATCGCCCGGGCTGCTGGCGCCCTGCGCCGCGTCCTGATAGGTGTGCCGTCCAAGGACATGCCGATGTGCACCGATGCGCGTGAAACTATTGGCGCCCTCACAGGCGGTCAACGCAGCCTGCGATCACGCCCCCGTCATGACGGCGCTGGCCGCAAGCAATCCGGGGAATGCGGCGGCAGCGGGGCAGGGAAATAAGCCCCAATCGGCCAAAAACGATGCTTGATGCGGCAAAAAGGCTATTAGCGCCATCGAAACGCAGCGATGTGCCTCCGTTCATCGTCATGGATGTCATGGCGGCGGCGGCGCAACGCGAGGCGCAAGGCGCCGATATCATCCACATGGAGGTCGGCCAGCCGGCCGCCCCGGCGCCCGCGACGGCCATCCGAGCGGCACAAGCCGCACTTGCGCGCGGGCGCATCGGTTATACCGAGACGCTCGGAATAGCATCACTGCGCGCGCGTATCGCGCGCCACTACAGGGATGCCTACGATCTGCTTCTTGACCCGGCCCGTGTCGTGGTGACCACCGGATCTTCCGGTGGGTTCATTCTGGCATTTCTTTCACTGTTCGAGTCGGGCGACCGTGTCGGTTTGGCCAATCCCGGCTATCCGCCGTATCGTCACATACTCTCGGCGCTTGGATGCGAGCCGGTGCTTATTGAGACATCCGCTGAAACGCGGTGGGCTCTGTCGGCAAAAGCACTGCTCGCGGCGCACCAGCGCAAACCGCTCAAGGGGGTCGTGATTGCAAGTCCAGCCAATCCGACCGGCACCATGATGGATGCCGACGCGCTTGCACGCCTGATCGCGGTCGCCGAATCGGAAGGCATCCGCGTCATCTCCGATGAAATTTATCACGGACTCGACTATGCGTTTGCCGCCGAAACCGCGGCCAACGTGTCCGACCGTGCAGTCGTGATCAATTCTTTTTCGAAATACTTCTGCATGACTGGCTGGCGTGTCGGTTGGATGATCGTGCCGGACGTTCTGGTCCGTTCGATCGAGTGTCTGCAGGGTAACCTTGCGATTTCGGTGCCGACTCTGGCGCAGGTAGCGGCCGAGGCCGCATTCGATGGCCGCGAAGAGATGGAGGCCGTCAAGCATGGCTATGAAGAGAACCGGCGAATTCTCATGGAGGGTCTGCCGAAAGCCGGACTCGACAAGTTTCTGCCGGTTGATGGGGCGTTCTATCTCTACGCGGATATTTCGAGTTTCTCCGCCGACAGCCTGGATTTCGCAAAACGCATGCTCAATGAGGCGAGCGTTGCCGCAACACCGGGCATCGACTTCGATCCGGTGAACGGAAGACATTTCCTGCGTTTCTGCTATGCGGGATCCGCCGCCGAAATGCACGAAGCCGTGGCGCGTATCACCAAATGGCTGCGACGATAAATGCGGAGCCGCTGAATCTGTGGTCGGTTATTTCTTGAATGCACCGAGGATGGCGCGGATCCGCTCGCGGTTGATATTTTCCGAGGGCGTGGTGTCGCGCTCCGGTTCAAGCCGTTCATCGCAGTTGACGTAATTGGCCGAAACCATTTTACCGGTGCGGTTGTCGAACCGGCGTTCCTCGCAGCGGCCTTTTTTGTCAGTTTCTACGACGATCGAAGCGACGCGGCTTGCGGCTTCGCCGCCTTCCGTCCGGGGCAGCGGGGTTACCTTCGATACCGAACTCTTCGCTTGCGGATCGGTGGAGAGAAAGGAGCCCGCGGTCACGAAGGCAGCGAGGAAAAACAGCCCGGTAAGCGCTGCCATTACAATGATAGCGCGCCGGCCTTCCCCTGCCGAAAGGGCCCTGTTGCGGACTTGCTTTGCCTTGCGCATTTGGCCTTTGAGACGAAATTGACTTGTTCCCGTAGCACCTTACCTCCGCACACTTGATGAAAGTTAAACGGAACAGGTCAATTTGAATCACGTTGAGCCGACCCTGGAAACGGCCGGAAACGAACAGGCACCGAGCGGCATCTTTTCATTGGACCTGGCAATACTTACATCACGGTCCAATTCACTTAACCACAACAGGCCAATGCTCGATTTTGCCTCGTCGCCCGAAATCCGGGACGCCGGCGAAGCCGCGTCCCCGTCCGTCAGCGATACTCAAATCCTCGACGCCTATTCCAATGCCGTTACCTCGGTTGCCGACGCTGTCGGCCCGGCTGTGGTGCGCGTTGAAGTGCGCGCAAAGAACGGCCGCCCGGCCGGTGTCGGATCGGGTGTCGTTATTGCCCCCGATGGGTTGGTGCTGACCAACAGCCACGTAGTCGAAGGCGCCAAGGACATCTGGTTACAGGATGCCGACGGCCACCTGATGGAAGCCCGCAGCTTGGGCGAGGACTCAGACACCGACCTGGCGCTGTTGCGCGCCGGCTTTGCGCGCGATCTGCCGAGTGCGCGGCTAGGTGATTCAAAGTTGCTCAAGCGCGGCCAGCTGGTCGTTGCGATCGGCAATCCGCTCGGGTTCGAGTCCACAGTGACCGCGGGCGTGATTTCAGCGCTCGGACGGTCTTTACGCTCGCGCACGGGCAGGCTGATCGAGGACGTGATCCAGACCGATGCCGCCCTCAATCCGGGAAATTCCGGAGGCCCGCTGGTCTCGTCGCGGGGAGAGATCATTGGGATAAATACGGCGGTCATCATGGGCGCGCAGGGCATCTGCTTTGCGGTCGCAAGCAACACCGCCAGGTTCGTTCTCGGCGAACTGATCCAGCATGGTCGCGTTCGACGCGCCTATATCGGGATATCGGCACAAACGACGGCCGTGCCGCGCCGGCAGGCGCGTGCGGCGGACATCGAGAATGCGTCGGGTGCAATGATCACCGCGCTCGAGCCGCATGGCCCCGCGGCGCTCGCCGGGTTGATGAGCCTCGACACCATCGTGCGGCTCGATGGCCTGCCCATCACCGGCGTCGACGATCTGATCCGTATCCTCAACGGCGAGCGGATCAATCGTGTCACGACGATCGAAGTGCTTCGCCGCGGTCAATTGCGCTCATTCGACGTCAAGCCGCTGGAGCGGCCTGCATCCGCTTCGGCGGCAAGCGCCCGGTAGGTCTGGCTACTTTTTCTGTTCCGGCTTCGCTGCGTTCTTACGCGCCGGCGGCTCATAATTTCCTCCTGCCATGCACTTTTTAATGAAGGCGGAACGCTTCGCGCCCTGAAGCTGCTGGCTTTCGGCGCCGACTTTGCACGTCTCCATTTTTTCCTGCGACGTGACGGCTGCGGACGGCGTCGCCGCAAGCAGGATTGGGATGATGGCGATGGCAAGGGTTCGCAGCATCGGATCGGCT
>JBKPRE010000065.1:0-27634 GCA_046734435.1 Pseudomonadota bacterium | reverse complement strand
CAACACATTATCTATATGTACGTCCGGTCCGCTTGGCAGGAGTGGAGGGACTCGAACCCCCAACCCCCGGTTTTGGAGACCGGTGCTCTAGCCATTGAGCTACACTCCTCCGGAAAGCGGCTGCGGCGGACCATATAATGGCCCGCCGCGGTGATGTCATGCATTATAGATCGGGCCTTTGCAAGGGAAGAAAGCCCGGCTTTTGGGTATTTTAGGGGGCCGATCGAAGCGCCGAAGGCACGAAGGGTTGGAGCGGGTGAAGGGAATCGAACCCTCGTCATCAGCTTGGAAGGCTGTTGCTCTACCATTGAGCTACACCCGCAAGTGCCACCAACTTTGGCAGAATTCGCGGCCTCCGTCCTATTCCCCTGGTTGGTAGTCCGACGATAGGACGTCTTTATTATTCCCTACTTTGGGTGCCGCCGGGATGGGCCTGCTACAGCACCAGCAAAGTCGGTGCAAGTATAGCCAGTTCCTCGTTTTGGCCTGTCACGCGGAACGCGAATGGCGCTGAGTCACGATATGGCCTACGCGCGCTTTGCTTCGTCTTACCAGCGGCGCCAACCCCAGCCGCCCAGCCAACGGGCATTGCCAGCTGGAGGACTCCAACCGCGTTGAAAAGGAAAACCGAAGCGGTCGTCGTACCGGCCGTCGCCCGCAAGGAGGGATTCGGTCGATGGCTCGCGCGTGATGAAGCCGCCCTGGGGCTGATTGCTCAGCACCGCGACAAACTCGGTGCGATAGTTGGTCTCGGCGCTCAGCGGCTCGTCCGAGACGATGATTGAGGATCGCGGCAATGCGGTCGGCCCGACGCGATCGATGACCTCCTGCGGGATAGTGATGCGGTCGAGCGCGTTTTTGGGGTCGTCCGCGTCGTCGATCGTGACAGCGGTCCAGCGCAAGTTGGCGTCCTTGCCGGCGTCCGTGCGCGCCATCGCGGTGAATACATGCGTGCCGATCCGCTTCTCGGGATTGCGGATCGTGACCGGGACCTCGATGCTGAAATCGAACACTTCGCCCCCGTCCGGCCATCGTTTGTGCGTATTGCGTCGCACGTAAAGCTTCTGGGTGGCGCGGCTGATGTAGATCGAGACCGGCACGAGCGCGAGTTGCGCATCGAGTGCAGCCTTCGCGGTAGCGGCCTTCCTGGCCTCGGCCGCCTTGACGGCCTCCTTGGCAGCGGCGGCATCGGGCTTCGACTTGGCGTCGGCCGTGGCGGCGTCGAGCTGCTTCCCTGCTTCCTCGGCCCTGGAAGCGGCCTTCTGCCTCCGCTCCTCGGCCCGTCCCTTCGCCTGGTCCGTTTTTGCGGCCGCGAGCGCCTTGTCAGCGGCCGCGAGCTCGGCATCGGCGCGGGCCTTGAGCGATGCCAGCTTGCGCAGCGACGCCGCAAGCGACGCTGTGTCGCGCACCGCTGCCGCGGCAGTTTTCTTGGCGGCGTCAACGGCCTTGGCGGCTTCCGCGGCCTCACGGGCGAGCGGCTCGGCCCGCGTCGACGCAGCCGCGATGGCCTCCGCCTTCGGGACAAGAAGAGCCGGATGGGAAAAATCGACCGGGGCTGGATCGCCCGGTGCGATGATCACCCGCATCCCGATCCGCGTCTTGTTGTACAGCCTGTCGGCAAAGCCGAAGGGCATCCGCACGCAGCCGTGCGAGGCCGCATAGCCCGGCAACGGGCCGCCGTGCAGCGCGATGCCGTTCCATGTGATCCGCTGCATATGCGGCATCCACGCGTCGTCATACATGTTCGAGCGGTGGTCGACCTCTTTATCGACAACGGCGAAGACGCCCGCCGGCGTCTCGCGGTCCTTGATGCCGGTCGATACCGGCGCGCGCAGGATCCAGCCGTCGGCGTCGTAGAACGTGACTTGCTGGGTCTTGATGGACACGATCGCCATGATCGGCTCACCGGCATCGCGCGGCGCCGTCGCCTCCTGGGGTTGCGCGGGGCGCGCCTGTTTCGGCGCGGCGTCGGCAGTCAGCGCCGTCAGTGCGGCCATTGCCGCGAGCGTTACGATGGCGGCAGGCCTACAGCGCCGCTCGGCCACGATGGATTGCACCGTCGTCAATCGATTTACCCTGCCATGCCCGGTTGGAATGCGTGCCCGCGTTTGCGTCGATCAAACGTCAAATGTCCGGATAACCAATAGCCAACGCCACAGGCCGCCAATTCGTTCCTGGAAACGCTCGCACGTCCGGCTCGCACATCACGTAATGCACTGCACATGTGTCAATTCTTCGTGGTTGCCATTGAATAGCGCGAATACAGCTCGTCAACGCGTTGTCGCCACATGTCCACAAATGCGGCGGAGGTCAACTTATCGACTGATTTCCAAACATGTTTGATGGCGGGAAGCGTATTGCGCCAGATCGCAAGTTTGCACCACCGTTCGCCTTTTTCCTTGCCTTCATCAGTGGCGCACATTGATTTCCAGGCGATGCGCTTCGGCTGCCTGATGTGTTGCGCGGCCCCCTGCCATCCTTGCTGATGAATCAGGTACAGGTCGCTGAACGTCGGTTTCCTGCCGGTCCCGAACTCGAACAGAAGCGCCTCCGTGGCAAATTTGTAAGCGCCGGCGATGGAATTGTCGCGCGGATCGGTAATGTTTCCAGACCCGTTTTGCTTGAACTCATTCTTACTGAGCTGAAATAGCCCAATATACGATCCAGTGCGTTGCTTCGGATTGAAGCCCGACTCGATTTTGGCCACGGCTTTCATGAAATTGAAATCCAGGCCGAAAGCATCAGAAGCGCGTCTGATCTCCTCAACAGGCGTTCCAACTGGAAGGTCTTTAATCGTCTTCAAAACAGTGTCAGCCGGCTTCTCGTCGGGCGGAATTTCAGAAAAAACGTAATAAGCAAGAAGAGAGAAGTTCTGCTTGGGAGGAGTCGAATCAATGGAAGGATCCGGAATGGAGTCCGTTCTCTCCGGTCCATCGTCCGGAGCAGCCGTTGTTGCTTGTTGTTCAATCAGAGCGTCGAAGGCCGCATCCAATCGCGCTTGATCTTTTTCAAAATTGTCGGAGCTGGTTTCCTCGTTGGGCAAGAGCAATGGCCCATGCGGAATCGGCAATGCAGCGGTCACGAAATGACTCGATGAATTGACTTCGACCTCGACGGCCGCATCGGGCGAAGCGGTGCTCAGCGTCCCAACAATAACGTAAGAAGCCGCGGCAATTGCGCATGCGGCAACAAGAAAGGCGAACTGCAAGGGTCTCGTTTTTGGCAAATCAGTCCCCAGATTGAAGTATACACGGGAATACCCTGCAACAGATCTGCAATATTTTACCGGCGTGCGGGCGAGGCGGACATGCCGTTTTGCGATGCAAATGCCCGCTTTCGAGCAATGAATCCGCAAAAAAGTCCAGATCAACGCATACCGGCGTGCTGCGGTCGCGCCCACCGCTCTAGCCGCGGCGCCTTTGCGAAGGCGGCGCGGCGCAAATCTTAGCCCGTGGCACTCCGGGTTTCAGTCGTTGGCCTGGTCTTCCGCTCCGCAGCCTCGCGTTCGCACATCAGCAGGGCCTCGATGGTCCGAACGCGCTTCTCCAGTTCGTCGCGAACGCCCTCAAGCTCTTTTATTTTCATCCCTTGAGTTGCCGCCAGGGCTTCTTTTTCTTGAAGCTTGCCTTCCAAAATCGATTTCTGCTGACTGAATACGCTGCGTTGCCGTTTCTGTTCGCCCTGCATCGCCGCAACGATCTTGAAGCGCTCTGCCGATGCGGTCATGAGTTCAGCGTTCAAAAATTCGACCTGTTTGATAGATGATGCGACGTTTTCCACACTTCGCTTTGCCGCTGCCTCCGCCGCGAGCACTCGATCAGCCAGCACTTTTGATTCCCCTAGGGCGCCGTCAAGTTGCGCCTGCAGGGACGCCTTTTCGCTCTCGAGAAGTATGATTTTGTCTTCCGCCGCCGCAGCGCCAACCTGGTACTTCGTCACCGCTTCCCGTAGCGCCGAGACGGTCGCGGTGAGACACTCTATCTCGTCATAGGCGTCTTCCAACTCGCTCGTCTGCCGTTGCTGCACATTATAGAGCTCAAGGATCTCATTGAGGCGCATCCGCAATTCGGCGGATTGCTTCACGAGCTTTTCGTTGAGCGCGTGAACGTCCGCATCAGGGACGTTTGCTAGCCCCGGCCAAAGGTCTCCGCCCGCCTCAAAGGCGGGTTCAACGATTTTCATAGTCCAGCGCTTCCTATTGAAGGCGGGCTTAAACGCTTCAGATCAGGCACGGGAATACGGCGGAGCAATCGAATCGCTGTCGCCAACACTGGTCTAAAGCTCGGACGAATCCGTTAATCGGCGCTTAATAACGGCACGTTGACTCGTTACGCATGGATGAAATCGCTCCCCGCCCGCAAAAGTGAGCCGGAGCGGACACTGAACGAGCGGACTGCAGAAAAGGAAAGACCGCCTCACGGCGGTCTTTCGGCTCTTGTTATTCACGGTGATGTGGCTCAGCGGAATTTGTAGTTCAATCCAACGCGTGCGATGTTGTCGGTAAACTTCGCGTTCCAACTGTAATTCCCGATCAGCGGATCGACACCCGCGCCACTCCGAGATCCCAGGTCGACGTAAAGATATTCAAGCTTCCAAGTCCAATTGTTCCAATTGAACAAGGCACCTTCCACCCCGGCACCCACGGTCCAACCGACTCGCGTCTTCGAGGAACTGATTGCGGTAACGCCGGAAAATCCAGTTGTTGTGGAGACCGAAATATAATCGGTGAAGCTGGTTTTACCGTAAGCAAGGCCGCCCGTTCCGTAGAGCATTATCGTCGGAGTGACGAGGTAGCCGGCGCGAGCACGAGCAGTACCAAACCATTGGATCCTGGCTTCCATAGATTGACCGACGACGCCGGTCCCCTCGCCATCGACGAAGGGGTCGGCCAAAGAGCGGCCAGCTTTTTCAGCAGAACCCTGGAAATCCGTCTCGAGGCCAACGACCCAAGAGTTATTTAACTGCCAATTGCAACCGATCTGTCCGCCGCCAATAAAACCATCTGGATGAAGCGATACTGGCCAGGACGTAGGCAATCCAAGGCCCCCGCCGCCCAAAGAATTTATGTCGGGGGTGTTTAAGTTGCCTTTGGCTCGCCCCCAGCTGTAGCCGGCGTTGGCGCCAACATAACAACCGGTCCAACTATAGGGAGCCACAACAGGCGCCACGGGCGCCTTAACGGGCAAGTCGGCGGCAAGAGCGGGGCTGGCCCCAGCAAGCGCGCCAATCGCGACGCCCATCAAAAGCTGTTTCTTCATGCTTCCCCCAACATGCAAACAAACACAGTGCGCGACAGCTTATGCATTGTAAGCCGATGCGGCTATGGTATTTTTGCAACAACTAGCTCCAATTATTGTCAGTCAATGTGGCCCCTTAAAAAAACAACAGATTCAGTCGTTTATCGGAGTTACATCGATCTTTGGCCGCTCTAATACAACCACCCCCTGTGCATTGATCCGAAGCCACAAACCGATATTGGCCAAAAGGGCGCGTTCATATAAGAGCGGACTCGCATGCGGCCCAGGAATGAAAACGTCAATCCGACAGGCGCTTCCACTGCCTGGCTTCGCCTGTACGCGCAAATGGACGGCCGAATTAAAATCTACGTCGCCCCGAACTGCAAAGAATCCGCCAATCGCGTCGAGTTGAGCAGCGGTACACGTCTCGCGGACATGCACGAAACCACCGATCTCATGCACGGTGTCGCCTACGAAGAGGGCGCCCGGTTGCCTCGAGAGCCATGGCGGCGACCCACCGAGGAGGAGCACGAAAGCCTAATTGCGGCCGAGGTACCGCGTGACATGGCGAGCTCGGTTGCCATCGTAAAGCTGCCCGGCGAATTTTCCGATGACCTGCGGCAAGCCATCAGAAGCCGTAACGCTGAGTCATATGAGGCCAACCTGCTACAACCCCTCCGGACAATCTGCGAACTTGGTGAACCATTGCATTGTCTTGGACTCAATCAGCAGCCTGGCAATCTCAAGACTGCCACGATCAATCGTGACATCGGTCGATATATCGGCCTCCATGTCGACACCTGGGACCGACGTAACCTTGAGTCACTGCACCTTGCGACCAATCGCCTTTGCGTCAACGTCGGGCAGAACGAGCGCTATTTTCTATTTCTGCCCATTTCGTTGAGGGCTATTGCGAGTGCTCTATCCAAGGAAATGGGCCCCGCTTGGGAGATGCCGCGCCGGTATACAGTCATCGCCCGGCATTTCATGGAGCGATTTCCGGACATGCCGGTCATCAGATGCCGGCTCGCGCCCGGCGAGTCGTATGTCGCTCCGACTGAAAATCTTGTCCACGACGGCTCGTCAGCGGGGCAAAGTGGTACCGACGAGCAATTCACATTGCGTGGTCATATCCGGCCATTGTAGCTCGGGCGGATCGCATCAGCTCCAGTCAAGCAACGCTCAGGGCCGCATCTGCTTTCGAAGGAACGTCATCCTCCGCTTTGTAGCTTTCTAGGATGAAGTCAGAAAGCTCAGTGCGCTTGAACACATCCACTATGTGGTCGAGCGTGGCGCGTACCGGACATCCGTTTGTTTCCAGCACTTTGCGCTCAATGGTCGTTGCGTTGGCGACGAAGATCCCGGGACAACTGCCGAAATATGGGCACTGATGGCAAAAGCGCTCGATCCGCCCCTGAGACAGAGCAATCGACCTTTCGCGCATTTCCGACTTTGCTATCTGCCGAAGTGGCGAGTGAAACAAATTACCGTAGCAAAATTCCGGCTCGTCGGATTCGGCTACGTTAAACACGTCGCCATTGACCTCGATGGTGAAGACGCGCTCGCTAGTGGAACGATCATAGCGATCATTGTCGACACCTGCGATGTGCTGGACCGCATAACGCACGAAATCATTGATCGGCCGCACTGGTGTGGCTCGCTCCGACGCGAGCCATTCATGAAACAAATCTTTATACGCACCCACCAGCTCGTCAAAGCTCAAGCCATGCCGCTCCGTTTGTTCACTGCCAACTGTTCGATAATAGGCCAGTACGCGATGTTCCACATTCAAGTCATCAAAAAACCGATAGATTTTCTTGATGCTAGGGAGCGTGTGTCGTGCCAGAACAGCTATGGTGTTAAACGGTATCTCATGGTCGATCAGCTTGCGCATATTGCTGCGCACCATGTCGGCGCTGGACTTTCCTTTCGTGTCGACTCGTTGATCGCCGTAAACATCGAACGAGACGCCGGCATTCTGGAAAAACCCTCCCTTTAGGAATTCGATGTGCCTGTTCGTCAACACGGTGAGATTGGTCTGTACGGAATTCCTGTATTTGAATTCAGTCCCGAAGATGCTCTTCTGAATCAGATCCACCTGCTCATAAAATTCAAGCGGGACCAGAAACGGCTCCCCGCCGTGAAAGATGAAGCTTGCCCGCTCGATCGCTAGCTCGTTGATACTGTTTTTGATGTTCTGGAACGCCGCTCGAATTTGATCCAGGCTCATCCGCGCTTTCTTGTGCAGGTGCGGAAATTCGTAGCAATAATCGCAACGGAGATTGCAATACTTGGAGACTTTGATCACAAATTGCGGAGACGTGTTGATGGCCATCGTCTGCACTGCTTAATCCAACACCCATAGCGGAGCTGCGCCACGACGCGCCAACCCCGCCCGATAACTTTTGTCCTTAATCCGCTGTTTCTCGACGCCGGCGCCCGTTAACATTGGAACACGGCCCGCTCTTTAATCTCGAGAAGCTTCACTTCTCAGGCGGACCAGCAAGGAACTCGTCAAAGACGGCTTCAAGAAAATTGATGCCCGACAGTTTCGGATCCGCCGATTTTGCCTTGCTCGCTGACGCTTGCAACCCAATCTGTTGTTTAGCTCTCTCCGAGACCGCAAAGCTGCCGGCGCCGCTCGCCCCTTCGGCATTAATGTTCATCGTCATAGGCACCCCTCACAATTTGGCATCCTTATAAAAAAATACAGGCCGCCTGACCGGCAGTCAATGTCCGGCCGCGCCTGCGTTATAAGGCGCCATTCTGACTAGCAAATTGCCCTGGATACTCGGGGCCTCAAATGTGCCCCTTCCTCTGGCACTCGGCTTTCTGAAGCAGTCGTTAACCCGATCGAGTGTATGCCAGGTGATGATTTTTGATGAAATTCCGATCAGGCTAGATCATTTCGCTACGGAATCCGAGCCTCTTAACATCACTTCCCCAATCAACCTTTTGAACTGTTTCGATCCGAACCTGAAATTCGTCACCGGCGCGCTCCTTGATTAAACTTTTTAGCGACGCGACTTGATCGGCGCTGAGTTGGCCTACACCTCCAATTTCCACGTCCAATGTGTCTAACGCAGTCTGCCGGATACGGTATTCCTCACATTTAACAATCTCGAGCAAGCTGCGCGCAGTCACCGAAAATGGAACAACGCTTCCATCGGCGCGCTTGAGCAGCCTCTTCTTTCGTCCATAGATATTTGTAAGCGCCGGACCGTCATGGCCGCATGCGCATACTTTTGAAAGAGCTGCATAGTCACCGATATCGTACCGCACAAAAGGGGTGCCGTAAGAATGCAAGTGCGTTACGAGTACGCGCCCAAGCCTGTTCCCGCCGACGGTCACACCGTCGCGATTATCAACCTCAATAACCACATTGCTTTGCGCTACATGAAAGGCGCCCGGGCAATCTTTGCACTCTGCGCCGATATAACCAACTTCCTGGCTGGAATAGATCGCTCTAACCGGAATCCCTGCAGCGGAGAATCTGTTTCGCAAGTCCTCGTCGGCTTCCTCGTCTATCAAAATCGCCAATCGGGTTCCGTGTTCAGAAAGAAAGGAAATGTCAATGTCGTAGAAGAGCGACTCAACAAGACCGGGTTGAACAACAAGATATCCGATAGGGTCCTTCGCCAATTCTTTAAACAGCAAATCACGGTTTGGATTGATGTGCAGAAATTCTTTAGAAGTCCCACATTTGAAAAGTCCACTCAGGGGGCCAAGCGATCCATCCTTCTTTTTGACCGAGAAGCCATCCTGTATTCGCCTCGGCGCCCTACTGAAGCGCGTCCTGTTCAAAGTGAGGTCGCGCCCCTCCATGAAATATTGCGCAAGAGATCTAACGGTATTGTAGTGAGCGTTCATGTCCGACACGAAAAATTGGACCGGCGTCCCTGAAGAACCGGATGTTGCAAATTTTTTCGTGGGAATCGTGCCGTCGGCAGGCAGCAGGCTGCCCTCAATCTCCACCTGCTTGGCCACATCGCTGCGGGTCAGAACAGGAAGGTCTGAAGGGCCAATATCTTTGATCTTTCTGGTTCCGATCCGCTCGCGCCAAAAGGCCGATTTTTGCGAGGCAAACTGCAAAAGATTTTGCAGTTGCTTGTTCTGCCAATACTCGCGCGCGGCACGATTACCCGTTTCGATCGCTACCACATCAATGACAGCGGCCAGAAAATTTTTGGCCTCCTGATCGATAAACGTCATCGGTTTTTCGCTAAACGCTCTGTTTTTGAGCGGAAGCTTCGAAAAGTCGAATTGCATAGCGTGCCTTGTCAACGGAAAGACGATATGGCCTGACAGCAGAAGAGAGATTATGGCATCGGTCTGATTTCATCCAAGCGGAGAATCAACGACACTGCTCTTGCCGGCCACAGTCATCTTGTCCGACGAAGAAGCCGCTTCCACGACGCCGGAAACGCACGCAGTTTGTTCGTCATTGGAGAACAAGCGGTTCGGCTGGGGCGTGACTCTTCAGTCATGCGGCAAAAAGGGCCATCGGCCGGGTCGTGTAGATGTCGCCAAAAGCGGCAATAGCGCGCTCGATATCGGTTTCGCTCACCTGACGATGGGTCACGAACCGTATCACGCTCGCCGTTACCGGCGCGCCCAGCACACCGTATCCAGCGAGGACGTCGGTCCACCGCCGAGCGCTTGCGCGGGTCTTGCCGACGTCCACCATCACGATATTCGTCGCGACCTCGTTGGGGTCGACCAGCGAGGGCTCGATGTGATGGAGACCATCAGCGAGCCGCCGGGCGTTGGCGTGATCCTCTGCAAGTCGATCGATCGATTGCTCGAGGGCGACAAGACCGCAGGCGGCCAACAGGCCTGCCTGTCGCATATTTCCCCCTAACATTCTGCGAAATCCGCGCGCGCGACGGATAAAATCCACGCTTCCGGTCAGCACGGATCCGACGGGAGCGCTCAATCCCTTGGACAAACAAAAGGTCGCGGAGTCGGCGTATGCCGCGATCTCCGACGCCCCCACGCTTTGCGCGATCGCTGCGTTGAAGATCCGTGCGCCGTCGAGGTGAACCGGGACGGCGCGCTCCACGCACAAGCTATAGACCTCACGCATGTGCTCAAGCGGCAGCACGCTGCCGCCCGCTGCATTGTGGGTTGTCTCCATGCAGACCACGGCAGTTCCGAGTGCGCTTGGTGTCATCTCCGGCGGCCGCAGCGACGACCGCAGGCTGTCGATATCCATCGCGCCGCGTGTTCCTGGAAGCGGGCGCGGATAAAGTCCGGCGATAAGGGAGAGGCCACCCAACTCCGAGCGAAAGATGTGCGAGGTTGCCTCGCCGATGACTTCGCCCTTGGTTCGCGCATGGGTCAGGATGGCGACCTGGTTGCTCATGGTCCCCGACGGCAGAAAAAGCCCCGCCTCCTTGCCGAGCCTTTCCGCCGCAAGCTTCTCCAACTCTTTTACGGTCGGATCGTCGCCCCAGCCATCGTCGCCGAGTTCAGCATGCACCATCCGATCGAGCATGGCAGGCGTCGGCTTGGTCACCGTGTCGCTACGCAGATCGACCGGTGGCATGGCGTTCGACTTCTCCGGCATCGTTAAAGCCTCCGGAAGCGATCAGATTGCCAAGCTGCTTCGTCTTCCTATCCCCTTCTTGAGGAAGGATTACTCGATAAATTTCGGCAGGCTGGCGGTGACGACGTCGTGGTCCGCATATTGGCGGGCTGTAGCGCTCGCTCAACCAGTTTAGTGATTGGCCGCTGCCCTGATCAAGGCTTGCCCACACGCACGCCGCTTTCTGCCAATCTACCCTGGAAAATGTCACGCCACGCGCTCCGAACGCTCTTGGTGGATGCCGGACCACGCCTGTTCAGACTCGATTCATGAATATGTATGATGGTGCATTCACCATTGGAGGAATAGTGCCATGGGTGAGTCCACCGGACAAAAGGATCGGCGACTGGGGCGGGATCGTCGATCCAAGCACGATCGTCGATCGGGCAAGACAAAAGGCTTCGCAACGGGCAGCGACCGGCGCTCTGGCAAGGATCGACGCGCCGGCGGTGACCGCCGAAAATAGACGAACCAGAAAAGTTCACCGGGTTGCACGTCGCGCTGGTGCCAGCCAGCGCGCGATGGCGCGTGCGCGCCAAACCGGATATAGGCTCGGGCCGCTGTGATCACAAAATGAGCCGGAGCGGACACTGAATGAGCGGACTGCACAAATGGATCGTGAGCCTGGCGGGAACCGCGGTCGCCGCCATCGTCTCTTACCAATGGCTCGACCGGCCCGTCGCCCTCTTCTTCCACAATACCGTCTCGCGGCCCGAGACATTCGCAAGGCTGACCTATGCACCCGACCCGATGGTGCCGCTTGCCGTGGCGGTCTTCGTCGGCCTCGGGCTGATGAACCTGTCGGGCCGCGCGCTGTCGCGTCTGGAGAATTGCGCCCTGCTCTGCAGCCTCAGCCTGATTGTCGCGGAACTGACCAAGATCCAGCTGAAGCTCGCGTTCGGGCGCACCTGGCCCGACACTTTCAGGGACAACAATCCGTCATTTCTGCGCGACGGCGTCTATGGCTTTAATTTCTTCCACGGCGGTCACGCCTACGCAGCGTTCCCGTCGGGCCACACCGCGGTCACCTGCGCGGTGATCTCGGTTTTGTGGATCTATTATCCGAAGTGGCGGTGGCTCTACTCGCTCGCGGTGCTTGCCGTTGCCATTGGGCTGATCGGCGCCAATTATCACTTCGTGAGCGACGTAATCGCCGGCGGCTTTGTCGGGGTCTCGAGCGGCTGGATGCTCACCTCGCTCTGGAAGGCGCATGAGCACTTCCGAAAAACGTGACGCGCATCTGAGACCGCGGTTTCAGGCAGGAAATAAACGTATCTTGCTTATCCGCAGGAACGCAGGCCTGCTCGCTTTGGCAATTGCGGGCACGCTTTTATCTGCAAAGATCTGGGTGCCCGTTGCATTCTTTCTGGTTGATACGTTCCCCGCAAACCCTGCCCTTGCAGGCACGATTCTTTTCATCATTTGCGTCGTTTTCTTTCTTTGCATCCCCGGCGCCAGGATGCGCTCGCGCTTGATCTATGTCGTGAGCCGGGCAGTCTTGCTGTTCCTGTCGGTTGTCGCCGCGATTGCTTCGATGGAAACGATATCAGTAGGTCTGGTCAGCGTAACAATGACGCCATCGCGCGAAGGCTTTCTGTGGGTGTCGATTGCAATTGTGCTGGTGGCCTTCGCTGCATTGGGCATCAAGACCGCACTTGGTTGGCGGCTTTCGTACTGGATCCTCTTTCCGGCCGTCTTTGCGACCTTACTTGTCGCGACGTTCGGCACCACCATTGTGAGCCTGCTGTAGCCTGCCGCTTGAGCTGGAAAATTTCAGCGATCTCGCGGTCCCGGCGTCGATGACCGGCGCGTCGAGCTTGGCAGCTGAGGCGCAGCCGGCGATATCACCGCAAGTCAAACAAGAGAGGGCCGGCCCGAGCGGTCCGAAGAAGGAGATGCGCTAAATCAGTTCGAGAATTCCGGTCGACATCCAGATCAGCAGCGCAAGCCAGGGATCCACGTCTTTCTTGAGGGCTAGACGTTGACCTCGAAAATTAACCCTCGGCCTGGTGCGCGCTGCCTATGCTATAAAACGTGTTGTGCGCGCGCACGACTTCGCGTCAGAATTGCAGTCGTTTGAATTCGTCGACGGGTAATTCGTCTGGTACGCCAATACACATTGATAATGAGTGCAGTTGCGTGCGATGAGCCTCCCCCGCCTGATCGTTCCCAAGCGCCACCCCGACGCGCGCGGTTGGTTCGCCGAGACATATAATGAGGCGCGGCTGCGCGCGCTCGGCATCGAGGACCGCTTCGTGCAGGACAACCAGTCATACTCGCAACGCGCCGGCACTTTGCGCGGCCTGCATTTTCAGGCGCCGCCCTTCGCGCAGGCCAAGCTGATCAGCGTGCTGCGCGGCCGGGCTCTCGATGTCGCCGTCGATGTGCGCCGCGGGTCGCCAACCTTCGGGAAATACGTGTCGGCGGAACTGTCGGCTGACACCGGCCGCCAGTTTTACATTCCGATAGGCTTTGCGCACGGCGTTCTCACATTGGAGAACGACGTGGTCCTCAATTATAAAGTGTCGGGCTACTACGCGGCCGCCCATGAGGGCGGCATTCGCTGGGACGACCCCGATATCGCTATCGCCTGGCCGGTCGCGGCGGGCGCCATCACGCTCTCCGAGAGGGATCGGCTGCTTCCTTTGCTGAAAGACTTCGACAGCCCCTTCGCCTATGACGGCGCGCCGCTGGCGCCGCTCGCCGCTCCGGAAACGTTCTGATGAAGATCATCGTCACCGGCGGCGCAGGCTTCATCGGCTCGGCCGTGGTGCGGCACCTGATCGGCCGCACCGCGCATGAGGTGCTGGTCGTCGATAAACTGACCTATGCCGGCAATCTCGCTTCCCTGGCCAGTGTTCAGGATAATTCGCGTTACCGTTTCAGCCGCACCGACATCTGCGACCGCCGCGCGATGGTCGAGCTGCTGCGCAGCTTCGATGCCGACGCCATCATGCATCTTGCCGCGGAAAGCCATGTCGACCGCTCGATCGACGAGCCGGCCGACTTCATCACCACCAATGTGGTCGGCACTTATGTGTTGCTCGAGACCGCGCTCGCGCATTGGCGCAGGCGCGGCGGGCGCCCCGGCGATTTCCGCTTTCACCACGTCTCCACCGACGAGGTCTTCGGCGCGCTGGCCGACGACGGCAGCCGCTTCACCGAAAACACGCGCTACGATCCGCGCTCGCCTTATTCCGCCACCAAGGCGGCGTCCGACCATCTTGTCCGCGCCTGGGCGCACACTTATGGACTGCCGGCCGTGCTGTCGAATTGCTCGAACAATTACGGGCCGCACCAGTTCGTCGAGAAGCTGATCCCTCTGACGATCCTCAAGTGCCTGGCCGGCGAGCCGATCCCCGTTTACGGCCGCGGCGCCCATATTCGCGACTGGCTTTTTGTCGAGGATCACGCCGAGGCCCTGGCGCTCGTGCTGGAGAAAGGCCGCGCCGGCGAGACCTACAACATCGGCGGCGAGGCCGAGCGGCCTAACATCGACGTGGTGCATGCCATCTGCGATGCGATGGACCGCCTTGCCCCGCGCAACGGCGGCCAGACGTACCGCGCGCTCGTCACCTTTGTCCCGGATCGCCCCGGGCACGACTTCCGTTACGCAATCGACTGCGCGAAAGTGAAGGCCGAGCTCGGCTGGGCGCCGAAGAATTCCTTCGACTCCGGCCTCGCTCTTACCGTGCAATGGTACATTGACAACCGCGCCTGGTGGGAACCTCTGCTGCGGGCCGATGATGCAACACGCCGCCGCGGCCTTGCCAAGAATCTCGCAAAGAAAGGCGCAAAGTAAAGCATATGACAATGCGCTTGCTTCTTCTCGGCGGCAGCGGCCAGGTGGGCAGCGAGTTTCGCGCGCTCGATCAGCCGAAAGATGTCATTGTAGTCGCGCCCGATCTCGACGAGCTCGATCTGACGAAGCCCGCTGCCATCGCGGATGCACTCGCCGCCGGCCCCTGGCACGCCGTCGTCAACGCGGCCGCTTATACCAATGTGGACCGCGCCGAGAGCGAGCGGGCGCTTGCTTTCGCGATCAACGCTCATGCGGTGGCGACACTGGCGGGCGAAACCGCGCGGCACGGCATTCCGCTGATCCACATCTCGACCGATTATGTGTTCGACGGCAAAAAAGGAATGCCCTATGTCGAGACCGATGCCACGGCGCCGCTCAATGTGTATGGCGAGAGCAAGCTGGCCGGCGAACAGGCCGTGGCCGCCGCGAACCCGCGGCACGTGATCCTGCGCACCTCATGGGTCTACAGCCCGCACGGGCATAATTTCGTGAAGGCGATTGTGCGCTTGGCCGCCGAGCGCGAGCGGCTGACCATTGTCGATGATCAGCGCGGCTGCCCGACCGCGGCGGGTGATGTTGCGCGCGCCTGCCGCGACATCGCCCTCCTCTGTGCAACCACGCCCGGCGATGTTCCCTATGGCCTTTACCACTTTTGCGGTAAAGGCGAGACGACCTGGTGCGGATTGACGAAAGCGATTGTCGAGATGGCTGCGCCTCATTTATCCCGCGTGCCCGAGATCGTGCCGATCGCGACCGCCGACTATCCGACGCCGGCAACCCGGCCCCACGACACGCGGCTCGATTGCAGCGCTATCACACGCGCCTTCGCAATATCGCCGCGGCCGTGGCATGACGGCCTCGCCGAAACCTTGCACGGGCTCTTGCCCGCGAGGCAGATGACATGAAGGGCATCATTCTCGCCGGCGGCTCGGGCACCCGGCTCTATCCGGCGACACTTGCTATCAACAAGCAGCTGCTGCCGGTCTACGACAAGCCGATGGTCTATTACCCGCTCTCGGTGCTGATGCTGGCAGGCATCAGGGACATTCTGCTCATTTCCACACGCGAACATCTGGCGTTCTATCAGCGCCTGCTGGGCGATGGCGCGCAGTGGGGCATCAAGCTGAATTACGTCATCCAGGAAAAGCCGGTCGGCCTCGCCCATGCCTTCATTCTCGGCCGCGACTTCGTGGGCAACGATCGGGTTGCCCTCATTCTCGGCGACAACATTTTTTATGGCCACGGGCTTGTCAACGAGCTCGCAGCAGCCGTCGCGCGTGAGGATGCCGCCACGATCTTCGCCTATCACGTCGAGGAGCCGAACCAGTATGGCGTGGTGAAGTTCGATGACGTCGGAAAGCCTGTCGACCTGGTCGAGAAGCCGCGGCAGTTTTTATCCAACTGGGCCGTCACCGGTCTCTACTTCTACACCAATGATGTGCTCGACATCGCCGCCGGGCTGCGGCCTTCGGCCCGCGGCGAGCTCGAGATCACCGATGTCAATCACCGCTATCTCGAGCGCGGCAAGCTGAATGTCGTCAAGTTCGGCCGCGGTTTTGCCTGGCTCGACACCGGCACGCATGATTCCTTGATGGACGCTGGCGAATTCGTGCGGTCGATCCAGCACCGGCAGGGCCTGCTGATTGGCTGCCCGGAAGAAATAGCCTGGCAGAAGAAATTCATCCGCCTCGATCAGCTGAAATCGCTGGCTTCGAAATACGGCAAGTCGCCTTACGGACTTTACCTTTTGCGCCTGGTCGATGAGCAGCACGGCGACGCATCAACCTGAAAGCTTTCGTGGAGCTCCCGCTTAATCGTTAAATGGCTTGTGCCGGATATCCACGTCCTTAACCTCACCCGCCCTTCGGCGGCGGCATAGGCGTCGAGCGCTGCGGTCTCGGCGCTTCGACCACGCGGAAAATGATCGGCGGTGACTTCCAATCAAAGGGTTTTGCCGGCACCTGCGCGGTGCAGAGCGACAGCATCGTCAGGCCTTCGGCATTCCTGAGCTCGAAAACAATGCCCGGGCGGGCCATTTTTTCGCACGCATGCCACTGCGCCATCGCCATCCATTCGCTCATGCCCACACTCCGGCCAGGACCGACAGGTTCGTATCAGCGCGGCTAGACCAGATGGACGTTGTACGGGTCGAGCTGCGACAGCATGGTGTTGCTCACGGTGACCGAATGGGCCGCATCGACGGTGAGCGTCACATCGGCGCCGGCCTGCGCCGCATGCGCGAGCACGTCGGCAAAATCGGTGAAGGCGGTGCGGCTGAACTGGAGCACGTCATCGGCGGCGTGGAAGTCGGCGACCGTGTCCTTGCCGAAATTCCCGGCGAACACGAACGTGTTGTTGCCGCCGTTGCCGAACAGCACCTCGTTCGCCGCGGTGCTCGTGAGCGTGTCGTTGCCGGCGGTGCCCGACACGATCGCGGCCGGAGTCGCCGCCGCGCCGCCAATGACGCCGTCGCCGTTGAGATCCTGATGGAACGTGGTCTCGGCCATCTTAACCGTGGCGCTGGTGCCCGACAGAATGCCGGGATCTGACTTGTAGTTGCCGTTGCTGTCGGTGGTCCAAATCGAAAATACGCCGGTGCTGTGTTTCCAGGCCATCTGGTAACCGGTCGCCGTCTGCTCGGCCCCGAGCGGGCTCCAGCCGCTGAACTGCCCTGCCACCACATCGGCGCCGCCGTACTTCAGCGCCGGGCCGGTGCCGCCGCTGTCGTACAAATAATATTTGCTGCCGACCGCGGTCAGGCTGGTGACGCCGTAGGACTCAATCACCGTCCCACTCGGTGGCGGGGGTGGCGGAGTGGCGCCGATGACGCCATCGCCGTTGAGATCCTGCTGCAGGACAGTCTCGGTCGACATCACCGTGGTGCTGGTGCCCGACACAATGCCGGGATCCGACTTGTAGTTGCCGCTGCTGTCAGTGGTCCAAACCGCAAATGTGCCATTGGTGTTCTTCCAAGCGACCTGGTAGCCGGTCGCGGTCTGCTCGGCGCCGAGCGGGCTCCAGCCGCTGAACTGCCCTGCCACCACATCGGCGCCGCCGTACTTCAGCGCAGGGCCGGTGCCGCCGCTGTCGTACAAATAATATTTCGTTCCGACCGCGGTCAGGCTGGTCGAGCCGTAGGACTCAATCACCGTCCCGCTCGGTGGCGGGGGTGGCGGTGGCGGCTGCAGAGTGGCACCGATGGTGCCGTCGCCGTTGAGATCCTGCTGCAGAGTGGTCTCGGCCGACATCACAGTGGAGCTGGTCCCCGACACAATGCCGGGATCAGTCTTGTAGTTGCCGTTGCTGTCGGTGGTCCAAACCGCAAATGTGCCGTTGGTGTTCTTCCAGGCCACCTGATAGCCGGTCGCGGTCTGCTCGGCGCCGAGCGGGCTCCAGCCGCTGAATTGTCCTGCCACCACATCGACGCCGCCATACTTCAGCGCCGGGCCGGTGCCGCCGCTGTCGTACAAATAATATTTCGTTCCGACCGCGGTCAGGCTGGTCGAGCCGTAGGACTCAATCACCGTCCCGCTCGGTGGCGGTGGCGGCGGAGTGGCGCCGATGACGCCGTCGCCGTTGAGGTCCTGTTGCAGAGTGGTCTCGGCCGACAACACCGTGGTGCTGGTGCCCGACACAATGCCGGGATCCGACTTATAGTTGCCGCTGCTGTCGGTGGTCCAAACCGCAAATGTGCCGTTGGTGTTCTTCCAAGCGACCTGGTAGCCGGTCGCGGTCTGCTCGGCCCCGAGCGGGCTCCAGCCGCTGAACTGTCCTGCCACCACATCGACGCCGCCGTACTTCAGCGCGGGACCGGGGCTGCCGCCGCTGAAGAAATAATATTTGTTGCCGAGCGCGGTCAGGCTGATCGAGCCATAGGAATCAATCGCCACCGGTGTACCGACCACCGCATTCACCGCCTGCGACGCGGTGCCGGCATTGCCGGCAACGTCAGTGGCCGTGGCGGTCACGGCATGGACACCGTCCGCCAGAACGCCAGTCGTGAAGCTCCAGGCGCCGCTGCCATTGGCCGTCGTCGTGCCGAGCACGGTCGACCCGTCGAGCAACTTGACCGTGCTGCCCGCCTCCGCGCTGCCGGCGAGCTGCACGTGATTGGTGTTGACGATCGCATTGCCGGTGATGATGGGCGCATTGGGCGCGACGGTGTCGATGGTCACGTTGCGCGCAGCAGCCGCGCTAACATTGCCGGCGGCATCGGTCGCGGTGCCAGTGAAGTTGTGCACGCCGTCGGTGAGCGCCGTGGTGGTGAAGCTCCAGTTGCCGTTTGTGCCCGCAACGACGGTGGCGATCAGCGTGCCACCGTCATAGAGCTTGACGGTGCTGTTGGCTTCGGCAACGCCGCCGAGCGAGGCGGCCTTGACGTTGGTGACGTTGTCGCCGGCGACGCCGCTGTCGACCGACTGCAAAACGACGGTCGGGCCCACCGGCGCTGCGGTATCGACGATGACGGTCTTCACGGCCGAGACCGCGCTGGTGTTGCCGGAGGCATCGGTTGCCGTCGCGGTGAAGCTGTGATTGCCATCGATCAGCGCGCTGGTGGGGAGGCTCCAGCTGCCGTTGGCGCCGGCGACCACCGTGCCCAGCAGATTGGCCCCGTCATAGACCTTGACGGTGGCGTTGGCCGGCGCCGTGCCGGCGAGCGTGAGGACATTGGCACTGGTGATGCCGTCGGTGGGGCTTGCCGTGTCGGGTGTGACCGTGCTGATCACCGGCGCCTGCAGGAGCGGCGGCGGCGTGGCGCCGACCGCGACCGTGACGTCGCTGAACTGCAGGAAGTCGATATTCTTGAGCGTGTCGGTGCCGTCCGGGCTGCCGGCGCGCAGATCAACGACCTTCCAGCTGCCGTCGACGTTCTGCGTGATCTGGTAGGAACTCCAGGCGCCCGAATAGACCGCGGTGTCGGTGCCGCTGACGCCGTCGAGCGTGTCGCTGCCCGCCCCGCCGGTGAGCTTGTTGTTGGCGGTGTTGCCGGTGATGCCGTCGGCGCCGGTGCCGCCGACCGCGTTCTCGATCAGCGAGGCCGGGTTGTTGTTGAACATATAGGCGTTGGCGATGTTGCCGGCCGCGTAGTGTCCGCCGCCGAGATTGGCGAGCTGCGTTGACGACACCGTCGTCCATGTTCCCGGCTGCAGGCTGACGGTGACATTCGTGGTGTAGTTCGAGAAGTCGTAGGTGTCGCTGCCGCCGCCGTCCCAGACGGTCGAGAAGATGGTATTACCGCCGGGCGCCGCCTGCGCCACGCCATTGATGGTCTCCTGCCCCGTGGCGGGATTCCATTTGTAGACGGTGTTGCCGTTGTTGGTGTTGTAGTTCGCGCCGTACATGTATTGCAGCGCGGAGATGTCATACATCATCAGCGTCTGCGGGAAGCTCCAGGTCGCGTTGGTGAGCCCCTGCGTGGTCGACGCCCCGATATAGGAGCGATAGCTCATCACGGTGTATTCGAGCGAATCCGCACTGACCGGCGCCGCGGCAAACGATCCCGAGATGTCCTGCGGGTGCTTCAAGCCGAGCAGATGCCCGGTCTCGTGGATGATGGTCAGCCAGGCGTAATTGCCGACCACCGGGTTGTCGTACCAGTGGCTGGAATTGTTGAACCAGGCGTCGCCGCCCTCGGGCATGGTCGAGGGATAGTAGCCCCAGGCCGTGCTGGGCGAATTGGACTCCGCGTAGCGCAAGGTCGCGCTCTGCGTCGTCGACTCGGTGATCAGCGTGAAGGTGACGTTGGCCACCTGCGCATACATATTGAGGATGGACGTGGTCGCCGCCTGCTGGACGGCGGTGAAGGCCTTGAAGCCGTTGGACGGCTCGCCGCTTCCATAAGCGCCGCCGCCGAAACCGGTGTAAAACGACGCGCTGGTCGGAAAGCTATAGGTGAAATCACCGCTGGCCCATTTGAGCCCGCTCTCCAGCCAATCGATATAGGAAATTCCCGACGGGGAAACTGACGAGACAGCCGGCAAACGTCTCTCCTGGGCGCAACGGGAAAACGCGTCCTTAGGAGATCAGAGTACCGGTCGAGGGTAAAAATTCGGATCAGAGTCGCTATTCGACTCTTAATCGAGTTTTGACTGAAATCTAAAGTCTTCCTTCAGCAAACCTACGCCGTTTTCGCGACAAAACGCCGGTCACAATTTCCACAGGAACCCGAGGGGCTGAAAAAATGCCCGCCGAAGGATTGTTTCCCTTAGTCCTTGCCCGTTCGTTAATGATCCGTTTCCTGCACGCGGCGGTAAAGTAAGGAAAAAGATAACGGCTTCCCACTAGCGTTGGCGCATTCGTGCAAGACAGCGTTGACCTGGTACGTCGCATGCAGTTGCTCCCGCCTCCGGCGGCGAAATCCGACATTCAATCCGAGCTATCCACGGCGCTGGCTTCCTGCCGCAGTGCGTTCATCGCGACCGCCGTGTTCAGCGGCATGAGCAATGTGCTGATGCTCACGGGCGCGATCTTCATGCTGGAGATCTACGACCGCGTGCTGCCGAGCCACAGCGTGCCGACCCTGGTCGCGCTCATCGCGATCGCGGCCGCGCTTTACGCCGCGCTCGGCGTGCTTGATCTGATCCGCGGCCGCATCCTGGTGCGGGTCGGCGCCAGCCTCGACGAGGCGATCAGCGACCGCGTCTACGACGCGCTGGTCTGCCTGCCGCTGAAGGCGGGCAATCGCGGCGACGGCCTGCAGGCGCTGCGCCACCTCGACAATTTGCGCACCTTCCTCTCCGGCATGGGACCGATCGCTTTCTTCGACCTGCCCTGGATTCCGCTCTACCTCGTCATCTGCTTTGCGTTCCACCCGCTGATCGGCGTCACCGCGCTGGTGGGCGCGATCATCCTGTGCGCGCTCACGCTGTTGACCGAGGTCTACACGCGCGACTCGAGCAAGCAGGCGATCGGGCTCGGCGTCTCGCGTAACAGTCTCGCCGAAACGAGCCGGCGCAACGCCGAAGCGCTGGTTGCGATGGGCATGAACCGCCGGCTGGGCGCGCGCTGGCGCGAGGCCAACCGGAAATTCATCGCCAGCCAGCAGCAAACCAGCGACGTCGCCGGCGGGTTTGCCTCGACCTCGAAAGTGCTGCGCATGCTCCTGCAGTCGGCCGTGCTCGCGGTGGGGGCCTGGCTTGTGATCAACCAGCAGGCAACCGCCGGCATCATCATCGCCGGCTCGATCCTGAGCGCGCGCGCGCTCGCCCCGGTCGACCTTGCGATCGCCAACTGGAAGGGTTTCACCGCGGCCCGGCAAAGCTGGCACGCACTCAACCAGCTGCTCGCGCTGTTCCCGGCCGCTCCGGCGCTGCTGTCGCTGCCGCCGCCCAGTCAGACGCTGGCCGTCGACGGGGCGTGCGCCGCGCCGCCGGGCACGCAGCGCCTGGTCGCGAGCAACATCAATTTCGTGCTCCAGGCCGGCAACGGGCTCGGCATTATCGGGCCGAGCGGATCGGGCAAATCGAGCCTGGCGCGGCTCCTGGTCGGCGTCTGGCAGCCGGCGCGCGGCCGCATCTGTCTCGACGGCGCGACCTACGACCAATGGTCAAGCGAGGCGTTCGGCCAGCATGTCGGCTATCTGCCGCAGGACGTCGAGCTGCTGACCGGAACGATCGCGGAGAACATTGCGCGCTTTGCGCCGGATGCGCGCTCCGAGACGATCATCGCGGCCGCGAAAGCCGCGGGCGTGCACGACCTGATCGTCGGCATGCCCGAGGGCTACGGAACATGGATCGGCGAACAGGGTGCGTCGCTGTCCGCCGGTCAGGCGCAGCGCATTGCGCTCGCTCGCGCGCTTTACGGCGACCCGTTCCTGGTCGTGCTCGACGAGCCCAACTCGAATCTCGACGCCGAGGGCGATGAGGCGCTCACGCGCGCCATTGTGGAAGTGCGGGCACGCAATGGCATTGTCGTGGTCGTGGCGCACCGGCCGAGCGCCATCGCCGGCCTCGATCTGATCCTCGCCATGAACCAGGGACGGCAGGTCGAGTTCGGCCCCAAGGAGGAGACGCTCGCGAAAGTGCTCAAGCGCAGCGCGCCGTTGCCGCTCAAGGTCGTTCACGAAGCTGCGGGTGCCAGCGCATGATGCCGGACCCGGTCAAGACCGCGCTCGAATTCCTGCAGCGCTACACGCTCGGCGACGCCAGCGTCGAATCCGGCAGCGCGCGTGACTCGATCCGGCGCTATACCATCGCAGGCGTTGCGGTCGTTGCCTTCCTGACGCTCGGCGTCGGCGTCTGGGCCACCACCGTCGAGATCGCCGGCGCCCTGATCGCGCCGGGCACGATTGTCGTAGAATCGAACATCAAGAAGGTCCAGCATCCGACCGGCGGCGTGGTCGGCGAGCTGCGCGTGAAGGACGGCGACCCGGTGAAGGCAGGCGACCTGCTGGTGCGGCTCGACGACACGATCACGCGCGCCAATCTCGCGATCGTGACCAAGACGCTGACCGAGTTGACCGCGCGCAAGGCACGTCTTTCGGCCGAACGCGACGGCTCGGAAAGCATCAAGTTTCCCGACGAGCTTATGCGCGAGGTCGACGTGCCTGACGTCGCGCAGGTCATGGCTGCCGAGGTGAAGCTGTTCGATCTGCGGCGCTCGGCACGTGCGGGGCAGAAGTCTCAGCTGCGCGAGCGCATCAATCAGGCCAACGAGGAGATCGTCGGCTTTGCCTCGCAGAAGACCGCAAAGGACAAGGAAATCGCCTTCATCGAGAACGAGCTCACCGGCGTGCGCGAGCTCTATCAAAAGAATCTCGTGCCGATCACGCGGCTGAGCCAGCTCGAGCGCGAGGCAACGCGGCTCGGCGGTGAGCGCGGTCAGCTGATCGCCGCCACCGCGCAGGCCAAAGGAAAAATCGCGGAGCTGCAGCTGCAGATCATCCAGGTCGACCAGGATCTCTCCAGCGAAGTCGCGAAGGAGATGCGCGAGATCGACGCGCGCATCGGCGAGTTCATTGAACGCAAAGTCTCTGCACTCGATCAGCTCAAGCGCACCGACATTCGCGCGCCGCAGGACGGCACCGTGTTCCAGTCGACCGTGCACACGATCGGCGGCGTCATTCCGGCCGGCGAGCCGATCATGATGATCGTGCCGGACTCGGACCGGCTGACGGTAGAGGCCAAGGTCAATCCGCAGGACATCGACAAGGTCGCGGTCGGGCAGAGTGCGACGTTGCGCTTTTCAGCATTCAATTCCCGCACGACGCCGGAGATATTCGGCCGGGTTTCGCAGGTCTCGGCCGACATCACGACCGATCAACGGACGAGCCAGAGCTACTACACGATCCGGATTGCGATGCCGCCCGAAGAAGTGGCCCGCCTCGGCAATGTCAGGCTTGTGCCGGGAATGCCGGTCGAGGCCTTCGTGAAGACCGGCGAGCGCACGGTGATGTCGTATCTGATGAAACCGCTCTCGGACCAGATCAATCGCGCGTTCCGGGAATAGCGGCCGGCTAATCGCCGCGAAGTCGCGACACTAGATCTGGAAAATTTCAGCTATCTCGCGCCTGCCGGGATTGCATTTGCGACCGGAATGTAATTGTAGCCACGCCACTGCGGATGGATCTCACGACGTCCGGCGAACAGGGTAAGGCTGCAGGTCGATCTGCACTCCAGGATAGACCCGCGCATCGAGCGTGGCAGGCGCGACCTTGTGCTGGCGGAAGATGCCCGCCGCCGGAACCATTGGTTTCGAAAACCCGCTCTTTTTACGTGTATAGCATTTTCTTACAGGTAACCCGTGTGTTGTATTCGAAGTCTATTCCAGAGTATAACTCGATCCATCTAATGTAATAAAACAATATAATTTCTATTATTATTATTATTCATTAGCTGCCGTTCAACAATGTATTTTGAGGAGAAATTACATGACCAATGATCAAAGGAAAGTTTTTACGAATACTGCGGAGCTCAATCTTTTTCTGGAAGAAAAAGCGCGGCTTAAGCGCGAAAAAGCGAAACGCGGTGAAGACCCTGCAATGGATGTGGAACCTAACCCGACTCCAGCGTCAGAGGACACCGTGCAGCCACCGGTGAGTGGCCCGATTGCGCCAACAATCCGGAAGTCGGCAAACAAAAACGCCTTCCGTCATGGGGCCTATTGCCTCGGGGTTTTGCCTTGGGAGTCACGTGAGGACTTTGAGGCGTTACACAAGAATCTCAAAGACGACTGGAAGCCGGTGGGGGCCACGCAACAGGAATCAGTTTTGAACCTGTGCCAATGGATGTGGACACGACGCCGCGTGATTCAAGCCAGCGAGATAAGTTACTTTCGTTCGCCGGTGACAGAAAGGTTGAAGACAGGGGAAGTCACTTGGGATGATGTAGTACAACATGAAGCCAGTGTGCCCGGCGAGGTAAAGGCTTTCATTTCGAGCCAGATCAAGCTGTCCGAGCAACTGTCCAGCGTCTGCGACAAAATCGGGGAACATCATTACTGGACGAACACCATGGAGGGCAAAGAAATCCAGCTTCAGCTTGTGAAGATGAAGAGCGAGATTCACGATTTAGCCGGTCGTGTGAGGGACATTGTCCTCGACGATAAGAAAAGTGTCCACAAGGCTATCGAGAAAATTACAGGTCTATTCGAGCATGCTTACCAGCCTGAAGAAATTGAGAAACAGTCAAAGCTGCTCTCGATGATCGACCGCGAGATCGATAAGGCAATTAAGCGGCTTATTTTTTTGAAAACATTCAATCAGGAATTCGCTCTTAAGGCTGGATCTAGCAATCCGCCATTGCTCAATTCACCTCCGCTTACGCCGGCTGAAAATCGGAGTGCTGAAGAAAATGCTGAATCTCATAACGATCAAAAGGCTGTGGGATTAACAGAGCCCGACCCCGGCCATAAAACCTAAAACCGGTCAGGCACTGATAAGGCGGCGCCAATGCGCGCCGCCCTATCTGCCATTGATCAAAACTCTCGTCGCCTGCCGAACCGCTCGAGGCTCTCTAGTCAAGAGCATTGTGGCGGAAGGGCGTAGGCCAAGATGATTGGTCCAATTTGTGCGACCAATTCGCCCCTGAAGGTGGTCAATACTGAAATATTTGTAAAATTACTTTTTAGATATTTCGCACGCTGTACACTACATTTTTGCTTCTGCTGAAAGGGACACAGATGCGTGCGGTGTCTAGACGTTCGGTTTTATTTTCTGCGGCTCTGCCGGCACTAGTCACTCCACCATTTAGTGCACAGCAACTCAACCAGCCGGACGCTCACCTTCTTGCACTGGGCCGACGATTTGAATTCCTAGCCACACAAATAGATGATCAGAGAAAGTCTCCTCCCCTCAAAGACCTTCTGCTTTTCGGCAGCATTCACGACGAAATTGCAGCAACAAGGGCCAGAACAATTGACGGGCTCTGTGAAAAAGCAAAGGCAGGATGCTGGACCTTGTTAGGCGATTTTGAGTCAGTCGACGACTCCGCAACGGGCGCACGAATGGCATTCTCCATCATGCGAGACCTCATTCGAATGCACGCCCCTCACCTTGAGCACCCAGGCGCTACTCAGAGAAGATAAACCGAGGAGCTGGTGAATGAGTTTTGTCAACCAGCGATTGGCTGCCAGTACAATAGCTAATCAGGTGTATTCATGAATCTAAAGTTTGCCGTCATCGCCTATCAGGCTCTTCGTGAGCGGATCCGGAGCGAAGATCCGACCATTGATGACCAAACCCTTGCTGACACGGTCGAAAAGCTGACCGATGTCAACGAAATTCTTACAGCTGTTATCCGCTCAGCTCTGAGCGACGAAGCGCTTGCGAATGGACTGAAAGTCCGCATTGGCGAAATGGAGGACCGGCTAGAGTGGCTACAAAACCGCGCGTCCAAACGGCGGCAGATCGCAAAAGATGCTATGCTTGAGCTCGGCATCCAGAAGATTACAGCGCCGGACTTTTCCGTGTCGATCCGGCCGGGCTTCCCTGCCCTGCAGGTGCTCGATGAGGCTGCCGTCCCAAGCATCTACTGGCAACCAAGCGCCCCGCGCCTTAAGCGCCAGGAACTCCTCAGCGAGCTCAAGACGGGCGCCCAAGTCGAAGGTGTCGCCCTTTCCAACCCCGAACCTATTCTCAGCGTGAGGGTCAAGTGATGGGTTTCTCCGCAAAACAACTCATTGCACTCAAACGCAAGCTCGATGGCCGGCAAATCCGCACCCGCGAAGCGCATGGGCGTGAACTCTCCTACATCGAAGGCTGGTACGCGATGTCGGAAGCAAACCGGATTTTCGGCTTCGACGGCTGGAGCCGCGAAACGCTGGACTCGAAATGCGTTCTTGCCCGGGAAATTCGCGGCGGCTTTACCGCCATCTATACTTCCAAAGTGCGCATCACGGTTCAGGCGGACGGCGCAACAATCATCCGCGAGGGACATGGCTCCGGTGAAGGCCGCGGGTCGTCTCCCGGTGAAGTTCACGATATCGCACTCAAGGCTGCGGAAACCGACGCGACGAAAAGGGCGCTGGCTACGTTCGGCAGGCCCTTCGGACTTGAACTCTATCGGCAGAGCCGCGCGCCAGCTCAGGAAGCGGATTTAAGAAAACCGACAATCACGCCTACCCGTTTCGGATTTCATCCTGACGACACAACACCGACCCCGCGGCCGTCGCGCTACTACGGCCTGCGGGAGGACCCAAAAATAGAAACCGGCAAGCCCAGGCCCGTCACGTCCGCTGCATCGCCGCCACTTGCGCCACCAAGTCCCGAGCAAGATAAAATCGACAAAAGCGCCCTCGCCTTGTCCGAGCCAAAGCGGCGGCGGGATAAATCGCACCTTCGCTTTGTTGCGGCTCGGCCCTGTATCGTCTGCGGCCGACAGCCCAGCGACCCGCATCATTTGCGCTTTGCGCAACCGCGGGCCCTCGGCGTCAAGGTCAGTGACGAGTTTACAGTACCCCTTTGCCGTGGGCATCACCGGCAGCTGCATCAAACGGGAAATGAGGTTGCCTGGTGGGACAAACTTAAGATCGACGCCCTGTGTGTTGCCCGGCAGTTATGGGAACAAACAC
>JBKPRE010000064.1:0-11159 GCA_046734435.1 Pseudomonadota bacterium | reverse complement strand
ATCGTTGCCATCGGCTCGTCGTCGACGTCCGGAGCGGGCGCGAGTTCGCCGGCTGCAAACTATCCGAGCCGGCTTGCAATCGAGCTCAAGCAGCATTTTCCGAAGCTGTCGATCACCGTGCTTAACCGTGGCGTCGGCGGCGAGGAAGTCGCCGACATGCTCGGCCGTTTCGATTCCGCCGTTGTTGCGGAAAAACCGGATCTCGTGCTGTGGCAACTCGGGACCAATTCTGTCATCCGGGGGCACAAGCTGGGCGGTCACGATGCATTGATCCGCACCGGGCTCGCAAAAATTCGCGCCATCGGCGCCGATATCGTACTGATCGATCCGCAGTTCGCGCCAAAGGTCATCTCAAAGCCCGACGCCGAGCGTATGGTCACGCTGATTTCCGCGACGGCGAAGCGCGAAGACGTTGATCTCTTCCGCCGCTTCGAGGTCATGCGGCACTGGCATGATGTCGATCAGATCGGTTTCGAAACGTTTGTTTCGCCCGACGGGCTCCACATGAATGACTGGAGCTACGCATGCATGGCGAAGGGCCTTGGCAACGCCATTGCCGAAGCCGCGCAACGCCCGGTGATGTCCGCGACGGCCGTTACCGCCCGTTAAGAGCCTCGTCAGGCCTTTTCCAACGCCGTCAGCAAATCTTCGATCAGATCGTCGGCGTGCTCGAGTCCGGCCGAGAACCGGACCAGCCCGTCGCCAATTCCGAGCTCGGCGCGTTGTTCCGGTGTCAGCCGCTGATGGGTTGTGGTCGTCGGATGCGTGACCAGGCTTTTCGCGTCACCGAGGTTGTTGGTGATGCCGATGAGGCCAAGCGCATTGAGAAAGCGGAACGCGCCTTCCTTCCCGCCTTTGACTTCGAACGAGCACAGCGTCGAGCCGGCCCGCATCTGCTTGCGAATGATGTCGGCCTGCGGATGGTCGGGACGGCCGGGATAGATCAGCCGCGAGATCTTCTTGTGCCCCGCGAGCGCGTTAACGACTGCGCCGGCGTTCGCGGTCTGCCGCTCGACGCGCACGGGCAAAGTCTCCAGGCCCTTGAGCAGGACCCACGCGTTGAACGGCGACAGCGACGGTCCCGTCTGGCGCAGGATCTGATGGTATTGATCGAGGATCAGTTTTTCGGAGCCCAGGATAATGCCGCCAAGGACGCGGCCCTGGCCGTCGATGTGCTTGGTCGCCGAATAGACCACGCAATCGGCGCCCAGCTCGAGCGGACTCTGGTATAGCGGGGTGGCAAAGACGTTATCGACAACCAGTTTCGCGCCGACGCCATGGGCGATCTCGGCGACTGCAGCGATGTCGATCACTTCGAGGGTGGGGTTGGTCGGCGATTCCAGAAAAAACGCCTTGGTGTTTTTCTGCGTCGCCTTTTTCCACGCGTCGAGATCGATGCCATTGACCAGCGTCGATGTAACGCCGAAACGCGGCAGCCACTCCTCGATGACCCAGCGACACGAGCCGAACAGCGCCTTGGCCGCGACCACATGATCGCCGGCGCGCACGAGGCCCATGATCGCCGTCGTCACTGCCGCCATTCCTGTTGCGGTCGAACGCGCCGCTTCCGCGCCTTCGAACGCCGCCATGCGCTGCTCGAACATGCTCATGGTCGGGTTTGAGTAGCGCGAATAGACGTAACCCGGGATCTTTCCGGAAAAGCGGGCCTCGCACTCCTCGGCCGTCGGGTAGACGTAGCCCTGAGTGAGAAACAGGGCCTCCGATGTCTCGCCGAATTGCGAGCGCAGGGTGCCGGCATGAACCAGGCGGGTTTCGGGGCGGTAGGTCTTGGACGACGCAGGCATTACGGCCTCCTTTAAGCCTTGCGCATGGCCTGTTCCGAAAACCGGAAACCACTTTTCGGGGCCATGCGCGTGGCCAACAAAAAACCGGCCGGAGAAATATCTCGGCCGGGCTCACGCGTCCCCGGCCTTTTAGCGAGTTGTTTAACGTGGCTGCAAGCCGGCCGGCTCAAATGACCACGGGATAATGTATTTGTAGCGGGGGACATGGCTCCCCGTCAAGGCACTCCTCGGGTTAGATTGGCGCGACTTTAGAAGCAGGGCGGCCGTGACGCTTTCCTTCGGTATCGAGGACAAGGGCATCTTGCCCGACCGCATGATTGCGGCACTCGCCGCAGACGGCGCGATTCTGTCGGAAAACAAGTTCGTGCCCGATCAGATTCAGCCCGCAAGCCTCGATCTTCGGCTCGGCGAAGTCGCTTATCGCGTTCGCGCAAGCTTTCTGCCGGGCCGCACGACCGTCGCCAGGCGCATCGACGAGTTGAAGCTCCACGAGATTTCGCTGAGCGACGGCGCCGTTCTTGAAACGGGCTGCGTCTATATTGTGGCGCTGCAGGAAAGTCTGGCATTGCCGAAGGGAATTTCGGCCGCCGCCAATCCGAAAAGCTCGACCGGCCGGCTCGACGTCTTCACGCGCGTGATCGCCGACGAGACCCGTGGGTTCGACCGCATCGGAGCCGGGTATCATGGGCCGCTCTACGCCGAGATCAGTCCGCGCACGTTTCCCGTCCTGGTGCGGGAAGGATCGCGGCTGTCGCAGATCCGCTTCCGCCATGGCCATGCGATGCTGACCGCGGAGTCATTGCGCGATCTGCATGCGCGTGAGCGCCTGGTCGACGCCGATGACGCCGATGTCAGCGAGGGCGTCGCCGTCGGAGTAGATCTTTCGGGCCTGGGCCCTGGCGGGCTTGTCGGCTATCGCGCCAAGCGCCACACCGGACTTATCGATGTGGAGAGGCGCGGCGGCTACGCGGTGCTCGATTTCTGGGAGCCGATGCAGGCGCGTCCGGACAAAAGCCTGATCCTCGATCCCAACGAATTCTATATCCTCGCATCAAAGGAAGCGGTGCAGGTGCCGCCCGACTATGCGGCCGAAATGGTGCCGTTCGATCCTCTTGTCGGCGAATTCCGCGTCCACTACGCCGGCTTCTTCGATCCCGGCTTCGGCTATGCCGGCGCCGGCGGCAAAGGTGCGCGCGCCGTGCTGGAGGTGCGCTCGCGCGAGGTGCCGTTCATCCTCGAGCACGGCCAGATCGTCGGGCGACTCGTGTACGAGAAGATGCTTGCAAAGCCGGAAAAGTTATACGGGCAGGGGATCGGCTCGAATTATCAGGCGCAGAGCTTGAAGCTCTCGAAGCATTTCAAGAGCTAGCGCGTTGCACTTGTTTTTTGCGCCCGGTTCACGGCTATCGCGCCCTCGCGTGGGGTGAGCCGATACCATGGCACGATGCCGGGCTCGAATTGCGCGCGTGCCTGCCGCGACCACAACGGCGGCGCATGGTCGCCGACGACCAGGATCTCCGCCGGCCCAATGCTCGGATCGAGGGCCAGCTTCGACACGGACGCGAAGACGTCGTGCCAAAGCTCGGCCATTTCGCAGACGGCCATGTGCTGGAAGATGCCGGGATTGTCCTCGCAGCCGAAATGCGTCATCGCCTGGCCCGGAGTAACCGGAACATGCGTATTGAGCGTCAGCCAGTAGATGAATTTCGGCTTTTTGCTGAACGCGGATTGCTGCACGATGATCGGCGGAAGGTCGGCGTCGCACGCGCCGGTGAAGGCGTTGCCGCACAGGCGGCGCGTCGATTTGATGAGTTCTTCGCCAAAGAGCTCCTTGTCGAAGCCGATGACCGGATACCATTCGTTTCGTTCATACATCCTGTAACTGAATGCATGCACAGCCATGGTGGCGTATCCGCGTTTCCGAAGCCGCGCGGGCAGACAGGAATCGCCGTTTGTCTTGGGGAATACCTCGTATCGTTCGCGCGTGTCGCAAAGCTCGCGCATCTCCCCCCACGTTGTTGATCCGTAGTACGTGACGCTGCCGGTGGAGACCCGGTATTTATCCGTGACGCGTGAATCGAAGAGCGGAGAATCCACCTGTCTCTTTGCCGCGGGATCGGTCAGGTAGCCGAGACTTTCCACCACCACCATGATCACATTGCGCCCGTTGGTCCCGGCCACCGTGTTGAACCCCGATTTGTCGGCCGCCGATTCGACCGGGACATTGCTACCGAGCAATGAGGGGAACTGGTAATGCGGGGATACGTTCGCTACGAAGTCGACGCCGGTGAAAATCAGGCCCGCTGCAAACAGCGCGACGATGTTGGCGCGAAGCAGGGCTTCGCGGCGGTAAAGCAGCCACAGCGTCGCACCCGAGGTTGCGACCAGGACGCCGACAAGCGCGCCATAGAGCGGTGAGCGGAAAATGTGAACTTGCTCCGCCTGGCGGAGCGCGGTCCCGAGTTCGGACGGGTCCAGGCCGAAGTTGACGAAAATCGTCCAGAGCAGGTCGAACGCCAATACAGCCAGAAAAAGAATGACGGTCAGCGCGTAGGGAATGCGGCGTGCGCAGATTGCGAGCGTGGCATAAGCCATGATGCAGATTGTGCGCGGCGGTACCGACACGTCGAGAAGCGAGCCCAGCGTCGCGATGCTCAACAGGTTGGGCAATATGAGCCCCGCCGCGAGCAGCAGCGCGGTGGGCGAGCGCAACCAGGCAGGAAAATCCCAGCCTGTGCGAGACGTCGTTTTCATAGCCTTGGGGGAATTGCGACGGGGCGGCATGCGGGGCGCATGGTAGCTTTGCACCGTAAACCAATGCTTTATGCGCCAGATCAGAAATCGTTAAGGTTGTAACTGCGTGCGATCATTGCGTTTGCGGCTGGGATGCGCAGCGGCGAGGACGTCGGTTTCTTGCCGGCCCGGCTGGCCTTTCGCTATGGTCGCGGCGTGCGGGCGTAGTTCAATGGTAGAACGGCAGCTTCCCAAGCTGCATACGAGGGTTCGATTCCCTTCGCCCGCTCCAGGGACTTAGCTCATTTTTGCCTGTGGGGTTTTGCAGCTGGTTTTGCAAGTCACGTTCCCTTTTTGGCCGTGTTGAGCTGGGCAATGACGGCCCTGGTGGCGGCAGTCCTGTCCACATAGCGGCGAATGATCCTGTCAACGTGCTCCTCTTCCCAGGCCATGATTTCGGCGATCACCCGCACTGGCAGACCGGCCACATAGAACCTGGTGACCGCGGTGCCCCGCAGGTCGTGGAAGTGCAGATCACGCTCATTCATGTCAGCGGCGATCTTGGCCCTGTTGAAGGCGGTGCCAAATCCGTTGGCCCGCCAGGGACGGCGCTTGCTGTTGGTGAGGATGGTGGTGGCGCGCCTTGGAATCCTGGCCAGCAGTTGCCTCAGCTCATCGTACAGCGGGATGATGGCCTGGCGCTTGTGCTTACTCTTGCCGGTTGAGATGGTGATGGCGTCCTCTCCGACGTGTGACCATGACAGTCGCAACAGGTCGCCCAGGCGCAAACCAGTGCCGGCGGCCAGATCAACCGATCAGGTAAACCTGCGGCCCTCCTGCTGCCGCCGATGGCACTGGTGATGGACAACGGTGATGTTCTTCATCGTGTAACCCAGCATAGGTTTTTTTCCGATCCATCTCTGAATCCCTCAGCGGCAGCTTGTGACGACAGAGCGCGCACCTGCCGCCTTGCTCTTCCCACTTCAGCATTTTCAACTTGCGCCTGACCGAAGGCTTGCCGCGCTCATCGTAGGCAAGCTCCTTGTAGATTTTCCGCCGGTAAGCAAACAGCAGCTCAGGGTCGCTTTGGCTCATCCCTATCAACTTCAGGCGGATTAAGGCCAGCAGCCGTGCTGCCTTGCGTTGTTCTTTTGCATCGAGATGTCGGGTCGCCATGTAGGTTCCAGTAGCCTGGGGCCCGCATGCAGGTCATTGCGATGGATCAAGGGCACGGGCGAGTGAATAAGAAAAAAGGCCCGGAGCGCCAAACGTCCGGGCCTTTGAGTTGGATGAAGCGAAAGGAAGGAACGCCCTCAATCCATCATCGGCGGCGGTGAGTCGCAACGCAAATCATCGGGATATCCACTTCAATGGTTGAAGATGATCGCGCCTAGCCACTGAAGGGTCATTTCGAAATGGCTCGGAAAAACTAGGAAGTAAACGACGAGAACAACCGGCGCCAGCACCAAAAGCCATTCGCGCATGGGAAGGCCCTCAGGTTTTCGGTCTCAGATGGACCTGAGTCGCAATCAACGATCTGCGGTTTTCCCGTCTCAATCCCGCCCCCTCTGATCTATTATCGGCAGGGGCATCCGGCGCGTCGGCGTGGGCGCGCTTTATTAATCACGAACAACTAGTCAAACTTGCCCAGATCACCGGCGCTGCAGTTCAGTCGGGCTAATCCTGAGCTTTCGCGCCTTGCCATTGTGGAACGACACGCTGTCGCAGCCCCCTTCGTCGCAAGCAATCCAGGTGCAAAACAAAAATTTGCCACCCGCTCCCTTGGTACACCACGCGCACGAAACACAACTTGCACCGTCGGGTGTGTTGCAGTCCATGTGGATTGTTGGATTATGTCCTGAACAGAAGTTATTAGCTTCACTGCCATCGAGAGCTGAAGCTACGCTCACCGTGAAGCCCATCAAGGCGAACGTCGTTGCGATCTTCAACACGAGGAATTTGCTCATGGCTTTTCCTTTCGTGAAGGGTGATCTGAAGGAATACTCTGCCCCATAACCGGTGATATTGCGAGCCAGCAGTAGTTGGCTTGAGCCTCGCTGACCTCATTCAGCCGTCAATACGCCGGACGTCCCTCTTCAGATGAGCGGTTTTTTTGAACAAAGTTTTAAACGAAACTTGGCGTTCGCGCCCTGATGGCGCTCGGTGTTGGTGCGTTGCTTGCGCCGATCAATGCTTACTTGCGGGTTCATCGACGGGCGAAGTTGGCGGCGAGACCGTCAGGTAAATCTGCTCGTTAATTCGGCTTTGGATTGCCTTGCGGAGGGAGATCAATTGCGCGCGCATCTCGCGGTCAATCTCAGTCGCCCTCGTGGTCTTTGCGGGGATCTTCTGCGACTTCCGTCCGAACATCAGACCTCCCTGTGTTTGCGAACGCGCCGAAGGAACTAATGTCGGAGCACCTCGATCGGTTCCACTTCTCCCGACGCTACGATGAATCGTTATGCGCCGTGCACCCTAGCTGCCTGAAGGGACCCGCAGCCAGGATACTCCACCAGCGTCATCCCGGCTGCGTTCATGGGCACCACAAACAAGAAAAAGGCCCGGAGCGCCAAACGTCCGGGCCTTGAAGTTGTGAGAGGAAGCGAAGAAGAAACGCCCTCAATCCATCATCGGCCGTGCTGATTCGCAATCGAGACTTTGCCGCTGTCCCGCCTAACTGCTGCCGCGATGGAAGGCGTTAATGCTCTTGGGCAAGCTTTCGTTTGCCTTCCATAACGAACTCCAAGCCCCGCAAGCACCCCCTGGCGGGGCTTTTCTTTGTTTGATCCAGGTCAAGGCGGTCGCTAGCATCGGGGTGTTCTACTACTCTTGCAAACCACGTTGGTTTGCATTCTCCCAGAGAGCCTAAGCCCCGAGGTTCGACTCCTTCCCTCGGGGCCTCTTTTATTTGAGCTGGATCAAAGCGGGCGTTCGGCGCCAGGCGTTGGATAATTTTGCAAACCTCATGGGGTTTGCATTCCTCCAGAATACCTTGAAGCCCCGAGGTGGCCCTTTTCCTAGGGGGCCTTGTGGCCCGTTCGAATCCCGAAAGGTGTCGGCTCATGTCCGCTCTGAGCAATGCAACTGGCGATGTGGGAATGGCCTCCGATTTACTCCCGAAAACAGGGCATACCTCCGCACGGACGCACCGCCGAATAAATTTGCTCCTCCATTGACGAACGGCCGTTAGCCGCCGCACGATTGTTCCAGCAAAATAAACGCTCGGCTTAGGGGAGGCGCTGCCATGCTGAAATTGTCACGCCGTGATTTCCTGATTTCGTCAAGTGCGCTCGCTGCCACCACGCCGGCGTACGGCGCGATGGGACCAAACGACAAGTTCGATCTCGTCATCAAAGGCGGCGATGTCCTCGACCCGAGCCAAACGCTGCGCGGCAAACGCGATGTCGGTATCCGTTTCGGGAAAATTGAGGCTGTCGAAGCCGACATTCCGGCGGCCCGCGCTGTGCGCGTGCTCAACGCTGACGGGAAACTGGTGACGCCAGGCCTCGTCGACCTGCATTGCCATGTTTATCCCTATGGCTCGGCCATCGGCATCCCGGCAGACGAATTGATACCGCAGCAATGCACGACAACCTGTGTATCGGCAGGTGATGCGGGCGCCAACAACTTTGCCGCGTTCCGCCGTCACATCGTTGCGCAGACGCGCACGCGCCTCTACGCCTTCGTGCACATTGCTAATATCGGTTTGGCAGGCTTTCCGACCGCCGAGCTTTACAATATCGATTTTGCGCAGACCGATGCCGCGGCAAAAGCCATTGCCGAGAATTCCGACATGGTACTTGGCGCGAAAGTGCGCATGTCGGAAAACGTCATTGCCAAGCACGGGGTTGAGCCGCTTAAACGCGCAATTGCAGCGTGCGAGCAGGCGGGCGACGGCATGAAGGTGATGTGCCACATCGGCGGCGTCGAAACGCGCCAGCTGATGTCGCAAATCCTCGACCTGTTACGGCCGGGCGACATCCTCACGCACTGCTATTCGGGTTTCCCAAACATCGCCGGCGACTTCACCAATATCGTCCAGGACGGCAAGCTGCTTCCTGCCGCACTCGCTGCAAAACAGCGCGGTGTCATCTTCGATATTGGTCATGGGGGTGGCAGCTTCGACTACACCGTCGCGGAAGCGGCAATTGCTCAAGGTACGCCGCCTGACACAATTTCTTCGGACATTCACGTGTTCTCGGGGAATACGCCGGGCATGCCCTATCTGACCTGGGTCATGTCGAAGTTCATGGGCCTCGGCTTTACGCTCGAGCAGGTTGTCACGATGGCGACGATCAACCCGGCCAAAGTGATCAATCGAGCGCAGAAACTTGGTACGCTTCAGGTGGGCGCGCCGGGCGACGTGGCGATTATGGAATTGGTCGAAGGACCGGTGTCTTTCGTCGATACACGCAATAACAAGCGTGATGGAAAGGCGTATCTGAAGCCGGTGCAGACAGTAACAGCGGGAGTGCCATTCGGGCGCCCGTACAACGCGCCCTTCGCAGTGCGCTGAGCACGACGATCAGAGTCAAACCACGTCGATGTCTACTTTACCTCCGAAGGCGGACATGTGCAGTGCAAACACTGATGTCCGCTAAGGATCATAAGCGGACATTGGAATCGACACGCCAAATGTTTCAGCGAAACTATCGCAAGAAATCGAGGGCTGCCAAATAGGCGAGACACGTTGGGTCACGCTCGCCCCGCTCCATATTACGGAGGATAAAGAACGCTAGCTTGCGCCGTCCGTGTGCGCTTCCTTGGAGCCTCGATGGAAGGCAGTCATGCGCAAGGTCGAAAGCATCCGTCATGATCTTAAGCGTTTCTGGACCGTATACGCGTTCAAAATAGGAAGACGGGGACGTCCATCCTTCTTTGCAGTGACCGATCGGTTGGTTTTTTACGCTAGCTTGTTTGCTGTTACAGCTCTCCACTTCCTCTGCGCGTCGTACGTAATCATTCGCCAACGTCAAAGTTTTCTTGGCCGCGATAGTATCGCTGAGGGACCGCGCTATACCGAAGCAAAGCTCCGCTTGCGCGCGCAAATAGCCGGCGTGCACCATACCAAACTCGTTTCGCTGTGCTTTGCAGAGGGCCCTGGGAGCAACTTCTGCTCATCGCCGTAGACGCCGGCTTCTTGGGACCGTATTCGACAACACAATAGTCTTATGTCGGGTTCCTGACAAAACAAAAAAATCGATGAACGACCAAAAAAGGAGATTGAGGTCGCTGCTGCCGCTTTTGCCCGCAGGGACAGGACATGAGGCTCATATGCGCCGCAACAAGCGATGTCCGCTTCACCCCCAATAGCGACCGCGAAAGCGGACTTGCAACCGATATGTCGGCTTTACCCCTGAAAGCGGACATGTGCAGCGCGCTAGCGAATGTCGGCTATGGGCCAAAAGCGGACATGGCTACGCTATTCGATCACCTCGTCCGCTATAGAAAGGACGCCGGACGGAATGGTCAGGCCGAGCGTCTTCGCGGTCTTGAGATTGATAACGAGTTCATACTTGGTCGGCGCCTGCACCGGGAGTTCGGCTGGCTTTTCGCCCTTTAAAATGCGATCGACATATTCAGCAACTTGCCGAACCTGCTGGTACGTATTAGGACCGTAAGTCATCAGGCCCCCGTCTACTGCGTAATAGCGATAAGGATAAACCGTCGGCAGTTTATAGCGAGCGACAAGGCTGATTATGCGTTTACGATGAGCCGCCGTACCGGCTGCCGATGTTACGATCACGCCGCCACCATCGGAACGCGCGAAAGCCGCCACGTTTCGCTCTATTTCATCAGGGTCGCGGACATTCACAGCTGTAAGTTCGATACCAAGGGTGTGCGCTACGGATCGAATAGCCGCGAATTGTCCGATGCCTCCTGGTGATAATGAGTCACGAAGCACTAAAGCTCGCGTGGTCGTGGGCGCCATTTGCTTAAGCAGCTCCGCCCATTTCCCGCTCATGCTGTATTCAAAATTTGAAAAGCCGGTAGCATTGTCGCCCGGGCGGGCCATATTCGGTACCACTCCAGCACCCACAGGGTCAGAAACATTCATAAACACGATCGGGATTGTGCGAGTGGCCTGTTGCAGTGGTACAATTGATGCGGTGCCTATACTAACGATCACGTCCGGCGCGAGGGCGACGAGCTCTGCGGCGTAACGGCGAGCGCGGTCGAGATCGCTGCCAACCTGACGGGTTTCGATTTTCAGATCACGGCCGACCACCCACCGTAGCTGCTGAAGAGCTTGCTCGAAAACCGTCGTTCGTGCCTGCCCTTCTGGATCGTCGGGTCCGAGGATGTTGAGTATGCCAACGACGCGTCCGCGCTCGGTGGATTGCGCGTTCGATGCAACCGGCCAAGTCAGCGCACAGCCGAAAATGCCCAGAAAATCTCGCCGCCTCATTTCCTGCCCTCACGCTAGTGAAGGAGCATACCTAAAACTAGCACACCTAAACGAACTGGGTGCTGCCCATGTCCGCTCTGGGTCACAAGCCGCATTTGCACTGCAATAAGCCATGTCCGCTTTACCCTCGAAAGCGGAAGTATGAAGTGCACTAGCCAATGTCGCTAAGAGCCAAAAGCGGACATCCAGCGCATCTATTCGATCACCTCGTC
>JBKPRE010000063.1:0-24563 GCA_046734435.1 Pseudomonadota bacterium | reverse complement strand
TCAAGGCCCGGTCCGGTACGAGCGCCGGATTCCTCAGCCCCCCAGCCCCCCGGGGTTCGATCGGCCGGGCCAGTTGAGTTCCGCGTACGGTTCAATCCCCTAATGCCTCCGGGCCGGCTTATCGCCGGCCCGATCTTTTTGATGAGATGATTGTGGAGATCAGTTTGAAGGAGAGGCGCAGCAGCCAATCGATGCAGCGCCCAGCATCAGCCCGGGTTTTTTGGCCGCGCCGCTCTGAACGACAACATCAAGTCTGTCGATGTCCTTGAGCGAATAACCGCCCTTCGGGATGTCGCTCAACGCAACGCTGTACGTCGCCGCATTCCCGTTCCAATCGCCGAGCTTGATCCAGCCCCGTACGACGTTGTGATAGGTGAGCATGCGGTCGTGGTTCTCACCACGCCCGATCTGCACGACGACTTTGCTTGTCACCGGGCAAAGCCAGACCTCGCCGTTGTGTTTCTCGCCTTGGGCGTCGGGCAATTTCACCGTCACCTTGCCATCGGCAATGGACATCGTCAGGGGCAGTGATAGCGTTGCGGGATTGCGGCGTGTCTGCGCGATTGCCTTTTCGATTGCCGACTTGTCGCTGCCAAGCGCATGGACCACTCCATTGATGACGACCTGTGGCGTGTACACTTCGCGGTCGCCCCGCGCTTCGGCATAGGCGCGCTGGCGGTCGGAATGACCGTGCAGTGCGAGCGTGTCCTTCCAGCCGAGATAATCCCAGTAATCGACGGCCAGGCTCATCGTCATCAACGACGGATCGCGTGACAGCTCGCCGAGCAGCTTGTCGGCGGCGGGGCACGAGGAGCAACCCTGGCTGGTGAAAAGCTCGACAACGGCACGCGGCTCGGCGGAAGCCGAAGCAGCCATAGAGCCGAAAACGAAGGCGACTGCAAAGGTGATGTGGCGATAGTTCATATCGATCCCGCTATCCCCTGCCTCGCACGCGCCTTATAGAAGCCCCCTAGATCACCCGCCACTCACTTCGCAGTGAGTGACCCTATCCTGCGACTGTTAACAAAATACCGGTTAGATGCCCACTACTCCGCCAATTGCCGCAGCACGTACTGCAAAATCCCGCCGTTCTTGAAATAATCAAGCTCATCGAGCGTGTCGATACGGCAAATCAACGGCACTCGCTTGAGAGTCCCATTCCCTGAGACGATCTCGGCGATCAGCCGCTGGTGCGGTTTGAGCTCACCATGCAGGCCGCGGATTGTGACCTGCTCGTCGCCCTTGAGGCCCAGGGATTGCCACGAGGTCCCCTCTTCGAAAACCAGGGGCATCACGCCCATGCCCACCAGGTTGGAGCGGTGAATTCGCTCAAAGGATTGCGCGATCACGGCGCGAATACCGAGCAGGATGGAGCCTTTGGCGGCCCAATCACGCGAGGAGCCGCTGCCATATTCCTTTCCGGCGAAAACCACCAGCGGCACCCTGTCGGCCTTGTATTTCATGGCCGCGTCGTAGATGGGCATCCGCTGCTTCGACGGATAGTGAATGGTTACCCCGCCTTCGACGCCGGGCACCATCTGGTTCTTGATGCGAATATTGGCGAAGGTGCCGCGCATCATCACTTCGTGGTTGCCGCGGCGTGTACCGTACTGGTTGAAGTCGGCCGGTTTGACCTTGTGGTCGACGAGATACTTGCCGGCGGGCGAATCGACCTTAATCGAGCCAGCGGGCGATATGTGGTCGGTCGTGATCGAATCGAGAAGCAATGCGAGAACGCGTGCGTCAACGATGTCTTCGAGCGGCTTCGGGTGCCGCCCCATGCCGACGAAATATGGCGGGTTCTGCACGTAGGTCGATTTCTTGTCCCAGTCGTAGGTCATGCCGCCCTTGACGCTGATTTTGCGCCAGTTGGCGTCGCCCTTGAACACATCGGCGTATTTCTTGGAAAACATCTGGCGCGTGATGTTCTTGGCGACAAAGTCGCCGATTTCCTTGTTCGAAGGCCAGATGTCCTTGAGGAACACCTTCTTGCCCTTCTGGTCGACACCAAGCGGATCGCGCGCGACGTCGACATTCATAGATCCGGCGATCGCGTAAGAAACGACCAACGGCGGCGACGCAAGATAGTTGGCGCGCACGTCCGCGTTGACGCGTCCCTCGAAATTCCGGTTGCCCGACAGCACCGCGGCGGCAACAAGATCATTGTCGTTGATCGCCTTGGAATTCTCCGGCGGCAGCGGTCCGGAATTTCCGATGCAGGTCGTGCAGCCGAAACCGACAAGATTGAATCCAAGCTTGTCGAGGTCCTTCTGCAGCCCCGACTTTTCGAGGTACTCGCCGACAACCTGCGAGCCGGGCGCAAGCGAGGTCTTCACCCACGGCTTGGCGGTCAGGCCCTTCGCAGCCGCTTTGCGGGCCAGCAATCCGGCGCCGATCATCACGTTAGGATTGGAGGTGTTGGTGCACGATGTGATCGCCGCGATCACCACGTCGCCGTGGCCCAGATCGTAATTCTTGCCGGAGACTTTCACGCGCTTCTTCGCCTCGGCGCTCTTGTTAAATTCCTTGTCCATCGAGACGGCGAAGCCCGATTTCACTTCCTTGAGTGCAACGCGGTCCTGCGGACGCTTTGGTCCTGCCAGCGACGGCTCGACCGAGCTGAGCTCGAGTTTGAGCACGTCGGTGAACATCGGATCCGGCGTGGTTTTCACGCGGTACATGCCCTGCGCCTTGGCATAGGCAGCGACCAGCGCGATGAGCTCAGGGGGACGTCCGGTGTCCTTGAGATAACGGATCGTGTCGTCGTCGATCGGCGAGAAGCCGCAGGTTGCCCCATATTCCGGCGACATGTTGCCGAGCGTCGCACGGTCAGCGATGGTTAGATTTGCAAGACCAGGGCCAAAGAACTCGACAAATTTTCCAACCACCCCGCGCTTGCGCAGCATCTCGGTGACTGTGAGCACCAGGTCAGTCGCGGTCACACCCTCTTTGAGTTTGCCCACCAGCTTGAAGCCGATCACCTCGGGCAGGACCATCGACAGTGGCTGGCCGAGCATCGCCGCCTCGGCCTCAATGCCGCCGACGCCCCAGCCAAGCACGGAGAGACCGTTCACCATCGTCGTGTGCGAGTCGGTGCCGACCAGCGTGTCGGGATAGGCAACTTCCATCGTTGCCTGCTTGCCGTCGGCCTTCACCTTGTCCTTGCGGATCCACACGACCCGTGACAGATATTCGAGATTGACTTGGTGGCAGATCCCGGTGCCTGGAGGCACCACGCTGAAATTATCGAACGAGCGCTGCGCCCATTTCAGGAACTTGTAGCGTTCCTGGTTCTGCCGATATTCTTCCTCGACGTTCTTCTTGAATGCCTGGTTGTTGCCGAAAAACGTGACCGCGACCGAATGGTCGATGACGAGGTCCACCGGCACTTGTGGATTGATCTTCTTGGGATCGCCGCCGAGGTGCTTCATCGCGTCGCGCATGGCCGCAAGATCGACGACAGCCGGCACGCCGGTGAAATCCTGCATCAGCACGCGCGCAGGCCGGAACGCGATTTCGCGTTCGGATGTCTTGGTCTTGAGCCATTCAGCGACGGCCTTGATGTCGTCCTTGGTGACAGATCGCCCGTCCTCGTTGCGCAGCAGGTTCTCCAGCAGGACCTTCATGGAGAACGGGAGGCGGGAAATACCCTTGAGCCCATTCCGCTCGGCAGTGGGAAGACTGAAGTACGCGTACGTCTTGCTACCAACCTGCAGGGTCTTGCAGCACCTAAAGCTGTCGAGCGAAGTCATTTCGGCTGTTTCCATTCCCGGTTGGACGACCGGCGCTGGTTCGGACTAAGTTGTTGGCAAGGCGATGTTTTTCTCGGCTGGCGAGACTTGCGTCCGAATTCGAATTACGTAACGTCGCAAGTTCGGGCTTATAAGGTCTTTTCGCGCCCGACGCCATATTCGCCGAGATTAACGCCGAAAATGCGAAAAATATTGGGGTTTTCCGGGTATCGGCCCACCCCAGGACCGGGCCTGCAGCTGTGATGGAACTTCAAGCCGAAGGCCTGACCTGCAGCCGGGGTGGCCGCGAGGTGTTCCGGAACGTCAGTTTCAAGGTGCCCGCGGGCGAAGCGCTGATCGTTACCGGGCGCAATGGCGCGGGCAAATCATCCCTCCTTCGGATGATGGCGGGGCTTGTCCGCGTTGCCGCCGGACAACTGTCACTCAACGGTGGGGCGGCTGACACCCCGATTGCCGAGCAGGCTCATTATCTCGGTCACCAGGATGCGATGAAGCCGTCACTGACGGTGGCTGAAAACCTGCAGTTCTGGACGAGGTTTCTCGGATCACGCAGCGACATCAGGCCGGCACTTGAGCTGCTTGATCTTGTGCCGCTCGCCGATCTGCCCGCCGCCTATCTCTCCGCAGGGCAGCGCCGCAGACTGTCCGTAGCGCGCATTGTTGCCGCCTCACGTCCGATCTGGTTGCTTGACGAACCGACATCCACGCTCGACGCACCGTCGCAGAGCCGGCTCTCCGGTATCATGCGCGACCACCTCGCACACGGCGGAATCATTGTCGCCGCCGCGCACGGAGCAATCGGCCTCGAGCGCGCGCGCGAGCTCAAGCTTGGTGCGGCATGAACGCGCTCGCCGCAATTTTGGTGCGCGATATACGTCTTGCGGTCCGCGTCGGCGGCGGGGCCTTTATGGGTGCGCTTTTCTTTTTGATCGTGATCACGATGACGCCGTTTGCCGTTGGACCTGACCTTGCGCTGCTTGCGCGGATCGGGCCGGCGATTTTATGGCTTGGCGCATTGCTGGCGAGTCTGCTCGCGCTCGATCGTTTATTCGCAACCGATCATGACGACGGATCGCTTGATCTTCTTATGATGGGCGAGATGCCCCTCGAGCTGACTGTGGCGGCAAAGGCGCTTGCTCACTGGCTCACGACCGGATTGCCGCTTGTGGTGGTCGCGCCTCTGCTCGGGCTCATGCTCAATGTCGACTTGCATGCACTCGGCTGGCTCACCCTGACACTTGCAGCTGGCACGCCAGCCCTGACATTCATCGGGCTAATCGGCGCCGCGCTGTCCGTGGCACTGCGGCGCGGTGGATTGTTGCTCGCGGTGCTGGTGCTGCCGCTCACCGTGCCGGTGCTAATCTTCGGCGTTGCTGCGGCAAATGCTGCGATCACCGGCCTCACGCCGTTCGGCCCCCCTTTTACCATTCTTTGTGCGCTAAGCTTGGCGAGCCTGGTGCTCGGCCCAATTGCCGCGACAGCGGCCCTGCGCCATGGACTCGAATAAGATGCTAAGAGACCGCCGATGGCTGTGATCGATCTCGCAAACCCAACGCGCTTTCTGCGCATCGTCGACCGCGTATTGCCGTGGCTGATCGCTGCGACGGTCGTCCTGTTCGCTGTCGGGCTCTATCGCGCAATGAACGCACCAGACGACTATCAGCAGGGTGCGACTGTAAAAATCATGTTCCTGCACGTTCCGGCCGCATGGCTCGGCATGTTCGGGTGGGCGTTGATGAGCGTCGCCGCGCTCGGCACATTGGTGTGGCGCCATCCGCTGGCGGACGTTTCCGGCAAGGCTGCCGCGCCGATTGGCGCTGCGTTCACATTTATCTGTCTTATCACGGGTTCGCTCTGGGGGCGTCCGACATGGGGCACCTATTGGGTGTGGGATGCGCGGTTGACGTCGATGCTGGTGCTGTTGCTGCTCTATCTGGGCGTGCTTGCGCTTTATTGGACGGCGGAAGAGCCTGGCCGCGGTGCACGCGCCGCAGCGATCCTGTCTCTGGTCGGGGCCGTCAATCTTCCGATCATAAAGTTCTCGGTGGACTGGTGGAACACGCTGCACCAGCCCGCTTCTGTATTCCGCGTCGGCGGACCGACCATAGATCCGTCATTGTTGACGCCGCTCCTTATCATGGCGCTGGCGTTCACCTTCCTCTTCGTCACGCTGCACCTTGCGGCCATACGCAACGAGATTTTGAGGCGGCGGGTCCGCAGCATGCGCCTGATTCAGGCGCACGAGATGCATGCATGAACCTGGGGCCGCACGCCGACTTTATCGTTGCCGCCTACGCGGTGACCTTGTTCGTGGTGGTGGCGCTGATCGCATGGGTGCTGCTCGATTACTCGGCGCAACGCCGCATTCTCGGCGACCTTGAGGAGCGCGGGGTGACGCGGCGCTCCCAGCGTAAAGGCTAGGCGAATGAGCACGGCTTCGAGCGAAGGCTCCGCCAGAAGGCGCCGGAACGTTCTCGTGTTTTTGCCGCTGATTGCGTTTGCCGCACTGGCAGGGCTGTTTTTCTACCGTCTCGGCGCCGGCGATCCATCCCGTCTGCCATCGGCGCTGATTGGACACCCGATCCCGGCCACCGATCTGCCGCCGCTGCCGGGCCTTGTACACGACGGCAAGCCGGTGCCCGGCCTGACAAATGCGACTTTCGAAGGCGCCGTGACGCTGGTGAATGTGTGGGCCTCGTGGTGCGTTCCCTGCCACGACGAAGTGCCCTATCTGGAGCAGCTTTCCAAGGACAAGCGCATCCAGCTTGTCGGCATCAACTACAAGGATGCGCCCGACAATGCCCGGCGGTTTCTCAATCGCTATGGCAATCCCTTTGTAGCAACCGGCCGCGACGACGCCGGGCGCACGTCGATCGATTGGGGCGTGTACGGCGTACCCGAGACTTTTCTGGTCGGCCGCGACGGCCGCATCGCCTACAAGCTGGTTGGCCCGGTCACTGCGGACAATCTCGCACGCACGCTTATGCCGGAAATCGAAAAGGCGTTGCGCTAGAGCGCCGAAGCCCGCTTTGTCGACCCGAATACCGAATACGCGGCGCTCAAGGTGATGCTGTAGGTCAGCACCATGAGCAGTGAAAAAAACGTCGGCTTTAAACCAAGTCCGGCGCCCATTGCGAAGAGCCCTTTGCCGATAACGGGAAAAAACGTGACACCCATTACGACCCAGATACCCACTCCGAACACTATTCCTTTGATCAGCGGCGTGCGGCCCGGTAGTCGAGAATAAGATTGGCCGAATAAAAACCCGAGGACCACCGAGCCGTTGAAGTACGACAACGCCCAAGGAATGACCGGGTGAACAGAACTTCCGATCAGAGAAGTCAGCAAGACCTGCAAATCGCTATAGGGCTCAAAACCGGGAAGTATTCGAGCCCAGGACTTCAGCGCCATAAGCCCGGTATGGGCAGCACTTCCGCACAACCCGGCCGCAATCGATTTCCAGACACGAGAAAAATCCATGGTTCTCGTCAGGATTTTTTATCGAGACTGTATTTCGTGAGCAGCGGATATTGCAGCGCTGCGAACACAAAAGTCAGCGGCACCACACCAAACAATTTGAAGCTCACCCAGAAGTCGGTGGTTTGCGTGCGCCAGACGATCTCGTTCAGTATCGCAAGCGCGAAGAAAAACAACGCCCATCGCCAGGTCAGCTTACGCCAGCCTTCTTCCTGGAGATGAAAGACGGAATCGAACACGATTCCGAGCAGGGGCTTGCCCAACAGCATTCCACCCACGAGCGTGCCGCCAAACAGAACGTAAATGATCGTCGGTTTGAGCTTGATGAACAGCTCATCGTGCAGCACCAGCGTTAATCCGCCGAAGATCAGCACAATGACGGCCGTGACCACCGGCATGACCGCAATGTGCCGGGTCAGGGCGTACGAAACCGCAAGCGCAGCCAATACCGCCACCATAAAGGCTCCGGTGGCGGCAAAAATGCCGAACTTCGAGTTCGCGGCAAAGAAAAGAATCAGCGGTCCGATGTCGAGCACCAACTTGAGGAGCGGATTGAGCTGCTTCTTTTGCGCGGCCATGAGCGTTCTCAATCTCCCAGTCCTACTACGGCGCGTGCAAAATCCCGCGCGGTGAATGGCGCAAGATCATCCACGCTTTCGCCGACGCCGATGAAATGCACAGGCAGTCCGAATTTTTCGGCAATCGCCACCAGAATGCCGCCGCGCGCCGTCCCATCCAGCTTAGTCATTACAAGGCCGGTAACCCCCGCGATCTTGCCAAAGATTTCGACCTGACTGAGTGCGTTCTGACCGACTGTTGCATCGAGCACAAGCAGCACCGCGTGCGGCGCCGTCGGCTCGACCTTACGCATGACTCGCACCATTTTTTCCAGTTCGCCCATCAGCTCGGCGCGATTCTGCAGACGCCCGGCGGTGTCGACCAACACAACGTCCACGCCTTCGCTCTTTGCGGCGGTGATCGCATCAAATGCAAGGCCGGCCGCATCACTGCCGGGCTCACGCGCTATCACTTTCGCTCCTGTGCGATCGCCCCAAATTTTCAGCTGATCAATCGCAGCAGCGCGGAAGGTGTCGCCCGCGACCAGCATCACCGTCTTGCCGTCCGCGCGGAGGCGCGCGGCGAGCTTGCCGATCGTCGTCGTCTTGCCGGACCCGTTGACGCCGGCGACAAGAATAACGAAGGGCCGAGCCGTGATTTCCAGCGGTTTGGCGACTGACGTCAGCGCCTTCTCAATCTCGCCGGCAAGGACTGCCTTGACCTCGTCGGGCGAAATTCCCTGCGGATGGCGACCTTCGCGCAGCGCGTCGACAATGCGCGCGGCCAGGTCCTGGCCGAGATCGGCGCGCACCAGCTCATCCTCCAGTGCGTCGAGGGTCTCGGGATCGAGCGGGCGGTTGGTCACGAGCGCCGTGATTGAGGAGCCAAGTGACGATGACGTACGCTTGAGCCCGCCGCTCAGGCGTTTCCACCAGCCTTCGCTTTGTGTGCTGTCGTTCATGTGGCGCTCGTGATAGCCGTTTCGGCATGACACCGGAAGAGATGCTCGCCCGCCTGCTCTACCGCGACGGGCTGATGCTGGTGGTCGACAAGCCGGCGGGACTGCCCGTGCATCGCGGACCGAAGGGCGGCGATGCCTTTGAGGACTATTTCGACGCGCTGCGGTTCGGCCTGCCGCGTGCGCCTGCTTTGGCGCACCGCCTTGACCGGGACACGACCGGGTGCCTGGTGCTCGGACGCCACCGCAAGGCTCTGGCGCTGCTTGGCAAGCTGTTCAAGCAGGGCAAAGTCGGCAAATCTTATTGGGCCGTCGTTGAAGGCGGGCCGGAGGCCGAAGAGGGACGAATCGACATCCCGCTTTCCAAGCGCGACGAATCGCGGGGCTGGTGGATGAAGGCTGACAAGACTGGATTGCCATCGACCACCACATGGACGGTCATGGGCCGCGGCTCGGGATTGACCTGGCTTGCGCTGGAGCCTGTCACCGGTCGCACGCACCAATTGCGCGTGCATTGCGCGGAAATGGGATGGCCGATCGTCGGCGACAATATCTATGGGAAAGCACCGCGTACCGGCGGACCGGCTCTTCATCTGCACTCGCGCGAGGTAACGGTGCCTATTTCAAAGAACAAGCCGGCGGTCAAAGTAACAGCACCGGTGCCGGAGCACATGCGCGAGATGTTAAAAGCTTGCGGGTGGACCGGCGCAGCTCAATAGAGCTGCGCCTTGATGCGCTCCGGTGCCTCGCGATCGTAAGTTTCGCCGCCGAGCTTGCCCTTGCTCAGCTCGGCAATAATGGTGCCGGTCGAGGGCAGGCTTCTGCGGTCGATCTTGGTCGCCTCCTCCCAAAGCTTCGATCGCACGATTGCCTTGGAGCAGTGGAAGTAAATGCTCTCGACGTGGACGATCAGGACGCAGCGCGGCAGCTTTCCGTTGACAGCAAAGCTTTGCATCAATTCGGGGTCGACCGAGATCGAGGCGCGGCCGTTGACGCGCAACGTTTCACCGACACCCGGAATCATAAACAGAAGCGCGATGCGCGGATCGCGGATGATGTTGCGGAATCCGTCGATACGGTTGTTGCCGGGGCGATCGGGAATCGCCAGCGTCTTGTCGTCAAGGATCCGCACGAAGCCGGGCGCGTCACCTTTGGGCGAGCAATCGAGCCCCTCGGGACCTGATGTCGCGACAGCCACAAAAGGCGCCACCTCGATCATCTTGCGGTAGCCGTCGTTGATATGATCGATTTCCTTGACGACCGAAGCGCCCATTCTCTCTCCATAAAGAGACTGGAGCTGATCCATCGTCGTGATCAGATGATCGCGGTAGGCCATCGCAGATCCCCTTTTTAGTGACGCATGGTCTTATCCGAAAATCGGGTCCTGTCTTTTCGGGATCATGCGTTAAGCCGCCAGAAGCTGCCGGCCGTCATGTGCCTTGATTGCAAGATCAAGAATAACACCGGGTTCTGCCGGTGTGGCAAGCCGCACCGGCATGAACTGTTCGGTGCGCCCCAGTGCGTGTGACTCGACGAGAACGCGCCGGCGGGCGCCGATCTCGCGATCGAGATACGCTCCGAGCGCCCTCTCGCCTTTCTCGCGCAACCGCCGCGCGCGCTCTTTGACGACGGTCCGGTCGACCTGCGGCATGCGCGCTGCGGGTGTGCCGGGCCGCGGCGAAAATGGAAAGATATGGAGCTGAGTTAGCCCACATTCATCGACCAGATCGAGCGAGCGGGCGAACATGGCTTCTGTCTCGGTCGGAAACCCGGCGATGATATCCGCGCCGAAGACAACGTCGGGACGCAGCCGGCGTGCCTGCTCGCAGAAAGAAATTGCACCGCGGCGCGCGTGCCGACGCTTCATGCGCTTGAGAATGAGATCGTCGCCGGATTGCAGCGACAGATGCAGATGCGGCATCAGCCGGGGCTCGTTGGCAAGTGCGTCAAGCAGATCGGAGTCGGCCTCCACCGAATCGATCGACGACAGCCGCAGGCGGTCCAGGTCCGGCACGTCCTTGAGAATGCGCTTGACCAGCGTGCCCAGCCGCGCAGCGCCGGGCAGGTCCGCTCCATAGCTCGTGATATCGACGCCCGTAAGTACAACTTCGCGATAGCCATTTCCGGCGAGGCGCCGCACCTGGGCAACGACGTCGTCGATGAGGAGCGAGCGTGAATTGCCGCGGCCATACGGAATAATGCAGAACGTGCACCGGTGATCGCACCCGTTCTGCACCTGAACGAATGCGCGTGACCGACCTTCGATACTGTCAATCGTGTGAGGACGCATGGTTTTGACGGCCATGATGTCGGACACGGCAACCTTGTCGGTCGAACTCCAGGTCCGGGCGTCGAATTTGTCCTCGTTGCCGACGACACGGTCGACTTCCGCCATGGCAACGAAATTCCCCGCCTCGGTCTGGGCAGCGCAGCCGGTCACGACAATGCGCCGGTGCGGCCGCTCGCGCCCGAGGCGGCGGATTGTCTGCTTCGCCTGCCGCACTGCTTCCGCGGTGACAGCACAGGTGTTGACGATGATCACATCGTCAACACCGGCTCCAACAGCCTCGCGCCGGATTGCCTCTGACTCATAGGTATTCAGCCGGCAGCCAAACGTGACAACATCGATGCTCACGACACGCTCGCCTTGGCGAAGAGTGCCGGGTCGAACCGACCCTCGAACTCAAATTGCACTGGGCCAGTCATCAGCACGTGATCGTCTTTTTCGCGCCAATCGATCATCAACTCACCACCAGGCAACGTGACCTTCACCTTGCGCCCGGTACGCTTGAGCCGGGCGGCTGCAACCGCGGCGGCGCAAGCGGCCGAGCCGCAGGCCTTGGTGAGGCCGGCGCCACGTTCCCACGTGCGAATAATGATGCGGTCACGCGCAACGATTTGCGCAAGCGTTATGTTGGCCCGCTCGGGAAAGATCGGATGATTTTCGAGCAATGGCCCAAGACGGGCGAGATCGTGCGCATTGACATCGTCGACCCAGAAGATCGCATGTGGGTTACCCATGCTCACCACGGACGGCGAATGGAGCACGGGTTTGTCGATTGGGCCAATCTGCAGCTCGATAGCGCGCGTGTCGCGGAATTCCTCGGCCAGCGGAATCTCGTTCCACCTGAAGCGCGGCGGCCCCATGTCCACGGTGAACATGCCATCGGCACCCTTCCAGCAGTTGAGAATGCCGGCAGTCGTTTCAAAAGTGAGCGTGTCCTTGCCGCGCTCCTTTGCCACAAGATCGGCGACGCAGCGCATGCCGTTTCCGCAGGCACCCGCTTCCGAGCCGTCATTGTTATAGATGCGAATGAAGGCGTCGGTGCCCGGCGTTCGCGGCGGATAAAGCGCCATCAGCTGATCATAGGGTGCCCCGCCAGGCCGCGCTGCCGCGCGAGCTTCGTCCGCCTCTATTTTGCCGCCGCGCGCGCGCAGATCGACGACGACAATCTCATTGCCGACGCCGTTCATCTTCACGAAGGACTGATTGGCGAGTGCGCCCATATCGTGCTTTGCCCGCGTTTTGCCCGGTTTATATGGCGAATAAACGAGGATTGGCCAGAGGCCATGCTAGAATGTGCACCAATGCTGGCGAATCGCCGGGCCGCCGCGAACGACGGAGAGCCGTGATGTCGCCCTTTCAGCTTATTTTGACGCTTGCAGCCCTTTTATTGCCGTTCACAGTCGACGTGGCTACTTCGCAGCCCAAGCCTGGTGTCAGCGATCCGATGCCTGCTCCGGTTGGACCGGCGTCACCGTCGCCGCTGCAACCAGGCGATGCGTTTGGAGAACAGGTGACATTGCCCGAACGGACAATGGTCTATCTCAAGGGTCACAGCAAATGGGACAATGCCTTTGACACCTTGATTGATGCGTTCAAGTCGCTGCACGAGTATCTCGACAAGCAGAACATCAAACCGACCGGTCCGGCCTTCACGGTCTACACTCAGACTGACGACACCGGTTTTTCCTATCAGGCCGCGCTGCCAATCGCAGCGGCGCCGAAGGATCCGCCGAAGGGAGATATCGCGGTTGGCCCCGCCCCTGCCGGCAAGTCCTACAAATTTGTTCATCGTGGCTCATACGACGCCATGGATACGACCTACGAGGCGATCACGAACTATCTCGACGATAAGCAACTGGAAGCGAAAGACCTCTTCATCGAGGAGTACGCCACTGATCCGGTGAAGAGCGATCCCGACAAGCTGGTGGTGAATGTGTTCGTTCCGGTGAAATAATGATGATAAGGCGCTTTGCATTCATCGTGTTCGCGTGCGCACTTGCGTTCGGACAGGCGCATGCGGCGGAAAAACTCGTAACGGTGACCGGCGAAGCGACGGTTGCGGTCGCACCGGACACCGCGATGATCCGCATTGGCGTAACCAGCCAGGACAAGACCGCGCGCGAGGCAGGCGAAGTCAACGCAAAGCAGATGACTGCCGTGCTCGCCGCGATCAAGGATGCCGGCATCGCGGACCGCGACATCCAGACCTCGCGGCTGTCGCTGCAGCCGCAATACGATCCGAACAAGAGCGGCACCGCGAGGCTCACCGGCTTCCAGGCCACCAACCAGGTGACAGTCCGGATTCGCGACATCGACAAGCTGCCGACCGTCCTCGACCGCGCAATCGGCGCCGGCGCCAACGAGATGTCCGGCATCGAGTTCGTGGTCTCGGAGCAGTCGAAGCTGCTCGACCAGGCCCGCGATGACGCAATCGCGGACGCACGACGGAAGGCCGAGCTTTACGCAAAGGCCGCAGGGGCCAAGCTTGGCCGCGTCGTTTCGATCACGGAAGAAGGCTCCTCTCCGCCGCCGCGGCCGATGCAGGCCATGCGCGCCGGCGCAGTTCCCGTTGCCCCGGGCGAACAGACGCTGAGGGCCGTCGTGACCGTTAGCTATGAATTAGGGCCGTAAATCCGCCCTGCCTTGACTCGGCCACATCGCGAACCTAGGTTCCCGCCGCTCTCGATAGAGACGTGAAATTCCAATCCGCCGCCCGGCCCATTGAGAGGCCGGAGGCCACCGCCCGACAGCGCGATGCGCCCTCGGGCGCAAAGGTACTTGTAGACTGATGTTCGACTCGTTGTCGGAAAAACTCGGCGGCATCCTCGACCGCCTTACCCGCCGCGGCGCGCTCAGCGAAGCTGACGTCGACGCCGCCCTGCGCGAGGTGCGCCGTGCGCTGCTCGAGGCGGACGTCGCGCTCGACGTGGCGCGCGCTTTCGTCGACGGCGTCAAGAAAGAAGCTGTCGGCGTCGAAGTGATGAAATCGGTGACGCCCGGCCAGATGGTCGTGAAGATCGTGCACGACCAGCTTGCCGCGACCCTCGGCGCCGGCAACCAGGGCACGAACACGGGCATTGATCTAAACGCAGCACCGCCGGTCGCTATCATGATGGTCGGCCTGCAGGGTTCCGGCAAAACCACGACGACCGCCAAGCTCGCAAGGCGACTCACCGACCGCCAACGCCGCAAGGTGCTGATGGCTTCGCTCGACGTGCGCCGTCCAGCGGCGATGGAGCAACTTGCCGTGCTCGGCCGCGACGCGCAGATCGACACCTTGCCGATTGTCGAGGGCCAGACGCCGCCGCAGATCGCACGCCGCGCCGTCGAAGCGGCACGGCTTGGCGGATACGATGTCGTGCTGCTCGACACTGCGGGCCGCACGACGCTCGACGACGTCATGATGAGCGAAGCGGTGGAGGTCAAACGCGCAGTCAATCCACACGAAGTGCTGCTCGTCGCAGACGCTCTCACCGGCCAGGATGCGGTCAACCTGGCACACTCCTTCGACGAGCGCGTCGGCCTTTCCGGCATCGTGCTCACCCGTGTCGACGGCGACGGGCGTGGGGGTGCTGCGCTTTCAATGCGCGCGGTCACGGGGAAACCGATCAAGTTGATCGGCACCGGTGAGAAGCTGGATGCGCTTGAAGATTTCGATCCGGCTCGCATCGCCGGCCGTATTCTCGGCATGGGCGACATCGTTGCACTGGTGGAGAAAGCCGCCGCCAATATCGACGCCGAAAAGGCCATGCGCGCGGCGGAGAAGATGCGCAAGGGCGCCTTCGATCTGGCCGACTTGCGCGAACAGCTCACGCAGATGCAGGCCATGGGTGGACTTGGCGGCCTGATGGGCATGCTGCCGGGCGTCGCCAAGATGAAGAACCAGCTCGCTGCCGCCAATCTCGATGACAATGTCGTCAAACGTCAGATCGCGATCATCGACTCGATGACTCCGAAGGAGCGCCGCAACCCGGATTTGCTCAAGGCCAGCCGCAAGAAGCGTATCGCCGCCGGCTCCGGCACGACGCCGGAAGCGATCAACAAATTGCTGAAGATGCATCGTGGCATGTCGGACATGATGAAGATGATGGGCGGTGCCAAGCGCGGCCCGCTTGCCGGCCTGGCGCAGGCCATGGGTTTCGGCTCCGGCATGCCATCACCCGAGCAGATGGCGGAAATGGCGAAGAACATGCCGGGCGGTCGATTGCCGCCAAATATGCCCGGCAGTGGTGGTTCTTTGCCGCCGACCATGCCGAAGCTGCCCCCGAATATGCCCGGGCTACCCGGCCTGCCGGGACTGGGCGGAAAGTTTCCCGGATTGCCCGGCGGCCTGCCGCCAGGCCTTGGAAAGAAGAAGTGATCATCGATCAATGGAATGAGAAAGGACTAAAGGATGTCTCTCGTTATTCGTCTTGCCCGTGCCGGCACAAAGAAACGGCCGGTTTATCACGTCGTCGTCGCTGATAATCGTGCGCCGCGCGACGGCCGCTTCATCGAGCGGCTCGGTTATTTCAATCCGCTCCTGCCGAAGGAAAAGACCGAGCGGCTCAAGCTCGACCTCGAAAAAGTCCAGGCCTGGATGAAGAGGGGCGCTCAGCCGTCCGATCGAGTGCTGCGCTTCCTTGATGCCGCCGGCATCATGAAGCGGCCGAAGCGCAACAACCCGGAAAAGGCGATCCCGCGCAAGGAACGCAAGGCGAAGGAAGAAGAAGCGGCAAAGACTGCCGGCGGCGCGCCCGCAGCCGAAGGCGGCAAGCCGGCGGAGCAGGCGGCAGAGAAACCGGCAAAGGCAGACAAGCCGGCCGAGGCCGCGCCGGCACCGGCGGCGAGTTAAGGCTCGCTGTCCCACGTCGTGGCCGAACGAATTTGCGTTGCCCGCATCGGTGCCGCGCATGGCGTGCGCGGCGAGGTCAAACTCTGGTCATTCACGGAAGATCCGGCGGCAGTTGCAAACTACGGTCCGCTGGAAACTGAAGACGGCAAGCAGCGCTTCGAGATCGAGGCCATGCGTCCGGCCAAGGATCACTTCGTCGCCCGCATTGCGGGAGTCAGTGATCGCGACGCAGCCGAACGATTGCGCAATCTCGAGCTTTATGTTCCGCGCGCACGGCTGCCCAAGATCAATGAGCAGGATACTTACTATCACGCTGACCTGGTCGGCCTTGATGTCGTTACCCCGGAGGGTGTTCAGATCGGAACGGTGCATGCACTGCATAATTTCGGCGCCGGTGACATCATCGAAATCATGCCGGTGGGCAGTGGCGAGCCCTTGATGCTGCCGTTCAACGACGCAACGGTTCCGCGTGTGGATCTTGAAGCAAAGCAGATCGTGCTTGTGCAACCGGTTGAGGTCGAAGTGCGGGACGAATGAGTATGTGGCGGGCAAGCGTATTGACCATCTTTCCCGAGATGTTTCCGGGACCGCTGGCGCAGAGCCTGGCGGGCAAGGCGATGACGTCCGGCATCTGGTCGCTCGACACGATCGACATTCGCGCGCATGCAACCGACAAACATCGCACCGTCGACGACACGCCCGCCGGCGGCGGGCCCGGCATGGTGATGAAGGCCGACGTGCTTGCGCACGCGCTCGACGGCCTTCCGCACGACACGCGCCCTCGTCTGCTGATGAGTCCGCGTGGCGTGCCGCTCCGGCAAAGCCTGGCCGCAAAGATCGCGCACGGGCTGGGCGTTGTCATTGTGTGCGCACGCTTTGAAGGCGTCGATGAGCGCCTGATCAAGGCGCGGGGTCTTGAGGAAGTATCCCTTGGCGACTTCATCTTGTCCGGCGGCGAAATCGCGGCGCTCGCACTGCTGGATGCCTGCGTGCGCTTGCTGCCCGGCGTCATGGGCAAGGAAGCATCCGCCGCCGAGGAAAGTTTCGCGGACGGGTTGCTCGAATACCCCCAGTACACCCGGCCACCCGTTTTTGAGGGCGAGCCGATCCCCGAGGTGCTCACCTCTGGCGATCATGCCAAGATCAAGGCTTGGCGGCAGGTGGAGGCCGAGCGGCTGACCGCTGACCGCCGACCCGATCTTTGGTCCGCCTATCAGGCCCGCAAGCCAGCGAAAAACCGGCCGAATCCAAAGGGTGACAAGCCGAAAGCTTTGTAATACAAGCTCGCCGACCCATTCAGACCAGACAAAGACCGCGCGCCGGTTGCTGGCGCTGCCGACGGAGAATTCGCAATGAACATCATCCAACAGCTGGAAAAAGAGCAGGTCGAAAAGCTCTCGGCCGGCAAGAACATTCCTGACTTCCAGCCGGGCGACACCGTGCTGGTTAACGTGAAGGTCGTCGAAGGCGACAAGACGCGCGTGCAGGCCTACGAGGGCGTCTGCATCGGCCGCTCCGGACGCGGCCTGAACGAGAACTTCACCGTGCGCAAGATTTCATATGGCGAGGGCGTCGAGCGCGTGTTCCCGCTCTATTCGCCGATGATTGACTCGATCGAGGTGGTCCGCCGCGGAAAGGTCCGGCGCGCCAAGCTCTATTATCTGCGCGGACTCCGCGGCAAGAAGGCGCGCATTTCCGAAGCCCAGGGTGCCGGTGGACCGGAAGGCGCAGAGGCTGCGGCCAGCGACTAATATTTCAGCTGTTCGGGGTGAAAGGGCCGCTGCGGCGGCCCTTTTCTTTGGCCGGCATTCGTTGTCGGCGGCAGGACGATTGGCTATATAACCGGCATGGTTTCCAAAGCTCAGCGGATTGTCCTCGTCGACCACGCGCGATTGCCGTGGCGCTTTTTCGGCCGGCTGACGGCAGCGGTGCAGGCAGGCCTTTGATCGCGTCCGCATGGGACGCCCGCAAGCCGCTATCCACTCTCTCTGAGCAAAGTTGACGCCATGAAACCACGCACGCTCTACGACAAAATCTGGGAAGACCACTTGGTTGACGAGCAGCCGGATGGGACGTGTCTCATCTATGTTGATCGTCATCTCGTGCACGAGGTGACCTCGCCACAGGCCTTTGAAGGCCTGCGCGCCGCCGGCCGCAAGGTGCACGCACCAGACAAGACATTGGCCGTGGTCGATCACAACGTCCCGACCACCGACCGCAGCAAACCCAATCCAGATCCGGAAAGCGCCGAGCAGATCGCGGCGCTGGCAAAGAACGCCAAGGATTTCGGCATCGAGTATTTCAACGAATTCGACAAACGCCAGGGTATCGTCCACATCATCGGGCCCGAGCAGGGCTTCACGCTGCCGGGCACCACAATCGTGTGCGGCGACAGCCATACTGCGACGCACGGCGCCTTCGGCGCGCTCGCTTACGGCATCGGCACATCCGAGGTCGAGCATGTTCTTGCAACGCAGACGCTAATCCAGAAGAAATCGAAGAACATGCGCGCGGTGGTCGACGGCAAGTTGCCGCCCGGCGTCACGGCGAAAGACATCATTCTCGCGATCATCGGCGAGATCGGCACCGCGGGCGGCACGGGCTATGCGCTGGAATATGCCGGCGAAGCAATCCGCGCGACATCGATCGAAGGCCGCATGACGATCTGCAACATGTCGGTGGAAGGCGGCGCCAAGGCCGGCTTTATCGCGCCGGACGAGAAGGCCTATACCTATCTCAAAGACAAGCCGAAAGCCCCGAAGGGCAAGGCCTGGGACGAGGCTATGCGCTATTGGGAAACTTTGCGCTCCGACGACGGGGCGCATTTCGACCGCGAGGTCCATCTCGACGCGGCGAAGCTGCCGCCGCTGGTCACCTGGGGCACCAATCCTGAGCAGGTGACGTCGATCACCGGCAAGGTGCCGGTGCCGTCGGAAATTACCGACGAAAAGAAACGCATCGCGGCCGAGCGCTCGCTCGAATACATGGGTCTCAAGGGCGGCGAGAAGATAACCGACATCAGGCTTGATCGGGTGTTCATCGGCTCATGCACAAATGCGCGTATCGAGGACTTGCGCGCCGTGGCGCGCGTGGTCGAAGGCAAGACGGTCAATGCCAACGTCAATGCAATGATCGTTCCCGGCTCCGGCCTCGTGAAAATGCAGGCGGAAGCGGAAGGCCTCGACAAGATTTTCAAAGCGGCTGGTTTCGAGTGGCGCGAGCCGGGCTGCTCGATGTGCCTTGCGATGAATCCCGACAAGCTGCAGCCGGGCGAGCGCTGCGCATCGACGTCGAACCGCAATTTCGAAGGGCGTCAGGGCTACAAGGGCCGCACGCATCTCGTGTCGCCGGCAATGGCCGCAGCGGCGGCGATCGCCGGACACTTTGTCGACGTGCGTGAATGGAAATAGCAACGGATTTCAAACTGAGATGCGAAAGCCCGCCGTGAGGCGGGCTTTCGTTTTATCAGCAGCGCCACGCGCGCCGGTACACCCAGTGTCCGTTTCGCCACACGCGCACACGCGCCCAGCCACATGCCGGGCTGCCGTAGTAAGGCGTTCCGTAGTAGTAGGGTCCTGGATAATAGGCGTAAGGATAGCCCCAGCCCCAACCGTACCCGAGCCCCAATCCGAGCCCGAATGCGGGGCCCCAGCCCCAGCCGCCGCGCCAGTACCCTCCTCGCCAGTACGCGTCTGCGCTTCCAGGCACGAACACGAAGAAACTGAAAATCAGAGCTGCGCTTGCTAAAAATCTCGCGAGCTTAGACATCGCTGCACCTCCGGTGCCGCCCCGCCCTTGCAATATATGCCACCGCCGCGCCGGCCTCTCTATTCCCACCAGCACCGCATCTGCGGCACGATCACCGGACCGCTGACGCGGTATTCCTGCGATAGCCAGGAGCGGCACTGGCGCTTGGCATTCGGCCCTGGATAGACGCGACGCGGATAAATTGTCACGCGCGGCCGCTTTTTCTGCGCCGCTCGTTCAGCCGGGCAGTTTGCCGAGGTTTGGTTATCGCAAACGGACGGCTGGGCCGACGCCGGTAGCTCTGCGCCGGCGCTCAGAACAATTACCAAGCCGATCAAGATTAGCCGTAGAGGAATGTTCAGCATCAATCGTCTCGCGCCAGGGTCGCCAACCGTTGCGCATCCGGGGGCGGGCCGTCAACCGCTTGGACCGCCTGTAAACCTCGCTTACAACATTGCCATGACTGGCCAATTCCCCGGTTGGCGCGGATCGGCAGCGCCGTCGATGTCGGATATCGAAAGCCTCGCTTCGGAGGCCTACGCCCGCCTTCCGGAGCACTTCCGCAATCTCTGTGAGAACCTTGTCATCCGAGTTGAGGATTTTCCAAGTGACGAGGTGCTCGAGAGCATGCAGGCCGAGAGCGAGTTCGACCTGCTTGGCCTGTTCCAGGGCGTCGGACTGCCATTCCAGTCCGATGCGAATCCAGAGCTCATGCCCAACATGGTCTGGCTGTATCGCCGGCCGATCCTCGACTATTGGGCCGAGCACGAGGATACCTTGGGAGAAATCGTGACCCATGTCCTGGTGCATGAGATCGGGCACCATTTCGGTCTGTCGGACGAAGACATGGAAGCAATCGAAGCAAGCGTCGAATAGACTGGGATTGATCCGGTTTTGCGATGGCAACCATTAAGAAACGGAATTGGTCGGGAACAGCCCGCTGAGCGAAAGTCACGCGACAGGGAGATATTCGTCATGATCGTGACTGTCTTTCGTTCTCGCCTGCGTCCGGGCGCGCGCGAGGAATACATCGCCCTTGTCGACCGCATGGTCGAACTGGCGAAGACAATGCCCGGCTACATTTCTCATAAAGGTTTTTTTGCCGAAGACGGCGAGCGGGTTACAATCGTCGAATTTGAGCACGAAGAGGGGATGCGTGCCTGGCGCATGAACCCCGAACATCGAGCTGCGCAGAAAAAGGCTCGAGAAATCTACTATTCCGAATACAGCGTGCAGGTGTGCAACGTGGTGCGCGAATCCAAATTCAAGCTTGATGAGCGGGTGCCGGCCTAGCGTGATCGTCCCTTACGTTTGTCCTTTTTCGGCGTCTCGGGAACGGGACTATGAGTGCGCTCGCATAGGCCGCCGCGAATTCCAGCGGCAATCAGGCACTCCCAGACCGAGTAGTAGTAACAATTTGTATACTGCGGGCCGCCAAAATCGCGATAACACCAAGGGCCGTCATTTGCCGCCTTTGACGGAGTTGTGAGGCCAAGTAGAAGCACCGCGACCATCAATATGCGCATAGCTGACCTCCTCCTTTCGATCCGCTATTGACCAAAACACCGGACGTCTTAAGAAAAGAAACTGTTGTAAGGTGTGCTTGAGGCGAAGTCGGAGAAACCATGGAAAAGTTCACTAGGCTCGAAGGCGTTGCCGCCCCGCTGCGCATCATCAATGTTGACACCGACATGGTGATTCCGAAGCAGTATCTGAAGACCATCAAGCGCACCGGGCTCGGCAAGGGCCTGTTCTCCGAGCGCCGCTACAAGGACGACGGCAGCGAAAATCCGGAATTCGTGCTGAACAAGCCGGCTTATCGCAAGGCTAAGATCCTTGTTGCCGGCGACAACTTCGGCTGCGGCTCGTCCCGCGAGCACGCGCCGTGGGCGCTGATGGATTTCGGAATCCGCTGCGTGATCTCGACCTCGTTCGGCGACATCTTCTACAACAATTGCTTCAAGAACGGCGTGCTGCCGATCCGCGTGTCTCCGGAAGATCTTGAAAAACTTTTCGACGACGCCGAGCGTGGCGCCAACGCAACGCTGACGGTCGACCTCGAGAAACAGGAAATCCGCGGCCCGGATGGCGGCGTCGTTTATTTCGACATCGACCCGCACCGCAAGCATTGCCTGCTTAACGGTCTCGACGATATCAGCCTCACTCAACAGAAGCAGAGCAAAATCCAAAGCTACGAGAAGAAAGCCGGCGCGGCACGCCCCTGGGCGTGACTACCGCTGCAACGTGGTGCCGGCTGGCGCCGCCTCAAGGCCGATGACTCCGCTTTTTGTGACTGCGTCCTGTAAAAATCCGGATGCACGAACATCATCGATGAAGGCATTAACATCCTTGAGGACTTCCGGCTTTCCCTTCGCCACGATGATTGCCTGCGTTACACCGAACAGGCTGTCTGGCAGCAGACGATAGCCCGGCATCTCCTTCAGCAAATTGGTAAGGCGCTGACGGTTGGCCCCATACGCATCGATCTCGCCCGCCAGCAGCTTACGCTTTGCATCGGCCGGCGTGTTGTCTGTCTCAACAAGAGTCGCGTGTTTCAAGTTGCGTCCGAGATAGAGCGTGATCGAATCCCCCTTGCCCCCGGCAATGCGCATTCCTTGTGCGTCGACATCGGCGACGGTGCGGATGCGGGAATTGTCCGGAACGACAAACGACTGCTGTACCAGCATGTAGATTTGCGAGAACTCGACTGTCCCGACCCGTTCCGGGGCATATGCCACAAATCCGATGTCGGCCTCCCCTCTGGCGACGGCCCCAATCACTGTCGCGGGATTCGGTAACGGCATAAGTGCAACCGGGACATTGCGCCGCCGTGCCAGCTCGCGCGCGAGATCCGCGGAGGCACCGCGAATTTCACCGGTGATGGGATCGCGCACAGCCTGTGCCGGATTGCTGGAGAGATAGGCTGCCCGCAACGTTCCGGTCGGCGCGAGATCGTCGGCGAAGGCGAGCGAATGAAAAAACAATAATGCAATGGGTGTCAGGAAATGGCGACGCCGCATGATGTTGCACTCCCCTCAACCGCAATCCTAACACAATACGGCGTGCTGGATCGCAGTGGCGCAATAGCCGCGGCCGGCGCTGAAATGCGTGCGCTTATTATTATATCGAGGAAGCATCAGGCCGCCTGAACATGAACGACGTCGTAGAGGTACGGCTCGATTTCTTCGGCGATCTCTCCGAACCGCGGCCATTTCTTCCGGAATTCCGGCGAGCGGTGCGCGGCTTCCAACGTGTCGGCATCGTGCCACTGGATATAGTTCACGATATGGCTGCCGTCCTTGCTGCGGTGCAAGGCGACCGACACGAACCCAGGTTGCGTTGACATAAACCGCGCCCGCTCGGTCATCAGGTCGAGAACTTCGTCCTGCTTGCCGGGCGGCAGTTTAACGGTGGTGATCTGGGTAACGACGCTGTTACCTTGCTGGATTTCGGCCATGGCATTTCCTCCGTGAGGTCATGCCGGATGAACGCCAAAACCCGCTGTCAGGTTCAATCCCCGCCTTCTTCGCCCATTTCGCCGATATGATGCTGCGCGTACAGCTCGACGCCAAGCTTGTCGACGAGATCAAGCTGGGTTTCAAGGAAGTCGATGTGATGCTCTTCGTCGGACATCAGCTTCTCGAAGAGATCACGCGTCACGTAATCCCGCACGCCATGGCAATGCGTGGCAGCCTCCTGATAGAGCGCGCGGGCCGACATTTCGGCGGCCAGGTCGCAGTCCAGCACTTCCTTCACGTTCTGTCCGATATGCAAAGGGTCGAGCACCTGCATGTTCGGAAATCCATCGAGAAAAATGATGCGCTCGACCAGCTTGTCGGCGTGCTCCATTTCCTCGATCGATTCCTTGCGCCATTGCTTCGCCAGGTCCTTGTAGCCCCAGTTGTCGAGCAGCCGGTAATGCAGCCAATATTGATTGACCGCCGTCAGCTCGTGCCGAAGCGCTTTGTTGAGAAACTCGACGACTTTCGCGTCACCCTTCATAACTCACTCCTGTGATGGCGCCCGTAAGCGCCAGCCCTGCTATTGTACAGTAGCAAAGAATCATGACGCGCGCTGCCAGGGCAGGCATTTGGCCGCAACGGCGTCGCATAATTGGGATTAGATTGGGTCGGCGGCGTGCATCGCGCATGCACAGCCGACCGGGCAGCCGACCTTTGCACCGTTGAGTGTTTCGTCGATGATCTTGCGGATCGTGCGGGCGCAGCGACCGCATTGGGCGCTACAGCCGAGGCAGCCATAGACATGGCTGGTGGACCGACGCGCTGCATTGCTTGCAGCGCTTCGTACCTCATGGTCACTCAAAACATTGCAGGAGCAAACGATCATCGGACACCCAAATTTGGGTATTCGCTAACCGGCGCATTGCGCTAAGTCAAAATAAAACTGCTTTTTAAAAGTGTTCTAAACTGGATGACCTACGCACGGCTGAAAACCATAAGCAACCGTTGCGGATGCTTAAGAACCCAGCGCTGCTGGGACCTGGCGCCGCACAACCTGACTACGCATAGCGACGCGCTAATGTATATCGAGGATTGCGGACGAGACCGGCGTTGGCGGCGTCGCATTCGCGGTACGCTCGCGCGTCCGCCGGTGCGAATGGGCCGATAGCACATGCCTGGCTTTCGAGGTTTTCGCAATTTGCAGCGCGGGCTTGTTTGATTGCGCCGCGCAGAAGCTGTCGACGGCATCCACCACTGCCGCACTGATCAGCTGCTGCCGCTCCGGCGAGGCCATTTCCAACTCCTCGTCGCGGTTCGCGATCGAGCCCGCTTCGAGCAGCACAGCGGGCATCTGCGCTTTCTTCAGCACGAACAGCGTGTCGTAACGGTACACGCCGACGATCGCATCCAAAAGCACGCGCTTCCACCGGCCCATAAAGCTCTCAGTATAATGCGGCGTGTAATGCAAGCCGCGCGCCTTCAACTGCTG
>JBKPRE010000062.1:0-39634 GCA_046734435.1 Pseudomonadota bacterium | reverse complement strand
GGCGGCGACCGGTTCGATCCGCATCACGATCATCAGAACTCAGTTCATTGTTGGGGGTGGTGACGGCACGTTGCACTTCCAACTATCCGCTGCGTGTTGGAGGCGTGAGCCTCGGCCCCTTTGGGGCGGCACGGGTCGATTTGGTTGGCCGCGCTTACAATTTGCAAAACGCCGCGAACATCCACGGCATATATTCGACCATCCCTGAAACAGGGCGCCCAGGAACATTTCGGCTGCGAAACTGGCAAGGCGTCGTGTTGGAATTGCGCGGGCGACAGGGCGCCAAGCCGCCGGTCGATTTGAGCGGATTGCAGATTTCCTTGCGCTAGCAGGTCAGGCCAAGAATTGGGCCTGAGTCTTTATTACCAGCACCTGTTGACGAGAATCCTGCGTGGTCCCCACGGGCCGCGGACCCACCGCCGGACGACGCATCCGCCGCCATAAAATCCAGGCGCCGCAATGTAACGTGGTCCACTCCATGCCCAACCGGAACGCCATCCCCATCCAGGTCCCCACCCGGGTCCCCATGCGGGTCCCCATCCAACTTGCCATCCGGGCGCCCATGCGGCGGGCCGACCCCATCCGCCGCCCCAACCCCAGCCGCCGTACCAGCCACCACGCCAGGCGGAGGCGGGCGTCGGCGAAAGGCTGGCAACGCCCAGCGTAGCCACAGCAATGATCACGAGTGCAAATTTGCGCAGCATGGTGACCTCCCAAGCCGGTTAGCTCTGACGTCAGCAATCAGAATGAGAACCAAATGTCTGAAATTATAGTCCTTGCCGCACCGTCCCTTGCATTGGCCTCTGGTCCAATGTGTGGGCATTCTCGGCTTCGCTACCGTGGCCTCAATAGCAAAGCAGGAGAGGTTACATTATGCATTTCCGGATAACGGCGGCCGCGCTACTCGCGCTTCCATTTTTGGCGATTACAGAACATCCGGGACTGGCGGCTCCTGCGAAATGCAATGCGGAATTGAGAAAGTGCAACAGTCATTGCAATCTTGTCTATGAAAGCCGACAGGCCAATCGCACCTGCCACAACCACTGCAAGGACAATTTCTACGTCTGCAAGGCGCGGCCCAGCTAACGCATCGCACATTTAACCAAGCTCGACGCGGTTTTACGCGTCTGTGCTCATTGCGGCGGCAAGAGGATGCGACAACGTGGCCGCCAAGGTTACGCATTTGCAATCGAGCCGAAAGGCCGCCGTAAGGTGCAGTTCCCTAATTAGCCTCACTAACGCTCTGAACAAATCAGGGCTCTTCAATCCCCAGCGGAGGCTATGACATGAATCGAATAATTCCTGCCAGACCGGGACGCAAAGCGCGCCGGCTCGCACTTCTTGCATCGGCTGCCGGCCTTGCAATCGCCGTGGTCGCTACCGGGACATCGGGCTTCAGCACACCGAATTTTCCGAGCGCAATTACGACTGCGCATGCAGAAACCATCCAACGGTCCACGGGCTTTGCCGATGTTGTCGAGAAGGTGAAGCCGGCCGTGATCTCGGTCCGTGTCAAGGTCGATGCGACGGCTCAAATGATGAGCATGAATGACAATCACGAGGTCAATCCGATGCAGCCGGGCGCGCCGCTCGAAAAGTTTTTCGAGCAGTTTGGCGGCCACGGCATGCCAAAGGGATTCCCGCAGGGCAAACGTGCCGTAACCGGCGAAGGCTCCGGATTCTTCATTTCAGCTGATGGCTATGCCATGACGAATAATCACGTCGTGGATCATGCCAAAACCGTACAGGTGACGATGGACGATGGTTCGACCTACGATGCGAAAGTCGTTGGCTCTGATTCAAAAACCGACCTCGCTCTGATCAAGGTCGATGCCAACAAAAGCTTCCCTTTCGTCAAGTTCGCCGACCGCGATCCGCGCGTCGGAGATTGGGTCGTGGCCGTCGGAAACCCCTTCGGTCTCGGCGGGACCGTCACGGCCGGTATCGTATCCGCGCGCGGACGCGACATCGGGTCAGGCCCCTACGATGACTACATTCAGATCGATGCACCCATCAACAAAGGTAACTCGGGTGGTCCGGCCTTCAACACGGATGGCGAAGTCATCGGCGTGAATACCGCGATCTTTTCCCCGTCCGGCGGATCGGTCGGTATCGGCTTCGATATTCCGGCCGCGACCGCCAAGATGGTGGTCGCGCAGCTCAAAGAGCACGGCCGCATAGATCGTGCCTGGCTGGGCGTGCAGATCCAGCCGGTCACCGCCGAGATCGCCGACAGCCTTGGCTTGAAAAAGGCCGAAGGTGCGATCGTTGCTCAACCGCAATCCGACAGTCCCGCGAGCAAAGCGGGCATTGTGGCCGGCGACGTGATCACCGAAATCGACGGCGCTTCGATCAAGGACTCGCGTGAACTCGCTCGCAAGGTCGGGATGATGGCGCCCGGCACCAAGATCAAGGTGACGTTGGTCCGCAAGGGAGAAATCAAAACCCTCGCTCTGACTCTCGGCAAAATGCCGAATGAGCAGCACGCAAAGGCCGATACCGGCGACGAGATGTCGAGCGGCGATTCGCCGCGTCTTGGGCTCAATCTCGCCCCGGCCAAAGATGTTGCCGGTTCCGGTGATCAAGGTGTCGCGGTGGTCGGCGTCGACCCCAACGGTCCTGCCGCTGAACGCGGCATCAAGACCGGCGACGTGATCCTCGATGTCGGCGGCAAGTCGGTCGCAAATACTGCCGAAGTCCGCAAGGCTCTCAGTGACGCGCGTACCGCGGGCAAGAACACCGTCCTGCTACGGGTGAAGACCGCGGAAGCGACGAGGTTCATTGCGCTGCCAATCAAAAAGGCCTGAGAAAGTAGCTGTTTCGTCTGCGTCTTGCGTTTGTCGGACGAAACAAACTCGGGGGACGGGCACAGTCCGTCCCCCGATCTTTCATTTCGGTCAGGCGAAATTTCGCGCGCCGCGGCTAGCTGGAATATCGTCGCCAGGTGTCGTTGGCCCTTGGGGCAATCGTTTTCCGCCGGTAATTATGGCTAGTGTGTGAGCTCACATTATTGACTGGGGAGGTTACAGGTGACCAAGCCGGACTCAGAACGAACTGATACTCACGACTTTTTTGCCAATGGGTGAAGCAAGTCGCGGCTTCTCGTCCAGACTTTTCGGCTGGTTGGGCAGGGCACTATGGAATTTTTGCCAGGCTTTGCTCGTCGCGTGGGGTACCCTGGCCATTTATTTTTCGAATCTGCCATGGGCCGCGGCGCGGCTTGCCTTGGCGGCTTGCTTTGCCCTCATCTCGATTTGGCTGATCTGGCTGTCGCGGCGGCGGCGGGCATTCGCCGTTTTCATCGTGTTGTTTGCCGGCGTGGTCGCCTGGTGGATATCGATTTTGCCGTCACATCATCGACCGTGGCGCCCGGAAGTCGCGGTGATGCCGCGCGCCATTATCGACGGTGATCGCGTGCACATTACCGGTGTCCGGGATTTCGACTACCGCAGCCGGAATGACTTTACGGTTCATTATCAAGAGCGTGAGGTGCAGCTGTCGCACCTGACCGGGCTTGATTTTTTCGTTTCGTACTGGAGCGAAGGTCCGGTAGCCCACACATTCGTGAGCTTCACCTTCGACAATGCTCCGCCACTGAGTATCTCTATCGAAACACGCCCGGAAGAGGGTGAAGGCTTCGACCCGCTCGCTTCGCTCTTCAAGCAATTCGAGATGATCTATGTGGTGGGGGATGAGCGTGATGTTGTCCGCGTGCGGACCAACTATCGCAAGGAGACCGTATATCTGTACCGCCTCAACTCGCCGGTCGAGAGCGTGCGCAAACTATTGTTGGTCTATCTGGAACGGATCAACGAACTTGCCGATCGGCCAGAATTTTATCACCTGCTGACCAACAGCTGCACGATTAACATCATACGTTACGCGAATGCCGCCGGTCGAACCGGCCAGTTCAACATTCGCCATCTGCTCAACGGGCTGATCGACAGCTATCTCTACCATTCCGGTCGGGTGAATACGGATTTGCCGTTCGAAGAGCTGCGACGGCGGTCCCTCATCAACGATGTTGCGCAGGCGGCTGACAAGGCGCCTGATTTCTCTGATCGCATCCGCGCAGCGGTGCCGGCCGCGCGTTGAGACAGGATTTGCCGGCTGCCTTTGTGAGGCGGATTGGATGATGCTCGAAGACCCCAGAAATAGCCGCCGTGTGCTTGTATTTCTTGCGTTTGTGGTGGTTTCGCTCGTCGGCCTGCTGTTGGTGCCGCCACTCCGCCAGGACCAGAATTACCACGATTTCGCCGATCAACGGACCATCCTCGGCATTCCCTATTTCTGGAACGTCGTTTCAAACTTGCCGTTCATCGCGGTCGGACTGGCGGGGTTTCTGCAATTCCGCCGCAACCCGGCAATCGCGTTTCTCTTCCTGGCAATAACCATGACCGGTTTCGGTTCGGCCTACTATCACCTCCATCCAAACGATCACACCCTGTTCTGGGACAGGCTACCGATGGCGATCGGGTTTATGATCATTCTTGCGATCGCGGTCGAAGATCGACTCGATGCGAGACTAGGAGCCATTCTGCTCTGGCCGCTGATCGCCGTCGGGATATTCAGCATCTTATTGTGGCGCTGGACCGGCGATCTGCGGCTTTACGGATGGGTGCAGTTTTTCCCCTGCCTGGCACTGCCAGTGCTGTTTTTTCTGTACGCGCCCAAGCACAGCGGCACATCTTATTGGTTGATCGCCGCGGTGCTATATGCCGTTGCAAAGTTATTCGAGTTCAACGACGGGCTGATCTATTCTTTTGGTTCGATTTCGAGCGGGCATACATTGAAGCATCTGGCTGCAGCCGCCGCCTGTTTCGCCATTCTGAGATATTTTCAGACGCGTCAGCCAATTCAAACATCAACGGAGACTCGGGATCGCCGACAACAGATTGCGTAACCCTTCCTCACACGCGTCCTGGCAGACCCATTGCGTCAGACTTGCTGCAGCAGAACGTCCAAGTCGACAGACGATTGCTTGCCTATATTAGCGGCCTTGTCGCTCAGGAAAGCGTCTGCGCAACGCCGGCCTTCGTCGCGCAACATGCACAGAAAGTCCCATTCGGCATTAAATTTTGAAGATGCTCCAAGCGTGGGAAGCATCGCGCTTGCGATCAGGTGAATGCGCATGTGAGCCCATTGTGCTCCTTCAGTGCTCCCCGGATCGGCCACCTGGCGCAACAACGCGATCATGCGCAGCTCCTTGAGCAGCGTCGCGTTGAACGAGACCTCGTTCGGCCGATCGAGAATTTCGCGAGCGGACCGGGGCGTGCCGGGACGCTCGACGGGATTGACTGCGACAAGAAGCGTGTCCCGCGACTTGCATTCGCGGACGAGGGGAGTGATTGTCGGATTGCCGGAATAGCCACCGTCCCAATAGGGCTCACCCTCGATTTCGATGGCCTGGAACAGCGTCGGCAGGCAAGCGGAAGCCAAAAGAACGTCAGGTGTGATCTCGGCGTTGCGGAAGACACGTCCGCGGCCGGTTCGAACATTCGTTGCGGTTACAAACAATCGGATCGGGGAGCGTGCGACCTGATCGAAATCGACTGACTCTGCGAGGACTTTCCGCAGCGGATTGGTGTCGCGCGGGTTCAGATCGTACGGCGAGAAGACGCGGCTGGCCAAGTCAAAGGCGAGATAGAACGGAGACGTGTCCAGCGTCCACCGGCCCAGCATGATGTCCACCGGGCTGCGGCGAATGGGACTGAATCGTGCGGAGTGCGAAACGCGCTCCCAGAAAGTGTTGAGCGTGGACTTCGCGCCCTCAGCTCCGCCCGCGGCGAAGCCGGCAACCAGCACCGTGCCATTCATTGCTCCGGCGGACGTGCCCGATATGCCATCGATGCGCAGCCAGGGCTCTTCTAAAAGCCGGTCGAGCACACCCCATGTAAAGGCGCCGTGAGATCCGCCGCCCTGTAACGCAAGATCCACGAGTACTGGATCACTGCCGGACCTCGATTGCTTCGCCATTGCACCTCGCATTCGACGCTACTGATGGCGGCGAGTACTAACTTGCGGTCGCGGCTCTCACGTCCGACCGAACTTCCTTTCAAACGAGATGAAGGTGCTTAGTTCCGTCTCCCCTCCTGGAGATTAAAACAGCCCTGAGACCGCAGATATGGGACTTCGGGCCAATAGGCCACCTCTCGGTGGTCGCTATAGTTGAGTGGCTCGGAGCAATTTTTGCTCCGGTCGGGTGGTTGCTAAGTCTCTTCTCACGTCGTCAAATGACCAGGTTCGATGGAGCATGCCCATGAAACGTGCGGCTGTAACGACATTCGTTATTTTTTTCGTCCTGGCTCCGGCTGCAGCACTGGCTCATCCCGGGCATGATGGCGCGGGCGGGCTAATGTACGGCTTCGTCCATCCGGTCACCGGCATCGATCATGTTTTAGCTATGATCGCCGTCGGCGTGCTGGCCGCACTTTATGGTGGTCGCGCTTTGTGGCTGGTGCCGTTGAGTTTTGTCGCCGCAATGGCGATGGCCGGCGTCATCGGCATGGCCGGAATTGTTATCCCTGTCGCGGAAGTCGGAATAGGTCTGTCTGTCGTCGTCCTCGGGTTGGCAATTGCTTTTCAATTAAGACCGCCAACATTCGTGGCGATGGCGGTCGTTGGATTCTTTGCTCTGTTTCACGGCTATGCGCATGGGGCCGAACTGCCCGACGGAATAACGGGGCTATCGTTTGCGCTGGGTTTTCTCCTCGCGACCGCTTTACTTCATGGCACCGGTGTCGGGCTCGGACTGCTCATGCAACGGCAGGCATCGAGCCGCCGTCTGCTTCACGTCGGCGGAGGAGCGATGGCGCTGGTTGGCATTGCAGTATTGGCGAATTTCCTTTGATCAAGGGTCGATGAACGCTGTTTTTCGAGTCGGGCGGAAGGGAGGAACAAAATGCAGCTAACTCCGAGAGAGTTCGACAAGCTGCTCATTTATATGATGGCCGAGGTTGCATTGAAGCGAAAAACAAAAGGCCTGAAACTCAATTATCCCGAAGCTGTTGCTGTCATCTCGGCGGTTGCCCTTGACGGTGCCCGTGCGGGCAAAACCATCGAGGAAGTCACGAAAGATGCACGCTCTGCGCTGACCAAGAACGACGTCATGGACGGCGTCGCGGACCTGGTCCCGATGGTCCAAATCGAGGCGGTATTCACCGACGGCAGCCGCCTGGTCACCGTTCACACGCCGATACAGTAGTGCGCGACAGGAGGTTGCTATGGCCACGGCCAAGACCTTTCCAACCCTTTCGTCAAATGTCGACCCGGCGTCCGAGGACGTGCCTGTCGGCGGTTATGTTTGCAGCCCTGAACCAGTCACCTTCGATGAAAAAAAACAAGTGACAAAGCTTTCCGTGCGCAATACCGGCGACCGCCCGGTGCAGATCGGTTCGCATTTTCATTTTTTCGAGGTCAATCGTGCCCTTGAGTTCGACCGGGCCGCGGCATTCGGGCTTCACCTCAACATTCCGTCGTCGACTGCCATGCGGTTCGAGCCGGGCGACGAGCGCGAGGTATCCTTGGTGCCGTTTGGTGGGAAGCGCGCCGTTTTCGGATTCAATAACCTCGTAGACGGCCCGACGGCGGGTAAGGATGCCGCCGCTCGCAAGTCCAAGGCCGTAAAATTGGCAAGCAAGCGTGGATTCCGTTCGGCTAGCTCGAAGTCTTGAGCTGCGTGAAGCGACGTGTGTGTGAATTGAGGGCATCTCATGGCTACGATTTCACGTAATGAATACGTCAATTTATTTGGTCCAACGGTCGGCGATCGCATTCGGTTGGGCGATACAGGGTTGTTCGTGGAGATAGAGCGGGATCTGCGGGGCCGGCTTGGCGACGAGATCGTGTTCGGGGGCGGCAAGAGCTTGCGCGAAGGTATGGGCATGGACAACCGGCTGACGCGCAAGGCCGGGGCGCCTGACCTTGTCATCACCAACGTCACAATCATCGACGCGGTGCAAGGCGTGGTCAAAGCTGACGTCGGAATCAAGGACGGGCTCATCTGCGCTATCGGCAAGTCCGGGAATCCACAGACCATGGATGGCGTCACGCCTGGTTTGGAGCTTGGCCTCGCCACCGATGCGATTTCAGGCTCGCATTTGATTCTGACCGCCGCCGGTATCGACACGCACATCCATTTCATCTCGCCGCAGCAGGCAGAGGCCGCTTTATCCAACGGAACGACGACCTTGATTGGCGGAGGAACGGGCCCGTCAGATGGCTCCAACGCGACGACGGTCACGCCGGGTCCGGGCAATATCGAAATGATGCTGAAATCTTTCGAGGGCTGGCCTGTCAACGTCGGCATCCTTGGCAAAGGGCACGGACACGGCAAGGCCGCGCTTGTGGAGCAAATCGAGGCCGGTGCGGTGGGCTTTAAGTGTCACGAAGACTGGGGAACCACTCCGGCGGTGCTTCGCTCCGCGCTCACCGTGGCGGACGAGATGGACGTGCAGGTCTGCATTCATACCGACACACTGAACGAATCTGGATTCGTCGAAGACACGATCGATGCGTTCGAAGGACGTACTGTCCATTCGTTCCATACGGAAGGCTCCGGAGGTGGGCACGCGCCCGACATCATCAGGATCTCCGCGCTGCCTAATGTTCTGCCATCGTCAACAAATCCGACGCTTCCCTACGGCGTCAATTCGCAGGCCGAGCTCTACGACATGATCATGGTCTGCCACCATCTCAGTCCTGATATTCCGTCTGACGTAGCGTTCACGGAGAGTCGCATCCGCGCCGAGACCATCGCCGCCGAAAACGTCCTGCAGGACCTGGGCGTGATTTCGATGTTCTCCAGCGACTCGCAGGCCATGGGGCGGATCGGGGAATGCTGGCTGCGCGCTATTCAGACCGCCGATGCCATGAAGACCGGCCGCGGCAAGCTGCCAGAAGATGCGCCAGGCAACGACAATTTCCGCGTGCTGCGCTACGTGGCGAAAATCACGATAAATCCCGCGATCGCGCACGGTATTTCGAAAGTCCTTGGCTCGGTCGAAGTCGGGAAGATGGCGGACCTGGTCTTATGGGAGCCGGCCTTCTTCGGTGCCAAGCCCAAGCTCATTATCAAGAATGGGCAAATCAGCTGGGGACTCATGGGCGATCCAAACGCGTCGCTGCCGACTCCGCAGCCGGTCTACTACCGGCCGATGTTCGGCGCATATGGCGACGCACTGGCGAGAAACTGCATTTCGTTTGTCTCTCGCGCAGCACATGCCTCCGGTATCCAGAAGCGCTTGGGGCTCAAGCGGAAGGTGATGCCCGTCCAGAATATCCGCAAGGTTCGCAAGCGTGATATGGTTCGCAACTCGGGCACTCCGGATATCAAGGTCGATCCGGAAACATTCGCCGTCACCGTCGATGGAGTGCATGCGACGGTTCCACCGCTAAAGGTGGTTTCGCTCAATCAGAAATATTTCTTCAGCTAGCAAGTTTGTCATGGTCATCATTGAAACAGTAATCGGCAATATCAACGATCGCGAATGGGCGAAGCGATTATCCGGCGCCAGTATCGATATTCTCGAACTGGATCAGTGGGAGGCGCAGAAAAATCGCTTCCGGAAAAAGACCGCCAAAGGAACCGAACTGGCCGTCGCACTAGATCGTGGGACAGCCATACGTGACGGCGACATATTGGTCTGGGAGCCGAGCAAGGCCATTGGCATCGCGGTGCGGATACGCCTGCGTGAAGTGATGATCATTCATCTGGACGGCTTGGCACACGCCGCACCCGAGATTGCGATGCGCACCTGCCTGGAACTGGGACACGCGCTCGGCAACCAGCATTGGCCCGCGCTAGTCAAAGGCCATCATGTCTATGTGCCGCTTACCGTCGACCGCAAGGTAATGGCCTCTGTTATGAAGACGCATCGCTTCGAAGACATTCGTTATGAGTTTGTACCGGGCAGCGAGGTCGTGCCCTACCTTGCGCCACACGAATCGCGCCGGCTATTCGGCGGCGCCGAAGGCCAAGCGCATTCTCACGCGCATGAAACCTATGCCGAGTTCGAAGCGGAAACGGGGCACGTGCACAGTCGCCCGCCAATCCGTTCCCACACGCATAATCATGGCCATTCCGGCGACCACGTCCATTCTCACGGATCGTCGGCGGGTCTTGCAGATGACAATACAAAGTGATCGCGCCGGCGCGCCGCGGACGGCGGCGCTTCTCGCCCGGATGTTGCAGTTCGGGGACTCTATGTTCCCGATCGGCGGGTTTTCGTTTTCGTGTGGCCTTGAATCCGCAATTCAAAAGGGCATCGTTGGGGATACCGCGACACTTGCGGACTATACGCGCACCGCAGTGGAGCAGGCGGCACGTGGCGATGGAATTGCTTTAATTGCCGCACACAACGCCGCGACTGCGGCGGACTTCGATGCGCTCGTCCAAATCGACAGGCTCGTGTTTGCACGCAAGCTGTCAGAAGAGACGCGGACGATGACAGTCCGTATGGGCAAGAAGTTCACCGAGATCGGACTGCAAGTCATCGATCACCCGTTCCTGCGCAGGTGGTGCGACTGCATTGAAGCAGGTACCACGCCTGGATGTTATCCGATATCGCTGGCGATCAATTTTGCGCTTCAGAATCTTTCTACGAGGGAGGCGTTTGTCGTTCACCAATACGGAGTAGCGACTATGATTCTCGGCGCGTCGCTCCGACTGATGCGGATCAGCCACATGGACACGCAACGCATCCTTTATGATCTCAATGCCCGCGTGGACGCGGACTACCAGATCGTTGCCAAGGCGCGCCTGTCGGACATGGCGGGCTATGCGCCACTCACCGAAATCCTCGCAGCCGTTCACGCCAAGGCACATGTGCGGCTTTTCATGAGTTAAGCTGATTGGACCTTCGGATGTCGAAAAAGAAAATCGTACGTATTGGGGTGGGCGGGCCGGTAGGTTCCGGAAAGACGGCAATCGTGGAAACCGTCACGCCGCGACTGCTCGATCTCGGCATAAAGGTCCTCATCATAACCAACGACGTCGTGACCACGGAGGATGCAAAGCAAGTGCAGCGAACGCTCAAGGGCGTTCTGATTCAGGAACGGATCCTCGGGGTTGAGACCGGTGCGTGCCCGCACACGGCAGTGCGCGAGGACCCGAGTATGAATCTTGCTGCAGTCGAAGAGATGGAGGCCCGTTTCCCCGACAGCGACGTCGTGTTGATCGAGAGCGGCGGCGACAATCTCACGCTGACTTTCTCGCCGGCGCTGGTCGATTATTTCATCTACGTGATTGACGTTGCTGCGGGTGACAAGATCCCACGCAAGAATGGGCCGGGGATTACCCAGTCGGACATCCTGGTCATCAACAAGACTGACCTCGCGCCGCACGTCGGTGCGAGCCTCGACGTCATGAAACGCGATTCGCACCTTATGCGCGGCAGCAAACCGTTCCTGTTCACCAATTGCAAGACCGGCGAGGGGATCCCCGCACTCGTCGACCTCATTGTGCAGGACTTGCTGTTCGACCTGGAGGTGCCGCGAAAGAGGCCGGCGTGACGTCGTTGGCCGCCACAACCTGGCATGCCGCCGAATCTCTTGGCGCATCGGCTGCGGAATTTGCGTCGTTCCAGGACGAACCGGCGCAGATGAAAAGCGGCACGGTGGGAAAGACGGGCTTCTTGCGTCTCGGCTTCGAATTGCGCGGCAAGCAAACGATTCTCGCGGACCTTGACCGTCGCGCGCCGTACATGGCCCAACGCGCGCTCTACTGTGACGACGGCGTGCCGGGCCTTGCCCATGTATTCATGATCACCACAACCGGTTGTCTGTTGCAGGGCGACCGCCTTGCGCTCGAGATTGCGCTCGGACCGCGTGCGCAGGCGCATGTAACCACGCAATCCGCGACCAAGATTCACACGATGGATGCCAATTATGCGGCCCAGACGCAGACAATAACGCTTGGCGAGGACTCTTATCTGGAGCTGCTTCCTGATCCGCTGATTCCGCACCGGCGGGCACGCTACCTCAGCGATACTCGGATCTCTATTCCGGATTCGGCAACGCTGCTTTTTTCGGAGATCATTCAAGCGGGGCGGAAGCATCATCATCCGGACGAATGCTTTGGCGCGACATTGTTGTCGATCGCCGCGACCGGCTCTCGCCCGGACGGTCAACTGCTGTTCACCGAAAAGTTGGTCATCGACCCGCAGCGATATTCAATGCGGCAGACCGGTGTGATGGATTCGTTCGATGTTTTCGGCAACGTGATCCTGTGCACGCCTAAGGACAAAGCCGAGCAGATTTATGCGCGCACAGAGAACGATGTCGACCTCGGACGCGGCGTGGCCTGTGGCGCCTGTCGGCTACCCAATGACGCCGGTCTAATCTTCAAGGTCGTCGGCCGGGAGTGCGCGCAGGTCAAGACGAAGATACGCGAGTTCTGGGCCCTTGTTCGCAAGGAGGTGAGGGGTGCCGACCTCCCGCAACCATTTCTCTGGCGCTGAAACGAGCACGGACGCAATCGCCAAATCACAGTTCACTGCATTACGGAGTCGATAATGAAGGAACTTTTGGCAAGCTGGGAAAAGCTGTGCGTGTCGTCTGCAGGTCTGCGTTTCGTCGACATCAACCTGCGCGGCACAGGGCAAGTCATGCTTCAGGATAATCCACTCAGTGGCGCGCTGTTTCTCGCTGCCATCATCTGGGGCTCCTACGCCGCCGGCGCGCCACGGATTGCGATTGGCGGAATCGTTGCGCTGGTCGTAGCAACGCTCGCGGCATACTGGGTTCGCGCCGATAAAAAATCGCTGGCCGCCGGTCTCTACGGCTTCAACGGTATTCTCGTTGGATTGGCGCTCGCGACATTTCTGGCGCCGGGTCCGCTGCTTTGGGCTTATGTGATCCTTGGTGGCGCTGTTTCAACAATTGTCATGATGTGGACGGTCAAGCTGGTGACGCCATGGGGCGCCGCTTTGACCTTTCCGTTTGTGATCACAACCTGGCTTCTTCTTCTGGCGACCTACGGTTTTGCGGGGCTGACGGGCGCCGCACTACCGACCGGCAAGGTTGTCGGAGCTTTCCAGGCCGTTGCGTCGGACCCGCTTCGATTTAGCGATTTTGCGCAAGGCGTGTCGCACAGCGTTTCTCAAGTGTTTCTGAAAGGGAACGGTTTGTCTGCGCTGCTGCTGCTCGCCGGCCTGGCGGTTAATTCGCTTGCAGCTGCTGCATTCGCACTTTCGGGCGCGATACTGGCCGTAATTGTCGCACATCTGCTCGGCGCGGAGAGTGATCTAATCACCGGTGGGCTGCTGGGCTTCAGTCCCGTGCTGACCGCCATCGCGCTCGGCACCGTCTTCTACCGGCCGAGCTTTCGGGTCGCCTTGTTGACCGCGCTGGGTGCGGCGATGACGGTGGTCGCGCAAGTAGCACTGAATGTCGCGTTAACGCCGTTCGCCATTCCTGCGCTGACCGCACCATTTGTGCTCGTGACCTGGGTGTTCATGGCGCCGCGTGAGCATTTCGAACCGAGTGCAACTCGACGAAGCCGAAAGGCGGCGTAGGGACGGGCGCGAAAGGACGAATTGATCGCACTTTATTCAATCACTGATCTCAATACGGAGGGCTGAGCCATGGGACTTTTGGGAATATTGGTCGCGCTGGCTCTGCTGATGTGGCTGGCCTACAGAGGCTGGAGCATTTTGCTGGTTGCCCCCTTGGCTGCGATTGTGGCTGCTGCGATTTCGGGCGAACCGCTTCTCGCCCATTGGACGCAGACTTTCATGCGTGGTGCGGCCCGCTTCTTTAACCAGTGGTTTCCGATGTTTCTGCTTGGCGGCTTGTTCGGCAAGCTCATGGATGACAGCGGGTCGATCAGCTCGATTGCACGTTTTTTGACCGAACGACTGGGCACCCGCCACACGATGCTTGCAGTCGTGCTTGCTTCAGCCCTCGTCACCTATGGTGGGGTCAGCGTCTTCGTTGCCTTTTTCGTATTGGTACCGATGGCAAACACGATGTTTAAGTCCGCCGATCTTCCGAGGCGATTATTGCCTGCCACGATCGGTCTTGGCGCATTTACGTTCACGATGTCTGCGCTTCCGGGTTCGCCGTCGGTCAATAACGCCATTCCGATGCCCTACTTTGGAACAACAACATTTGCGGCTCCCGGTATTGGGATCGCGCGTCGCTGATCACCCTGGCGTTTGGAATGTGGTGGCTCCGTCGTGCCGAAGCGGCCGCCCGCCTTGCTGGCGAAGGCTACGGCGGCGATGTGGACGCCGCTCCCATCATCGACGAGAAGACCCGCGAGCATGCGACGGCGGCAGGCGAATTCGATCCTGCCGAGGCGCAGCATGGCAAACACGCCAGTAGTGAGCCATCTTTCGTTCTGGCTGTACTGCCGCTTTTTGTTGTCATCGTCGTCAATTTCCTGATGTCGCTGATTGTGTTTCCACGCCTCGAATTTGCATTTCTGGCAAAGGAAGTGTGGGGTGGAACCACGATCGGCGCGGTGGCGGGTTTGTGGTCGCTGCTCCTGGCGCTTGGGGCCGGGACCCTGACCATCGTTATCATCAACTACAGTCGTCTGCCGTCTTTGCGCGAGAGCCTGGATGCCGGCGCCAACTCTTCGGCTTTGCCGATCCTGACGATCTCGAGTCTTGTCGGTTTTGGCGCCGTTGTTGCGGCTCTGCCGGCGTTTTCTACGGTACGCGACGCCGTACTATCGATTCCGGGGGGGCCACTCGTCTCGCTCACCGTCTCCATGAACGTTCTCGCCGGGCTGACCGGCACCGCTTCCGGCGGCATGGCGATTGCACTCAATGCGCTCGGCGACACTTTTCTGCGTCTCGGCGCCGAACATGGAGTAGATCCCGCTTTGATGCATCGCATAACCACGATCAGCGCTGGCACGCTCGACGCTCTTCCGCACAATGGTACGGTCCTGATGTTGCTTCAGATCAGCAAGCTGACTCACAAAGAAAGTTATGGTGATATGGTGATGACCGTGATCGTAAGCGTGATTATCTCGCTTGTGGCGGTCATTGTACTTGGTTCGATGTTTGGGTCGTTTTAGCGGGAGGGCACCGCTACATCGTCCCAGCCAGGCCGAGCTGCTTCACCAGGCTGCCCCATTTCTCGCGTTCGGAGGCCAGATACTTCTGAATGCCGTCGATGTCGGGTGAGTCGACGGGGAGCAGACCGATCTTTTCAGTGAGCCTGATCATCTCCGGATCGGCCATGATCTTCTTCATTTCCGTGTGCAGGCGCTCGATGATCGGCTTGGGCGTAGCCGCCGGCGCAAACAGGATGTGCCAGGACACTGCTTCGAAATCCGGCGCTTTGGCCGCTTCCGCGAAGGGTGGCACGTCCGGCAGCGAGGGAATCCGGGTGGTTGCTGAGACCGCGAGCGCACGCAACTTGCCGTCGCGGATCAGCGGCAATGACGCGCCAGCTTCCGCAAAGCCGAGCTGCACGTGGCCCGCTGCGATGTCCTGAATCGATTGCGGCGTGTTCTTGTAAGGCACATGCGTGATGTCGAGGTCGAACCGCTTCTTCATGTATTCGATGGACAGATGCTGCGCGACGCCGGCGCCGGGCGAGGAATAGCTCAGCGGACTCTTGCTGTCTTTCAGATGCTTGATGAGCTCGGGAACCGATTTGGCCGGCAAGTCGGGATTGACCACAAGGATAAAGGGCGACTTCACATAGAAAGAAATCGGTACGAAATCTTTCACGTGGTCGTAATTCACCTTCTTGTACAGGACCGGGTTAATCGCCATCGCGGATGAGGTCGATACGAGCAGGGTGTAGCCATCGGCGGGTGCGGTGGCGACTGCGGCGGCAGCAAGCATCAGCGCCGCGCCAGGGCGGTTGTCGACCACGACAGGCTTACCGAGCGCGATTTGTAGTTTCTCCGCATACAGCCGCACCAGCGAATCCATGCCAGAGCCGGCAGCGAGCGGCACGACAATGGTGACCGGGCGTGTGGGATAATCCTGGGCTTGCGCCGGCGCACTGGCAGCAACTGCGGTGATTGCGGCGGCAAGGAGCGCGCGCCGGACAAAAGTCCACGACATTTCAGACTCCTTTTGAAATCACAACTGAAAAGAGATGCGATGTGGCTCCCTATGGCACCCAACTTTAGACATGCTACCCGGTAGCATCTGTCTTGGACACTCGGGCACAATGTCACGTCCCGTTCGCACGCGGTCGAAGCCCTGACCGTGCCTTGTCGACTGACGCGAAACTGTGGCTAGGGCCGCTTCTTTGCCTCGAGCCGCTGCCTAAGCCGCGTCAGGTCGACGACCATACGCTCATGCGTGCCGTTGCCGATTTCCTCGATTTCGTCGTGCGCGGTCACGTCGAATTCGATGCGGCGGCCGTCAACCTTGGTAACGACGGCCTCAGCCGTCACGCGGTGGCCGACCGGCGTTGCGGCGAGGTGCCGGATATTCACGGCGGTACCGACAGCGCTCTCGCCGGGATCGAGATAATCTCGCACCGCGTTGAGCGCGGCATTTTCCATTGCCGTCACCATCATGGGCGTGGCGAAAACAGGCGGCAGCGCGGCGTCCTTGAACTGGTTCGCCAGATGCGCGGGCACGACGCGCAGCGTGTAGGTACCTTTTGCTCCGACCGGAATTGTTCGCATCGCCTAGTGTTTCACGCGAGGAATGTGGTTGATCGCCGGTGCAAGAATAGCCAGCAAAAATCCGCACAAGGCAATGGGCAAAAAGGCCGTAGCGGGGATTCCACTGACGTCCCAACTGAGGCCACTGATGACGGGCACGATTACGGCACAGCTATAGCTGATCGTAAACATGGCGGCGGTCACGCGATGCACTTCGTCTGGGGGGCTAAGTAGCGGCGGCAGCGCAAGGACAAGAACAAGGATCGCCGCTGCGGCAAAGCCCTGCAGGGATGCTGCCGCCACGATCCAGATGCCGCTGCCGAAAACGATTCCGATCGCTGCAATGACGCAGAGCAGACCGCAGACGACATACGGCCAGACGGCTCGTTCGAGGCGGCCGGCAACAGCAAGCAAAATCAAAGAGGCGGGAATCTGCCCGATATTCAGCGCCGAGAGTGCCGTGCTGGTCCATTCGGCTTCGCCGGTGCTCCTCAGATAATCGGGGATGAATGCGTTGGTGGCAAAATAGGTTGCGTTGACGCTGCCGAGCATGATGCCGAGCCGCCAGATCAGTGCATTATTCCAGTCCGGCCACCAGCGCCGGCTCGTCTGCGATCCGTTTGCCATGCCCGGCCGCGGTGCAAACAGCAGGACGAGCAATGCGATGATCGCGACAGGTATGCTCCAAAAGACAAAACCCATCTGCCATGTGCCGACCAGGGGCAGGACCAGCGGCAGCGTGAGAGCGACCGGCGCGATTTCGCCGACCAGCAGGCCGTTGGTGTAGACCGCAGTCCCAAATCCGATCTTGTGCGGCAGCCAGAGACGGACCGCCGGTGGCAGCGTCACCTGCATGATGGCCACGCCGGCGCCCATCGCAATTGTCATGGCGTAGAGCCAGAAGATGTCGGGCACCGCGCCGCGCAGCGCCCCGCCGATCGCATTGACCGCGATGCCAAGCACAAGCGCGGTGCGGACTCCGAGCCGGGCGATGAGCAGCGAGCCAGGCACCGCGGCAAAGGCGAAAAGCATCGACGGAAGCCCGGTCAGGATCCCGACCTGGGTCGCGCTCATCTCCATTTCATCGTGGATGAACGGAATGACGGGCGGGACGGCCAGGATGGTGAACCGCAACGCTGTGCCGGAAAGCCAAAGGAACAACAACGCATTCAGAAGCCGCGCGCGATCCGGCGCGCCGGTGACATCATTCATGGGTGAGACGGGCCTTGCGGGCTTTTTTGGGTAGAGAGCTCCTGGCGCACCAGATCGGGGAGGGAGTGCAAGCGCGAGTCGAACTTGATTCCGCGGACTTTGAAAGCGGCGGCGGCGGCCATGTCGCGATCTTTGTCTCCGATGAAGAAGCTTCTGTTTATATCGATCGGCCAATCGCGCGCAGCCTGCTCGAGCAGGCCCGTGCGCGGTTTCCGGCAGCTGCAGGTCATGGCGAATGCCTTCACGGTTCCTTCCGGGTGATGTGGACAAAAATAGAAGGCATCGATGCGAGCGCCTTTTCCGGCCAACGCACTTTGCATATGTGCGTGAAATGATTTCACCGCCGCTTCCTCGAAGAATCCGCGAGCCACACCCGACTGATTGGTTATCACGATCACGTAATACCCGGCCTCATTGAGCAGCCGCACGCTCTCGGGCGCCCCCGCGATCCATTCAAGCTGCTCCGGCCGGTGGACATAGCCGTGATCGACGTTGAGAACCCCGTCGCGATCCAGGAACGCGGCTGGGCGGCGTGTTCCTGACCGGGCCGGATTTGAATCAGTCGATTTGGCGGTCATTCCTGAGCAGTCCATGCCGGTGTCACGGTCTTCCGGTCGCTATCTCGGCATCGGCTACCGTCGGCGCAAATGTCGTTGTCCGGAACCCGCTGGAAATCCATACGATGCCGCCAACAATCCCAATGATGAAGCTTACCGCGCCGAACAGGATGGACAGCGTCAGGCCGTCGCTTTCGGCAAGCCCGGCATATGCGAATGCTGCGATCATGCTGCTTTCACGGACGCCCCAGCCGGCAATCGATATTGGCACGGTCGCGATCAACAGCACGGGCGGCATCAGGAAAAGAACATGTGTAAACCCGACCGGCGCGGCGACTGCTTTGACGCAGCACCAGGCGGCGCTGATCGTCAAAAGATGAATCATGATCGAGGATCCGATCACGATTGCGGCGGATCGGAGCGATCGACAAGTTTTCACGGCAGCCTCGGCGGCGGCCGCCACGTGACGCGTTATGGTCCATCGGCGGAGCCATCGGTCGAAGTGCGTGCTGGCCAACAGCACCGCCAACGGACCCGCGATCGCCCCGCCCGCGAGCACCAGGAGGACCGCTCGCGGAACCGGCTCGCGAATGAGCTGGAGCGTCCAGGGAAGGGACGCCGCGACCACGAGTGCGAGAACGAAAACACCAAAGATTCGATCAAGAAGCACCGAGTAAGTCGCGTTCGCCCAGCCGGCTCCTCTACGGGCGGCGAACCAGATCCGGACGCCATCGCCGCCGACTGTCGAGGGCAGAACCTGATTGAAAAACGCGGCGATGAAATTGATCTGCAGCGTTCCGGTAAAGCCCATATCTGTGCCGCAGGAGATCGCAATCTGTCGCCAGCGCACCGATAGAAGCAACAGTTGAAGCGCCAGGAGAGAGACGGCGAGCAGCAGCCAGCCCGGTTCGAGACGGGTTAGGCGCTCCACCAATGCATCGAGATTGACCCAGCGCAGGGACAAATAGAGCAGGAGACCGGATATCGCCGCTTTGACCAGCAACAGTAATGTGCGGCGCATGTGGCCCTCGGTCCTTGGCGGTCGCTGAATGGAGCGAGGGCTTGGCATGACCCTCCTGCGTGCGCAAGAGAGTCGCCCTGCGACCGCACAGGTCTCAATTCACTGTTGTGCAACAGCAGAATTTGATAGCTAAGTGTCTGGAAACCCGTCGATTAACCCGTGTATGCAGATGCGCGGGTCCTATCGCAGAACTTTGCTAAAATGGCGCTTCAAACCGGACACAAGTGGATCGCTTGAACATTACATCGGGCAAGAGAGCGCCTTCCGTCCCTGCGGGCGCAAGGACGGCCGATCTCACCGTCGTCGGGGGCGCCGGCCACGTCGGCATCCCGCTCGTGCTGGCCCTTGCGGACGCAGGCCTGACCGTCAACGTCAACGACCTCAACGAAACAGCGCTTGCAATGCTGAACTCCGGCAAGTTGCCGTTTATCGAGCACGGCGCAGCGCCGCTTTTGGCGAAAGCCCTGGAGAGCCATCGGCTCATCTTTACGTCTTCTCCCAAGGAGGTCAGCCGGTCCGGTCCTGTCATTGTCACCATTGGCACGCCGGTCGATGAATTCCTCAACCCGGTGCAGGCCGAAATCCAGCGCTGCATTGACGGCCTGCTTCCGCATGTTAGCGACAAGCAGTTGCTGATTTTGCGCTCGACCGTCTATCCGGGGACGACAGACTGGCTGCAGGACTACCTGAACCGGCTTGGACGCAAAAACGGTCTTGCGTTCTGCCCCGAGCGCGTGGTGCAGGGATACGGCGTCAAGGAGCTGCGCGAGATGCCGCAAATAATCAGCGCAACCACACCGGAAGCCGAACAGCAAGCCAGCGCGCTATTCCACACGATCGTTCCAGAACTCGTGGTCGTCAGGCCGATCGAGGCCGAGTTCGCGAAGCTCTTCAACAATGCCTACCGGTATATTGAATTTGCGGCGACCAATCAGTTCTACATGATCGCAAAATCGGCTGGTGCGGACTATCAGGCAGTGATGCGCGCGATGAAGCAGAATTATCCGCGCGCGAAGAATTTTCCGGGGCCGGGCTTCTCGGCGGGGCCTTGCCTGTTCAAGGACACGATGCAGCTTGCGGCCTATGCCCGCAATCAATTTGGCCTGGGCCATGCCGCGATGCAGGTCAACGAGGGCTTCGTGTTGCAGCTCGTCGATGATTTGCGGCGGTCATACGACATCTCGAAAATGACAGTCGGTCTCCTGGGTATGGCTTTCAAGGCCGAGATCGACGATACGCGTGCGTCGTTGAGCTACAAGCTCAAGCGTTCACTCGAAATGCTGGCGCGTGACGTCCTCACGACGGATCCTTTCGTGACGACCGACCCTGCGCTGTTGCCTCTCGATGAGGTGGTTGCGCGGAGCGACATCCTTATCCTTTGTACGCCGCACTCCGTTTACGCCCGCGCCGACTTGAAGGGGAAACCCGTCGTCGACGTGTGGGGCTTCCTCAAGAACGCAAATGTCGTGTACTGAGCATGTTTGTGCGCGCTGAAATCGCGAACGCTTCCGTTTCGAGACTGCTTGCCGACCGTCACTCGGCCGGCATCGTGAAAAATTCGACGCGGACGATCGCGACATGAAAATAACACCGCGGCAAATTCTGATTATCCTGCACGATCTGCTGGCGACAGCGGCCGCGATCCTCGCCACATTTTTCCTGCGGTTTGAAGACGGGCCCCTCGACGAGCGTTTGCGCAGCCTCGGAAGATTTCTGCCGGCCTTCCTGGTGTATGCGGCCATCGTCTACTTCGTCATCGGGCTGCACCGGAACAAGTGGCGATTCACGTCGGTTCCGGACCTCTACAACCTGTTCCGCGCCTCGACCGTGCTGGCGCTGTCGTTGCTTGCGCTCGACTATGTTCTGCTGGCGCCGAATGTCTACGGCACGTTCTATTTCGGCAAGATCTCCATCCTGTTGTACTGGTTTCTGCAGATGTTCTTTCTGGGCGGCCTGCGGGTCGTCTACCGGTACTTCCACTATGCGCGAACGCTGCAGCGGGTGAAGGTCGCCGATGCGACCCCAACGCTTGTTCTGGGCCGTGCCGCCGATGCAGAGGTGCTGCTGCGCGGCATCGAAAGCGGCGCGGTCAGGAAGATCTGGCCCGCCGGCGTGCTCTCGTCCTCATTGGCGGACCGCGGTCAATCGATCCGCGGCGTGCGTGTCTTGGGCGATATCGACGATCTTGAGCAGGTCGTCGCCGATCTGGAGCACCGCGGGGAGCGAGTAACCCGGCTCATTCTTACTCCTTCCGCGCTTACGCCAGAGGCTCGACCGGAGTCGCTCCTCATCCGTGCCCGCAAGCTTGGCCTCAACATGAGCCAACTGCCTTCACTCGATGCGGACGGGCCGGCCGTTCAGCTTGCGCCGGTCGCCGTTGAAGACCTTCTGCTTCGGCCCAGCGTGAAGATCGATTACCGGCGGCTTGAGAATTTTGTAAGCGCAAAGGCCATTGTGGTGACCGGCGGCGGCGGCTCGATCGGCTCCGAAATCTGCGACCGTATCGTCACTTTCGGCGCGAGCCGGCTACTGGTGGTCGAGCATTCCGAGCCCGCGTTGCATGCTGTTTTGGAGACCCTGAAGGCCAAGCAAAGCTCCACCGAAATCCTGGGCCGGATCGCCGATATCCGGGACCGCCCGCGGATCACCAGTCTCATTGCGCAATTCAAGCCGGACATGGTCTTTCATGCGGCTGCGCTCAAGCATGTGCCGATGCTCGAGCAGGATTGGGACGAAGGCATCAAGACCAACGTCTTCGGCTCAATCAACGTTGCCGATGCCGCGGCGGCCGCCGGCGTCGCGGCGATGGTTATGATCTCGACCGACAAGGCAATCGAGCCTGTTTCCGTACTTGGCGCGACCAAGCGACTGGCGGAGATGTATTGCCAGGCGCTCGACGGCGAATTGTCACGCCGCAGCCAGCATCCGATGCGGCTCATCTCCGTGCGCTTCGGCAATGTGCTCGCCTCCAATGGCTCGGTGGTTCCGAAGTTCAAGGCACAGATCGAGGCGGGTGGTCCGGTAACGGTGACGCATCCCGACATGGTCCGTTACTTCATGACAATTCGTGAAGCCTGCGACCTCGTCGTAACGGCCGCGAGCCATGCAGCGGAACAGTCGAACGGAGATGCATCGGTCTACGTCCTCAACATGGGACAGCCGGTAAAAATCGTCGACCTGGCCGAGCGCATCATTCGTTTGAGCGGGCTCGAGCCGGACAGGGATATCAAGATCGCTTTCACCGGCATCCGACCGGGCGAGCGACTGCACGAAATTCTCTTTGCGCGCGGCGAGGAAACATCCGAGATCGGCATTCCCGGCATCGTTGCCGCCAAGCCTGTTTCACCGTCGCTCGAAACGATCCGCGCCTGGGTGGCGACACTGGAGCAAGGTGTCACGCGCGGTGAGCGCGCGGCGATCTATAATGTCTTGCGCGATGCGGTTCCGGAATTTCGCGGCGAGGCGGCGTGACGAGAGTGGCAGTGGACCTCACGACATTCTTCAAGGCTGAGTTCGCCGAGCACAACGACGTTGCGCGACGCACCGAGGCCGCATTGTCCGAGGGTTTCGCGGAACTGGTACAGGCTTGTGCGACATCGATCCGCTGTGGCGGCAAGCTGATGTTTTTCGGCAATGGCGGCAGCGCGGCGGACGCACAGCATCTCGCGACCGAGCTGACCGTTCGCTACAAGAAGGACCGCGCCGCAATCGCGGCAATTGCGCTGACGACCGACAGCTCGGCGCTCACGGCCGCCGGTAATGATCTGGGTTTTGAAAAAATATTTGCCCGGCAGATCGAGGCGCTCGGCCGGAGAGGCGATGTTGCCGTCGCGATCTCGACCTCCGGCAAAAGTGCGAATGTCATCGCCGGCCTCAAGCAGGCGAAAGCAATGGGTCTCGCTACGGCGGCGTTTGGCGCTGGCGACGGCGGCGCCATGTCCGGGCATGCCGACCGGCTTTTGCTTGTCCCGTCCGCAACGACCGCCCGCATCCAGGAGATGCACATCTTGCTCGGTCAAATGCTCTGCGGTGCACTCGAAATCGAGCTGGAACTGGCCGCCAATCGTTAGTTTTTCCGTAAAAACAAGCTCTTAGCCGATTTTACAGGCTGAAAATCCCGTTCCTTATGCTGAAAAAGCCTTGACTCCCCGCAGTCGAGCATTTTCCCTTCCCGGCTCGGGAGAAACGACCAATGAACGCAACAATCCTGCCTGGCCCCGGTGCCAAACCACGTGCCCCGCGCACGCGGGAAGGTGACGGTCACAGTATCCAGTCCGTCGATCGCGCTTTGTTTCTGCTGGAAACTATCGCGGAAGCGGGCGGCGAAGCGACGCTCACGGATCTGGCCAACCGGACCGGCCTCAACATTTCGACGTGTCATCACTTGCTGGCCACACTCATTCAGCGTGGCTTCGCGGCGAAGGTGCCGGGCCGGCGCCTCTACGCGCTCGGGCCGCGCATCATCTATCTCGGGCATGCGTGCCTGCAGGTCGATCTGCCACGGCGGGCGCAGCCTTATCTCGAAACCGTTAACCAGGCGACTGGCGAGACGGTCCACCTCGCTGCGCTGCAGGGCGACAGCGTCGTCACGTTGTCCGTACGCGAAGCGCGTCACGCGGTGCGGGTCGATACCGGCAAGATCGGTAAGGTCGAGGCGCCGCACGCAACATCTGTCGGCAAGGCCATCATGGCTTGGCTGCCGGAAGATGAGATCAAGCGGATTCTCGCGAACGGAATGAAGCGTTTCACCGACAAGACGATCACCGAATTACCTGCATTGCTCGAGTCGCTGCGGATCGTCCGCCGAAACGGTTATGCGATCGATCGTGAAGAATATCTGCCGGGAGTCATTTGTGTCGGTGCGGCGATCCGCGACCAGGCCGGCACCGTGATCGGGGCAATCAGCGCTTCGACTCCGACAATGCGCGCAAGCGATGAACACATTGCGCTCATGCGGGAGCAAATCACGGCGGCGACTCGCGGATTGTCGGCCGAATTCGGCGAACCCGGATCGCAAAACGGCGAACGGTCGCATGCCGTCGCTAACTAGATTGTGCAAAGTATAAGATTCCTATCGGAGGACATATGTACGCACCGGCTGGGGTGAAGACCAACCATAATGAATTTCCAATTCCTGACACGCAGCGCGCCTGGGTGCTTGGCGAGCCGGGCCAGCTCAGCATTGCCAACAAGCCGGTGCCCGTGCCGAAAAGGGCGGAGGTCCTCGTTCGCATCGACGCGGTAGCCATTTGCGCGACCGATCTTGAGATCATCTATCACGGGCCGCCGGCGTCGATTCAAGGTGGACTACCGTTCAACAAGAACTTCACGCCCGGGCACGAATACATGGGCACGGTCGTGGCGCTCGGGCCCGGCGTCGATGAATACAATATCGGCCAACGGGTCGCGGTCGAGATCCATGCCGGCTGCGGCCAGTGCAAGCGATGCCGCGAGGGCATGTACACCTCCTGCCACAACTACGGCCTCAATTACGGTGACGTCGACAAGGGCCATCGCGCCAACGGATTCACCACCGACGGCGGTTTCTGCGAATACCAGGTCAACAACATCAACACGCTGGTCTCGTTGCAGGATGACATGTCGGACGAAGAGGGCACGCTCGTCGTTACCGCTGGCACCGCAATGTATGCGCTCACCGAACTCGGCGGCCTCGTTGCTGGCGAAAGCGTCTGCGTCACCGGTCCAGGGCCCATCGGCCTGATGGCCGTGGCGGTCGCGAAAGCGTTGGGCGCGCAGCCGGTGATCCTCACCGGCACGCGCGACAACCGCCTGAAAATAGGGCTCGAACTCGGCGCCGACCACGTCGTCAACATCCGCAAGACGCCCGATGTTGTGGCTGAGGTAAAGAAGCTCAACGGCGGCAAGGGCGTCGACTACGTGGTCGAATGCTCGGCGGCAACCAGCGCCGTCAACGACGCGGTTCGCATGGTCAACCGCGGCGGCCGCGTCTGTCTCGCAGCCTTTGCGCATGAGGAAGTGCCGGTCGACGTCGCGCACATCGTGCGCAACAACATCTACGTCTACGGTATCCGTGGCGAGGGCAAGAGCGCGACGCATCGCGCCGAGGCTTATATGCGCCAAAAGCGCTTCGACGCGACCAAGATCCACACCCACACGTTTCCGCTCGAAGAGCTTCCGACCGCGATCCGTTATGCCAAGGATCGCGTGGAGGACGCCATCAAGGTCGTCGTGAAGGCCAAGATGGGCGCCGCCCAGAAGGAAGCCGCCGAGTGACGCTTCAACCCTTCCGGAAACGGAAGGGACGACGAGGGGCGCGATGCTGACGTGCGACGAATACATAAGCCCGGCCTCGCTGGCTGAGGCCTTTGCTGCGATGAAGGCCAATCGCGGCCGCTATCGTATCGTCGCAGGCGCGACGGACACGTTGCCTTGGGCGCGCGAGGGCAGGGCAGGGGACGTTCATATTCCCGTGCTGATCGACGTCGCAAGGATTCCAGAGCTCTGTAAAATTTCGGCCGGCGACAAGCGGGTGCGGCTTGGCGCCGCAACGCCGATCCAGCGCTTTCTCGATGATCCCGCACTTGGCCGCGCGTTGCCGGCGATGCCGCGCTGTGCCGTCTGGTTCGCCGACGATCAGATCAGGGTACAGGCAACCGTCGGCGGCAACATCGTGAACGCGTCTCCTGCTGCCGACGTCACGCCGTGCCTGATCGCGCATGAGGCCGTCGTCGAGCTTGCCTCCGCGAACGGCAAACGCTCCATGCCGCTCGTGGAATTCATCATCGGGCCGAACAAGACCGCGCTGGCGGACGGCGAATTGCTGACCGCGATCGAATGCGATGCGTTGCCGGCGCATGGAGGAAGTTTCGAGAAAGTCGGTCATCGTCGGTCTCTTGTCATTTCACTGGTGTGTCTTGCTGCGCTGATCAAGCTCGATCGGGAAGGCAGCAAGATCGAGGATGCGCGGCTTGCCATCGCTGGCATCGGGCCGAAGCCGCTGCGGCTGACCGACGTTGAAAATTTCCTGCGCGGTCCGCTGAGCGAGGAACGCCTGGATGCTGCGGCCGATATGCCTGTGTCGTTGGTCGCCTCGCGCACGCGCCAGGAATATCGGCGCGATGTCGTGCGCGGGTTCATGCTGCGCGGATTGATTAATGCAGCACGGCGGGCAGGTGCCGACCCTGACGTACTGACACCCGAGCTGGAGGCCGCCTATGCCTGACCTTCAGTTCACGGCCACGATCAATGGCCGGAAAATCTCGCGCAGCGCCAAGCCGCACCAGCGGCTGCTCGACTTCATCCGCGACGACCTCAACCTCACGGGCAACAAGGAAGGTTGCGGTGCCGGCGAATGCGGCACCTGCTCGGTGTTCGTGAACGGCGTCCTGATGAAGTCGTGCCTGATGCCGCTCGCCAAGGCGCAGGGTGCGACCATCGAGACCGTGGAAGCGCTGGCGAAGACCGGCGAACTGAGCGTTCTGCAGAAGGCCTTTCACAAGACCGGGGCGAGCCAATGCGGCTACTGCATTCCCGGCATGGTGATGGCGGCCACCGCCGCGCTGCGCACCAATCCGTTCGCCGACCGCGAGGAAATCAAGGAGCGCCTTGGCGGCAATATCTGCCGCTGCACCGGCTATCAGAAGATTTTCGACGCCGTGGAGCTTGCGCGCGACGTGCAGAACGGCCGTTTGCCGGCGAACGCGCTGCTCGAGGATGAAGCGAAAGAAGGCGACTTCATCGGCAAAAACGTCCGTCGCATCGACACGCCGAGCAAGGTTTCCGGCCGGCTCAAATATGCCGGCGACATGACGATGCCGGATATGCTGCATGTGCAGGTGCTGCGTTCGCCGCACGCGCACGCCCGCATCGTCTCGATCGACACATCGGCTGCGGAGGTCATGGATGGCGTCGAAGGTGTCATAACCTGTGCCGATGTGCCGGGCGAAGATGGTTTCGGCGTCTTCGTCAACGACCAGCCGATCATGGCGCGCGACAAGGTGCGTTATGTCGGTGAAGCGGTCGCGGCGGTTGCCGCCGAAAGCGCGCTTATTGCCAAACGCGCGCTGTCTGCCATCAAGGTGGAATACCAGCCACTGCCTACGGTCTTCGATCCGGACGAGGCGATGCGGCCAGGCGCGCCGGTCTTGCACGACTACGCGCCGGACAACGTCACCAAGCACATCCCGATCCGCGTCGGCGATGTCGAGAGGGGCTTCGCTGAGAGCGATCTCGTCGTTGAGGAAACCTACTCGACGCAGCCGATCGAGCATGCCTACCTCGAGCCCGAAGCCGGCCTTGCCTATGTCGATCACGACGGCGTGGTGACGATCGTATCGCCCGACCAGAACATCACGCACCACCGGCACATGCTGGCGCGCATCATCGCGAAGCCGATCTCCAAGGTGCGCTTCATCATGAGCCCGGTCGGCGGGGGCTTCGGCGGCAAAGAAGACATGATCTATCAGGGCATGCTGGCATTGCTCGCGATGAAGACGCGGCGGCCGGTCCGGCTAGTCTTCACGCGCGAGGAATCGATCATTTCGACCGCCAAGCGGCATCCATCGCGCACCGTTCTGCGCATGGGCTTGATGCGCGACGGGCGTATCCGTGCGCTCGAAATGAAGATGATCTGCGATGGCGGTGCTTATGGCCTGTCGACCGAAGGCGTCATGCGCAAGGCTGCAATCCTCGCGGCAGGCCCTTACGCCATTCCAAACGTGAAAGTCGACACCTATGGGGTCTATACGAACAACACGCCATCTGGTGCTTTCCGTTCCTTCGGAGCGCTGCAGACGGCGTTTGCCACAGAATCCCACCTCGACATTTGTGCCGAACTGCTCGGCCTCGATCCTTTCGATATTCGCCGCATCAATGCGATGCGCGACGGCGCGCTCACGCATACAAAGGCCAAGCTGACGTCGGTCAGCCTCACACGCGCTCTCAATGCGCTGGAGAAGGCGTCCGGCTGGGAAGCCGGACCGCCGAATTCACGCGGTGACACGCGGCGAGATCTCGGGCGCGACGATATCCGCCCGCCTTGCGCGCTGGGCGCGCGGTTCAAGGCCGCGGACAAACAGGAAGCGGCGGAATAGGCGATGGCTCGCAAGCGCGGACGAGGGATGGCGGCATGCTGGTACGGGATCGCCCGCACCGCGGTTATAGATCGCGCCGCCGCCTGGGCCGAGATCGACGATGGTGGCAGCGCCAAGATCGTGACCGGCGTGACCGAGATCGGCGAAGGGATTCTCACCGTACTGGCCCAGATCGCGGCGCATGAGATGGGCGTGAAACCCGAGCACGTCGTGCTCGGTGACAATGATACGGCGCGTGCGCCGGAAGCCTCGCACGCGGGTGCGAGCCGTCAGACCTACATGATCGGCAACGCCGTCGCGCTCGCCTCCCGCGAGGCGCGCAAGCGTCTGGTCGATATCATGGCAGAGGTTTGGGATGTCGACGCCGAAACGATTTGCACCGGCAACGGCGAAATCTGGGCCGAGAACACCAATCACCGCATCACCATGGGCGAAGCCGTGAGCACGGCAAAAAATCGCGGCGTTGTGCCGGTCGGCTCGGCTACCTTCGGGACGGACACGACCGGTCTCCATCCTGTCGATGGCTCCGGAAGGCCTTGGCAGGCTTACGTTTTTGGCGCGCAGGTGGCGGAGGTTGAAGTCGATACCGTGACCGGCGAAGTGCAAGTGCTCGGCATCTGGGCTGCTCACGACGTCGGCCGCGCGGTCAATCCGCAAGGGGTGGAAGGGCAAATTGAAGGTGGCATCGTCCAGGCACTCGGGCAGGGATTGATGGAGGACTACAAGCTCGATGGCGGCCGCACGAGCACGTCAGGCTTTGCCAAATATATATTGCCGACCGCGCTCGACGTGCCGAGGATCAATTCGATCATCATCGAGGATCCTGATCCGATCGGGCCGCTTGGGGTCAAAGGGGTCGGTGAGCCGGCAATGGTGCCGACCATTCCGGCGGTCATGAACGCTATCTACGATGCGGTAGGTGTCCGCATCACGTCACTGCCGGCAACGCCGGAAAAAGTCCTGATGGCGATCCGCGAGAAAGAACGAAGCGAAGCCATGCGGGCTGCGGAGTGAGTGTTGCTTGTTTTGTCTGGGAGAAGTTTGAAGCGCACAGCGCAGATAAGCAAAGAGGGAGGATACGATGAAATACGTGGCTAAAATCGCAGGAGTGCTCGCTGCGCTCGCCATTGCCAGTGCGGCGCACGCGCAAAATTATCCAGCTCGCGAAATCAAAATGATCGTGCCATTCCCGGCCGGTGGGCCTAGCGACATTGTCGCGCGCATTGCGGCGGATGGCATGAGCAAGCACCTCGGCCACAACATCATAATCGAGAACGTCGGCGGCGCTGGCGGTACCGTCGGCGCAACACGTGCTGCGGAAGCCACGCCGGATGGCTATACGTTGTTTGCGGCGAGCATGGGCACGATCATCGCGGCGCCGACGTTCTATCCAAATCTCAAATACGACTCGACCAAGGATTTCGAGCCGATCGGCATGTCGGCCAATGCGCCCGCGGCAGTCTCCATCAACAAGAACATCCCGGCGAAGGATCTGAAAGAGTTCATCGCCTGGGCAAAGCAGAAGGGCCCCGAGGTGAAGCAGGCCTTTGGTGGCGTGGGCGGCACCTCGCACATGGCTTGTCTGCTGTTCAACCAGGTTGCCGGCATCAAGCCGACCATGGTTGCCTATCGCGGCATGGGTCCCGGAATGAACGATCTGATGGGCGGGCACGTCGACATTGCCTGTGAGCAGGCCCTCGTTATGGCGGCGGCCATCCAGGGCGAGAAGGTCAAGGGCATGGTGGTCGCCGGCCCGCAGCGCCTTTCGGCCATCCCGAACGTCCCGACCGCCAAGGAAGCTGGCGTGTCAGATTTCCAGCTCAACATCTGGAGCGGAATCTATGCGCCCAAGGGCACACCGAAGGAAATCGTCGATAGGCTCGCCGATGCGCTCAACAAGGCGCTGGACGATCCGGCGACGGCCGAAAAGCTCGGCAAGCTCGGCGGCACCGTGCCGCCGAAGTCGGAACGTGGCCCCGAATATCTTCGCAAGACCGTGGCATCGGACATTCCGCGCTGGGCGCCGACGCTGAAGGAAGCGGCAGAGGCCAGCAAGCAGAACTGACATTAAGTCAGAAGCGCCGCCGCGATGGTTTCATCGCGGCGGCGTTGTTTGACGGACAGAAGAATATGAGGGTGCTGGGCAAGATCAAAGTGATCGGCGGATAGGAGCGATTCATGCCCCGCATCGATGTCGGTCACATCACGCTGAACTACGAGGAGCGCGGTCAGGGCAAGGCCCTCTTGTTCATCCCTGGCCTTGTCGGTTTGCTCGATGCTTGGGAATTCCAGATTGCCGAATTTTCCAAAAGCTATCGTTGCATTTCCTTCGATCATCGTGGCGCTGGCGACAGTGACAAGCCAAAGGATTCGTATTCGACAGTGGCCATCGCCCGTGATGCCATCGCATTGCTCGACAAGCTGAGGATCGCCAAGGCGCATGTCGCCGGCACATCGACCGGAGGCTGCGTGTTGCAAAACCTTGCCATCGACTATCCCGATCGCCTCGGTTGCTGCATCTTTTCAAACACCTGGGTCAAGGCAGACGAATACATCACGCGCGTGCAGACAACTCGTAAGCACATTGCGCTTTCCTACGGTCCGGAAGAATACGTCAGGGTCTCGTCGCTTTTCACCAACGGCGCCATGCAGTTCCGCTACAACCTCCACAAGGTCATGGAGCTGGAGCGGCGCGCGCTGAAGACGGTCGCGCCGGCGGAGGTTCTTGCCGGCAGGCTCGACATGACGCTGTGTCACGATCGCAGCGCCGATTTGCATCGGATCAGCGCACCGTCGCTTATTATCGGCACACGCGACGATGCTACGGTGCCCGTCTATCAATCCGAAGACCTGCACAAGGCGATTGCCGGCTCGAAGTTCGCCGTCGTTGAGGAAGGCGGGCACTATTCCTATCGCCGCCACTGGCAGGAGTGGAATAAGATCGTCGATCCGTTCCTGCGAGAGCATGAGGCAAGAGCGTGATGCCTGACCCGAAGAAGGCCAATCCATTGCAGGACATGCGAGCGCGCGCACGCGCGATCGCCAAAGCAAACGGCCTCGAGCTGGCGTTGGCTGCCGGTCTGCCGAAGCTTGTTGAGTGCACGCTGTCGGAAGCGCTGGTGCTCGGGCTGCTGAAGCAGGGAGTGCGCAAATACTTCGCTATTTTCGGACACGGCTCGACCGATCTCGGCAATGTGCTGCGCATCTACGAGGAAGAGGGCCTCACGCGCACGATCAACTGCCGCAACGAGGTCGAGATGGCGCATGCCGCGACGGCACTGCGCTGGCAGTACGGCGAGATCTCCGCGGTGGTCACCTCGATTGGGCCGGGTGCCATGCAGGCCTTTGCAGGGTCGCTGGCGGCTGCGTCGAATGGCGTCGGCGTCTATCACGTCTACGGTGACGAAACGACCTTCGGCGAAGGCTACAACATGCAGCAGGTACCGAAGGAGGAGCAGGGCCTGTTTGGCCGCATGACGGCCGTTATGGGCCAATCGTACGTGCTTCACACGCCGGAAGCGCTTCGCGACGCGCTGCGGCGCGGCAGTCTGTGCGTCAATCATCCATATCGCGCGGGGCCGTTTTACCTTCTTTTGCCGCTCAACACGCAACCCGCAACGGTGACCGTGAACCTCGCCGCGCTGCCGGCAAGGCCCCAATTGCCGAAACTCGCGCCCGCGGATGATGCGGCGATCGACCAGGCGGCCAACATGATTGCCAGGGCAACAAAGGTCGCGATCAAGGCCGGCAGCGGCACGCGCGGTTGCGATGCGGCGATACGGCGGCTGGCGGAGGCTGCGGGTGCTGCGGTCATCCTATCGCCGGGCTCGACGGGGGTGCTGCCGGATGCGCACGCACAGAACATGCACGTCGGCGGCTCGAAAGGATCAATCAGCGGCAATTATGCAATGGCCGAAGCCGACTTGCTGATCGTCATCGGCTCCCGTGCCGTCTGTCAGGCCGACTGCTCCGGGATCGGATACAAGCGTGTGCAGGCCGTGATCAACATCAACGGCGATCTGGCGGATGCGCTTCACTACAACAAGACGGTGGCGCTGGTGGGCGATATTGGTGCGGTTACGGACCGTCTCGCCGGCAAGCTCGAGGCGCTGAAGGCGAGCGGCAACAAGGGGCCGTGGCTCAAGGCCTGCGCCGCCAAGAAGGCCGAATGGTCGGCTTACAAACAGAAGCGCTACGCCTGCGGTCCGCTGCGCGACGAGGCCTGGCAGAAACCGGTGCTGACACAGCCCGCGGCGATCAAGATCGTTGCCGATTTTGCAAAAGAAATCGGCGCCGCAAAATTCTTCGACGCTGGCGACGTGCAGGCAAATGGCTTCCAGATCGTGGAAGACGAGCGTACCGGGGACACGTTCACCGAGGCCGGAGCGTCGTATATGGGTTTCGCCGCAAGTGCGCTGCTTGGCAACGCGCTCGCCGACAAGCCACGCTATGGAATTGCATTTTGCGGCGACGGCTCGTTCATGATGAACCCGCAGATTCTTGTCGACGCCGTCGAGCATCGCGTTCGCGGCATGATTGTGATCTTCGACAACCGGCGCATGGCCGCGATCACCGGACTGCAAATGGCTCAGTACCAGGCGGAATTCCGCACGAATGACCACGTTGCGGTCGACTACAAGGGCATCGCAGGAGCCATATCGGGCGTTCTAGCTGTCTCAGGTGGTGACAGTGCGGAAACCCTGCGCAGAGCCCTGAAAGCGGCGGTGAAGCATGACGGACTTTCCGTCGTGCACGTCCCTGTGTACTGCGGTCCGGACGAGCTGGGCGGTCTCGGCGCCTGGGGTGAGTGGAACGTCGGCAACTGGTGCGAGGACGTGCAGGGCGCTTGGATCAAGCAGGACCTTTAGCTGGACTGTGCCCCCAACGGGCGCGTTAGATCAGCGGAGACTTTTGTGGGTGAAACGCCAGCCATCAACTCGCTGAAGGCGCTGCGGGCTGCGGAAGAAAAATGCACGCGGTGCCCATTATACAAACATGCAACCCAAGTTGTGCCGGGTGAGGGACCTGCCCGAGCACGGATTATGATGGTTGGTGAGCAGCCCGGCGACCAGGAAGATAAGCAAGGCAAGCCTTTCGTCGGTCCCGCCGGTGGCGTGCTCGCGAAGGCCTTGGCGGACGCTGGCATCAACCGCAAGCTGGTGTTTGTCACGAATGCGGTGAAGCATTTCAAGTTCGAGCCGCGCGGTAAACGGCGATTGCACAAGCGTCCAAATGCCTATGAAATCGACCAATGCCACTGGTGGCTCGATTTCGAGCGCGCGCTGGTAAAACCGGATATCGTCGTTGCGCTGGGTGCAACCGCAGTGCGCAGCGTTTCGGGCCGCCCAACGAGCATCAATAAGATTCGTGGCCGCGTTCTGACGCTACAGGATGGCGGCCGCATGCTGGCGACAATCCATCCTTCGTACATCCTGCGTATCGAGGACGAAGCCGATAAACGCGCGGAATACCGGAAATTTGTCACCGATTTGAAGGCGTGTGCCCGCGAGGTTGCCTGACTGCAAGGCAAAATGGAACTTTTCGCAATGACCGATGGTTATCGTGTTTGAACCAAGGAGTTTTCCATGTCGGAAAGGCCGAAAAAGCACGCGGAAAAAGAACGCGAGCGGATCGAACGCAGGGAAGATCAGGTTGTAATCGACTCCGATGAAAGCTTCCCGGCGAGCGATCCGCCTAGCTGGACACCAGTCAGCGGTGTCGGTTCGGGTAAGGATCACAAGACGAAAAAACCGTCGTGATTGTCCCGCGGCTACTGGAACTTCATATTGAGCAGCTTTTCTGCGTTGCCGGAAAAAATCTTTCGGCGGTCCGCGTCTGGAAGCCCGAGCGCGTCGATGGTCTTGATCGTCGGTGCAATCGGGCCCAGCGGCGTGTCGGTCGCGTACACCACCTGATCCGCGCCGAAAAATTCGAGACCGCATCGGGTTGCGTGCGGACCGCCACCAAACATCGCCGTATCGGCATAGAATCCGTGCAGGTAGTCCATGTGCGGACGCTTCAGTGACGGCAGGATTTTTGAATAGTCCTCATCCGAAGTCCGCTGTCCAAGAACCTTCAGGCCGGCACCGACGCGGCCGTCGTAATACGGAATCATGCCGCCAAGGTGATGCGTGATGATCTTCAGCTTCGGGTACCGGTCGAACAGTCCCCAAAACACCATGCGCACCATGGCCACCGATGTTTCGTACGGCCAATGGAAGCACCACCACATTTCAAACCGCGATTTCTTCTCGGCCGGATAGTCCGGCATCGCGGCTGTGCCGACGGGATGCAGCCAGATCGGCAGGTCGAGCTCCGCCATCGTCGCAAAAATCGGCTCGAATTTCGGCTGGTCGAGCGGCTCCCCGGCGACGTTGGTGTAGATCAGCACGCCGCGTGCGCCGAGATCCTTGACGGCGCGGCGGGCTTCGTCGACCGAGCCTTCGACATCGGTGAGACACAGCGCGGCCGCGAATGCCGGGAAACGATCGGGATGCTTCCGGCAAAGCTCGGCCATGGAATCATTGGCAATGCGCGCGAGGTTGAGGCCGACGTCAGGAGGCGCGATGTCCTCGATCGCAGGATTCGGCAGAGAGATGATTTCGCGGTAGTCGCCGAACTCGTCCATTTCCTTGAAGCGGGCATCAAGGTCGAACAGTTTGGTCACGCCGCGCAGCCGTTTTCCGATGTTTTCGAGGTTTGGTGCGGCCTTGGTCATCTCCCGGAAAAACCGGTCCGGATAGATGTGACAATAGATGTCGACAATGGTCATGATTTTCCTCTCGCGTCTTTTCCCAGCACCAAATGCCGCTGCAGCGGCAGGATCTGCCAACCGAGCCGCTCAACGATCATTCCCCAAAGCCCTTTTGGCGCCCACAGCATCACGACGATGGCAACCGCGCCCATCATGAGCAAGTAGAGGCTCCCGAGGCCGGCGAATGTCTGCCGGAGAGCAAAGAAGATGATCGTCCCGATGATCGGCCCCTCGATCCTGCCGATGCCGCCGATGACGGTGATGAAAATGACGAACGCGGTCCAGTCATTCACGCTGAAGGCGGTGTCGGGCGAGATGCGCAGTTTCTGCAGGAAGATGAAGGCACCGACCATCGCGGTGCCGAAGGCTGTGAGGACGTAGACCGCAAACTTGATGCCCCACACGCCGATCCCGGTGCTCTGGGCGGCCAGTTCATTGTCGCGGATCGCGGTTAGCGCGAGGCCGTGGCGCGAGCGCAGCAGCGCAAAGATCGCTGCCAGGGTCGCGACCGTGAGCGCAAGCGCCAGCCAATACATTTCGAATTCGCGCATCTGCCTGCTTGGCGCCATTGCGAGGACCACAGACGCCGGAAGACTGATTCCGGAGCCGCCGCCAAGGACCGAAACCTGCGACGCGAGTAGCCGGAACACCTCGGCCACGACCCACGTCCCGATCGCGAAGTAAGCGCCACGCAAGCGAAAAATCAGCAAGGCCACCGGTACCGCGACCAGCGCGCCGATCGGCCCGGCGATAAAAATCGCCAGGATTGGGTTCACATCGAGCAGCATCGCCAGTGCGAACAGGACGTAGCCGCCGAGGCCGACAAAAGCCTGCTGGCCGACCGACACGAGACCGGCATAACCGGCCAGCAAATTCCACAGACTTGCCAGCGCGATGAACGTGAAAATTTCCGCGAGCAGCCGCAGCGTTTGCCGGTCGCCCCAGTAGGGCGCCAAGGCGAGCACCACCAGTGCGATGGTTATGAGCACAACGCCGATACGGCTCGAACGTGTCGCGTGTTCGACAATCATCCCCACACCTTCGGAAACAGACCCTGCGGGCGGACCGCGAGGATGGCGAGAAACACGATGTGACCTGCAAGCAGCTGCCAACCGGGGTCAATCTGCGCGCCGATTGCCTGTGAGACACCGAGGATAATGCCGCCCGCCAATGTTCCCCACATGCTGCCGAGCCCCCCGATGATCACGGCCTCGAAGGCGAAGATCAGCCGCGCGGGTCCGATGGCTGGGTCAAAATTGGCGCGCACGGCCAGAAATACGCCGGCGATGGCGATCACCGCCAAAGACAGTGCCATCGCCACGGCGAAGACGTGACGTGTGTCGAGGCCCATCAGCTGGGCTACCGCCTGATCGTCGGACGTCGCGCGCAGTGCGCGGCCAAGCGCAGTGCGGTAGAATAGAAGCTGCAGTCCGCCGATGACTGCTACCGCGACCGTGAATTGAATCAGCGGCAGCGCGCCGATCCAGAGATTCTGCGCAAGCTGAAAAGTCTGAATTTCGATGGCCCCCGCCTGCAGCTTGCGGCTGTCGGCGGTGAACAGCTCGAGAAGCCCATTCTGGATGATGATGGAGAGACCGAAGGTCACCAGCAGCGGCGGCAGAAGGTCATCACCGAGCGTCCGGTTGAGCAGGCCACGTTGCAGCCCGTAGCCGATCAGCGCCATGACCGGAACGACAAGCAGCAAAGAGGTGAGGGGATCCATCCCGAAAGCCTGCGTGACCATAAGCGAGACATAGGCCGCAAGAACGATAAGATCGCCATGCGCGATATTCACCAGCCGCATCACGCCGAAAATCAATGACAGACCGGCCGCAAACATCGCGTATAAGCCGCCGATCAGTACGCCTTGCAGGATGACGTTGAGCCACTGCATCCGTCAAACCCCGAAATAGGCGGCTGAAATTTTTTCGCGGGTGAGGTCGCGTGCGGCGCCCTGCAGTGCGACGCGACCCTCCTGCAGGCAATAGACGTGGCTCGCCGCCCGGAGGGCTTGAACGATGTCCTGCTCGACGATGACGAGAGACAAGCCTTCAGCCGCAATTTGCGGCAGGCGGGCGTAGATGTCGCGCACGACAATGGGTGCGAGCCCGAGGCTGATCTCGTCACACAGCAGCAGTCTCGGATTGGACATCAATGCGCGGCCGATGGCCGCCATTTGTTGCTGGCCGCCCGAGAGTGCAGGCGCGGGAAGATTTCGCCGTTCGGCGAGAACGGGAAACAGCTCGTAGACGCGCGTCAACGTCCACGGGCCGGCACGATGCGATTGGCCGCCAATCAGCAGATTTTCCTCCACCGTGAGCGATGGAAAAAGCCTGCGCCCCTCGGGGACAAGCGCAATTCCGCGCTTCAGCGCTTCGAAGGCGGGTGTGTTCGTCGTGGCCGTATTTTCGAAAAGAATTTCGCCGCGCGACGGATGCATCAGGCCGGCGATGCACTTGAGGAGCGTGCTCTTGCCGGCGCCATTTGCACCGATGACAGCGACGATCTGGCCGGCGCCGACGTTGAGCGAAACCCCGAAGAGCGCCTGGAAGTCGCCATAGAACGCGTCGACGGCGCTGACCTTAAGGAGCCGGCCGTCAGGCATCGGCGTCAATTCCTATATAGATTTCAGTCACTTGTGGGCTCCGAATGACGCTGTGCGGGTCGCCGCCGGCGATGAATTTGCCGCCGTGCAGGACCACAAGCCGGTCGACGGTCGCGAGCAAGGCATGCACCACGTGCTCGATCCAGATGATGGAGACGCCGCTCGCGCGCACGTCCTTGATAAGGGCAACCAAAGTTGCGCATTCGTGCTCGGTAAGGCCGCCGGCGACCTCATCGAGCAGCAGCACGCGCGGACTCGTTGCGAGGGCGCGGGCCAATTCCAGGCGCTTTCTGTCGAGCAGGGTCAGCCCGCCCGCCCGCCTGTTCGCTTTTTCTGCGAGGCCGCAGCGCTCGAGCAACCCGGAACAGCGATCGTAGACCGTGGCTTCGCGCTCGCCGGCACCGAATGCTGCGGCCACCACAACGTTCTCGAACACGCTCATGCCCGAGAACGGTTGCGGGATCTGGAACGAGCGGGCCAGACCCATTCGGCAGCGTCGTTCTGCCGGCAGTCTCGTCACGTCATTGTCCGCGAACAGCACACGGCCGGAATCGGGCCTTACAGTGCCGGTCGCGATTCCAAACAGTGTTGTTTTGCCCGCGCCATTGGGACCAATGATGCCCAGGGCTTCACCATCATTCAGTGACAAGTCGATTTCATCAGCCACCACGACGGCGCCGAATCGTTTCGAGATTTTCTCGAGAGCGAGGAGAGGCATGTCCGTCCGCTCGTCATGCCCGGCCTTGTGCCGGGCATCCACGTCTTTGGCTTGGCAAACAGGAAGGCGTGGATGGCCGGGACAAGCCCGGCCATGACGCCTCAATGATTCCGTCCTACGAGATCGGCAGCAGCTTTCCTCCGACCGGAATATTCGGTGCCGTCTTGTTCTCGGCGATCACGAGCTCGAATTTTCCGTTCTTGCGCTGCCACTGGCCAGCCACCAATGGCGTCTTGGTGACATTCTTGACCGGCGCGCCAGTCCACTGGATCGGTCCGACGATCGACTGGTAGTTGGTGGCCACGATCGCGTCGAGGATGGACTTGGGATCGCCCAGATTCTTCGCGCACTTGAGCACGTCGATGGCCACTTCAAAGAGGGCATGTTGAAAACCGATGGGTTGCGTCCATGGCCGGTTCGACGCCTTGGTGTATGCGTCGGTGAGCTGCTGGCAGCTTTGGCTAGTAAGACCCGATTTGAAGGGATGGTGCGGCGTCCACCAGATCTCGCTGCTGAGGCCATTGCCGCGCTCGCCCAGCGACTCGATGACCGACGGGAACAGCAGCGCCTTTCCAATGGTGACGATCTTCGGCTTGAAGCCTTGCTGTGCGGCCTGCGACCAGAACGTCGCGAAATCCGGCGGGATCATGTTGCCGGTGACGATCTCCGCGCCGGCCGCGTTGAACGTCGAAATCTGCGACGTGAAGTCGCTGTTCATGAGCTGGTAGCGGCCCGGATCGTGCAGCTTGTAGCCGGCCTTTGCCAGCGCGGGCGGCAGCCCGAGATTTGGATCGCCCCACGCATTGCCGTCGGCGTCATTCGGGAAAAGACCGCCGACGACCTTGTTGGTCGGCAGTTCGTCCCACAGCGCGAGGAATGAGGCGATGACGTCCTCTAATCCCCAGAAGAAATGGTAGGTCCAGGTGAAGCCTTTTTTCGGATCGCCCTTGCGCCCGAAGAAATAAGGCTGCCACGGGCAATTGGTGGTGATGCAAGGCACCTCGTTGACTTCGGCCTGATCGGAAACCGGATTGGTCGTGTCCGGCGTTGCCGAGGCAACGATAAGATTGACCTTGTCGCCGAGGATCAATTCGGAGGCGACTTCAGC
>JBKPRE010000061.1:0-29039 GCA_046734435.1 Pseudomonadota bacterium | reverse complement strand
GGCCTGCAATGAGCAACCGTGGCCCTATTCCAATTGCGTCGGCACCGAGTTCGGCAATCCGAAGGTGCGGCTGATCACCATCGAACGCGCCGGCTGAGAAGGCGGCCTTACCTAGCCGTCAGCGCGGCGCTAGGCTCTCTTCCGGGCAAAACGTCCCGAGGAGAGCACCAATGCGCCGCGCCGCTATTGCCGCCGCCCTGCTGCTATGGGCGAGCGCCGCTTCCGCGCAGGATTACCCCACCCGGCCAATCCGCATCATCGTGCCGACGCCCGCCGGCGGGCCGGTCGACGTGATGGCGCGCGTGCTCGCCAACGCGCTGCCACCGGTGCTCGGGCAGAACGTCTTCATCGAGAACAAGCCGGGCGCCGGCAACACCATCGGCTCGCGCGCAGCCGCATCCGCCGACCCCGATGGCTACACGCTGATGGTGTCGGCCGCGAGCGGCCTGATCATGAGTCCGATGATCCACAAGAACGCCGGCTACGATGCTGCGAGCTTTGCTGCGATCGCGCTTGTCGCCGAAACGCCGCAAGTGCTGGTGGTGAACGCGCAGACGCCGTTCAAGTCGATCGCCGATCTGGTTACCTATGCCAAGGCCAATCCCGGCAAGCTCAATTATTCGACCGGCGGCGTCGGCACGCTGCCGCATCTCAATGCCGAGCTGTTCAAGTCGGTGAGCGGCACCAATATCCTGCACGTGCCGTATAAAGGCGGTGGCCCTGCCCTGACGGCGGTCGTCGCCGGCGAAGTGCAGATGACGTTCGACACGGTGAGCACGTCGCTGCAGCTCATCCAGGACGGCAAGCTGCGCGCGCTGGCGATCGTCGGCCCCAGGCGGGCGCCCGAACTGCCGGATGTGCCGGCCATGCCGGAGATCGGTTTTCCTTCTGTCACCAGCGGTGCCTGGACCGCGCTGATGGCGCCGCGCGACACGCCGCCTGCCGTCATCGCGAAGCTCAATGCGGCGACCAATGCCGCGCTGCAGGGCGACGCGATGAAAGCCGCATTGTCGAAGCTCGGCGCGCAGCCGCGCGGCGGCGCGCCGCAGGACCTCACCGACCACATCCGGCGCGAGACGGAAAAATGGAAGCCGATCGTCGCGGCGCTTAATCTGAAAGTGGACTGACCGATGGCCGCAGCCCGCTTCACCTGCTGCCTTTCGCTGTTGTTTATGCTTGCCGCACCGGCATCGGCGCAAACGCCGCCAAGCCCGGCCGAGCTGCAGGCCTATCGCGGTCTGCATGCAGCGGCGGCAAAAGGCGACGTCGCCGAAATTGAGAAGCTCGTTAAATCCGGCGCGCCGGTCGATGCGCGTGACGGGCGCGCGCGGACCCCGCTGCATGTCGCCGCTTTCATGCGCAAGCCGGAGGCCGCCCGCGCTTTGATGCAGCTGGGCGCCGACGCCAACGCGCTCGAGGCGCAGAAATACGACATCGCCACAATCGCGGCAGTCGCCGACGACGTGCCGATGCTGAAAGTCGCGCTCGAAGGCGGCTGCAAGGCAGGCAATATCACCAGCCCGTATTATGGCACCGCGCTGATCGCCGCCGCGCATCTCGGCCACGACGAGGTTGTGCGCACCCTAATTGCGGCCAAAGCGCCGCTCGACCACGTCAATAATCTCGGCTGGACCGCGGTGATCGAGTCGATCGTGCTCGGCGACGGCGGCAAGCGTCATGTTGCAACACTGAAAGCGCTCGTCGATGCCGGCGCCAACATCAATCTGGCCGACCGCTCGGGCGAAACGCCGCTCACGCTCGCGAAGAGACGCGGCTTCCCGGAGATGGTTGCGATACTCGAAAAGGCGGGCGGGCGTTAGGCGCCAAAGTTCCACATCCGGGCCGCCGCTGGCCGGCGCTTAATGTTCCGTCAGCTGCACCGGCTCAATTAATTTTGGAACGAACTCAATGCCTTCGCGTTTTGCGTGCGGTGGGGTGCACATTGCGTAAAGGGGGCCTCGATGGCCGCGGGGGATAATTACCGGGCAAAAGCTCTCGAACTTCTCGCCCATGCCGAAACAGAACGAGATCAAGCAGCCCGCGCCGAACTCGAAAGCCTGGCTGCCGCATATCTGCGCCTGGCGGAGCAGGCCGAGCGAAATAGCGCGCTTACGATTGAGTTCGATCTGCCGCCCGAACAAGAGAACGCGAAACGGAAGCGCTGAGCGCGAGGCATGACGAGAGCGTGTTGACGCCTAACTTGCCCGCCTTGCCAGCGACAGCCACAGGCCCCCGCCGATCAGCACGACACCGGAGAGCCGCCCGAGCAGCGCGTTGTGCCGCGGCTTCATGAACCAGGCGCGACCGAGGCCCGCCGCAACGGCCCAGGCCGCATCGGTCAAACCGGCCAGCACCACCGTCACCGCGCACATCACGAAAAGCTGCCAGCCAACCGGCAACGCCGGGTCGATGAATTGCGGCAGGAAAGCCGTGAAGAAGGCGATTGTCTTCGGGTTGGTGATGGCCACGAGAAATCCGCGCGAAATGTGCACGCGGTGACGCGGCGCAACTGCCTCGGCGGCGCCGCCCGCCGTGCGCCAACTCTGAATGCCGAGCCAAATCAAATAGGCCGCGCCGGCCCAGCGCAGCACTTCAAACACTTCGGCCGATGTCTTCAGGATCCAGTTGAGGCCAAGCGCGATGCCGGCGAGCAGCGCGGCGTTGCCGAGCGTAGTGCCGATCACCGTGATCAACGCGGCGCGGATGCCGCGCGTCGCTCCGGTTGCGATCACCAAAGTGACGATCGGTCCCGGCACGACGACCAGGACGAAGGTGATGAGCAGGAAGGCAGAGAACAAGTGGTAGTTCATGGATGGCCAAATTTGTCATTCCGGGGCGCGAGTGAAGCGAGCGAACCCGGAATCCAGAACCGAATTCTGTACCTGTATCTGGATTCCGGGTCCGCGCCTATCGGCGCGTCCCGGAACGACGAGCTTTCTACTCGTCTTCGTCGCCGCCTTCTTCGCTCAGGCGCTCGAGCGAGACGACCTTCTCGTCCTCGGCGGTGTTGAGCACGATCACGCCCTGCGTCGAGCGCCCGGCAATGCGGATGCCTGACACCGGCGTGCGGATCAGCTTGCCGCCGTCCGTCACCAGCATCACCTGGTCGGCCTCCTCCACCGGGAAGGAGCCGACGATCTTGCCGGTCTTCTTGGTGAGCGTCATCGCCACGATGCCTTTGCCGCCGCGGCCGGTCGTGCGGTACTCGTAGGATGACGAGCGCTTGCCGTAGCCGCGCTCGGAAACGGTCAGAACAAATTGCTCGGCGGCCGATAGTTCGACGTAACGCTTCTCGCCGAGCTCGATGTTCTTGACACCCTCCTCCGCCTCGGCAGGCTCCAGCTCGTCGCCGGCCCCGCGCCGGATCGCGCTCGCCCGCTTGTGGTAGGCGGCGCGCTCTTCGGCCGACACGTCCACGTGGCGAAGGATCGACATCGAGATGACGTGATCCTTCTCGGCGAGCGTGATGCCGCGCACGCCGCGCGAGGTGCGGCCCTGGAACACGCGCACCTCCGGCACCGCGAAGCGGATGCACTGGCCGCCATTGGCGGTTAGCAGCACGTCGTCCTTCTCGGTGCAGATCTGCACGTCGACGATTGCCTCGCCGTCCTCGAGCTTCATCGCGATGATGCCGGACGGCCGCACGTCGGCGAAATCGCTGAGCTTGTTGCGGCGGACGGTGCCGCTGGTGGTCGCAAACACCACGTCGAGCGCGGCCCAGTCGGCTTCGTCCTCCGGCAGCGGCATGATGGTGGTGATGGTCTCGGTCTGCTGCAGCGGCAGGATGTTGATCAGCGCCTTGCCGCGCGCCTGCGGCGCCGCGATCGGCAGCCGCCAGACCTTCTCCTTGTAGACCTTGCCGCGCGAGGAGAAATAAAGGACTGGCGCGTGTGTCGAGGCCACGAACAGCCGCGAGACGAAATCCTCCTCGCGCACCTGCATGCCGCCGCGACCCTTGCCGCCGCGGCGCTGCGCGCGATAGGTCGAGAGCGGCACGCGCTTGATGTAGCCCTGGTGCGAGACGGTCACGACCATCTCCTCACGCGTGATCAGGTCTTCCTCTTCCACGTGGCCGGTCGCTTCCGCGATCACCGTGCGGCGCGGCGTGGCGAATTCCTTCTTCACCGCCGCGAGCTCGTCCTTGATGATCTTCTGGATGCGCACGCGCGAGCGCAGGATCTCGAGATAATCGGCGATTTCGGACTTGAGCTTATCGAGCTCTTGCTTGATTTCGTCGCGGCCGAGCGCGGTCAGCCGCTGCAGGCGCAGATCGAGAATCGCTCTCGCCTGCTCGGCCGAGAGCTTCGTCGTGCCCTTTGCCGACACTTTGTGGCGCGGATCGTCGATCAAAGTCACCATCGCCGCCACGTCCTTGGCCGGCCAGTCGCGCTTCATCAACGCCTCGCGCGCCTCCTCCGGATTTTTGGATGCCCGTATGAGCCTGATGAACTCGTCGATATTGGCGACCGCGATGGCAAGACCGACCAGCACGTGGGCGCGGTCGCGTGCCTTGCCAAGCAGGTACTTGGTCCGGCGGGAGACGACCTCCTCGCGGAAGGCGATGAAGGCCGTCAGCAGATCCTTCAACGTCATCACCAGCGGGCGGCCGCCGTCGAGCGCCACCATGTTGCAGCCGAACGATGACTGCAGCGGCGTGAAGCGGTAGAGCTGGTTGAGCACGACGTCAGGCACCGCCTCGCGCTTGAGCTCGACCACCACGCGATAACCCTGCCGGTCACTCTCGTCGCGCAAATCGGCAACGCCGTCGATCTTTTTCTCGCGCACCAGTTCGGCGATGCGCTCGACCATCGATGCCTTGTTCACCTGGTACGGAATTTCCGTGATGATGAAGGCTTCGCGATCCTTGCGGATGGTCTCGGTCTCGACCTTGCCGCGCATCACGATCGAGCCGCGGCCTTCCTTGTAGGCCGAGCGGATGCCGTCGCGGCCGAGGATGATGCCCCCGGTCGGAAAATCCGGCCCGGGGATGATTTTGATAAGGTCGTCGATGGTGAGTGCAGGGTTGTCGATGAGCGCGATTGCCCCGTCGATAACCTCGCCGAGATTGTGCGGCGGAATATTCGTCGCCATGCCGACCGCGATGCCGCCGGCGCCATTGACCAGCAAGTTCGGGAACCGTGCCGGCAGCACCACCGGCTCTTTCTCGCTGCCGTCGTAGTTGTCCTGGTAATCGACGGTGTCCTTGTCGATGTCGTCGAGCAGCGCCATCGCCGGTCGCGCCAGGCGGCACTCCGTGTAGCGCATCGCCGCCGGCGGATCGCCGTCGACCGAGCCGAAATTGCCCTGCCCGTCGATCAGCATCAGGCGCATGGAGAAGTCCTGCGCCATGCGCACCAGCGCGTCGTAGATCGCCTGGTCGCCGTGCGGGTGATATTTGCCCATTACGTCGCCGACCACGCGCGCCGACTTGACGTATTTCTTGTCGGGCGTGTGGCCCTGCTCATTCATCGAGTGGAGAATGCGCCGGTGCACCGGCTTGAGGCCGTCGCGCGCGTCGGGCAACGCCCGCGACACGATCACGCTCATTGCGTAATCGAGATAACTGCGCTTCATCTCCTCGGTGATGGAAACGGGGCGCACGTCGGAGGGGTTTGCGTCCCCCGATTTGGGAGGTTCGGTGTCGGCCAAGACGACGTCCTGCGTGGAATTTTTGTTGCGATTTTTCTATCTGATTCAGGGTGGCGACGCCACCCGAAAGGCGGGCCTATACCGGCGAATATGTCTATTTAATTCAATGTGTTATGGGCCGGTGGCGAGTTCCGAAAACAGACTGTTTTAGGGCGGCCAATCATGCGGAAAACGAAACGGAATTTCGTCTCGTGCGCCATTTGGACACTGGTTCCCCCACACGGTCATTGCCGGGCTTGTCCCGGCAATCCATGATGAATCTCAGCACAGCAAAATCCTGCGCAATGCTCTCACACGCGGCACGTCACCATGGATGCGCGGGTCAAGCCCGCGCATGACGCCGAGCTTGTGGAGTTGATGGTGCGTCCCTCATGGTAATCTGACGATCACCCATGCCGCTCGAATTTCTCATTTCCGCGCTGGTGACCTTGCTGGTTGTCGTCGATCCGATCGGCCTCGTGCCGTCTTATCTTGCTGTCACGCAAGGCCTGCCCAAACGCGCGCGGCGCAGCGTGGCGCTGCGCGCCGCCGTGATTGCCGCGGCCATCCTCGTCGGCAGCGCGCTGATCGGCGACTGGCTGCTGCGCACGCTCTCGATCGGTCTCCCGGCGTTCCGCATTGCCGGCGGGCTTTTGCTGTTCTCGATCGCTTCAGAAATGGTGTTCGGCGTGCGCATTGAGCGGCAGTCGCGCCAGGCCGAAGATGCCATCGAGGAGCACGTGCGCAACGTCGCGGCCTTTCCACTCGCCATTCCGCTGATGGCCGGGCCCGGCGCGATCACCGCCACCGTGCTGCTCGCCGGCCGTAGCGAGGGCGACCCGATGCGCCTCGCCATTCTGCTCGCCGTCATCGCCTTCGTGGCCACTTTGTGCGCGGCGGTCTTCGTGTTCTGTGCGCCGATCGGGCGACTGCTCGGCGTGACGGGTAACATCGTGCTCTCGCGCCTGCTCGGCGTGCTGCTGGCGGCGCTCGCCGTGCAGTATGTTGTCGATGGCGTGCGCGCCGCGCTGGCCTGAAGCGCGGCCAAGGTCTCCGGATATTGGTGCGGAACTTTTCAGACCATGATACATTTGCAGTCGAGGGGCGCGTCCAGTCTGGAACTGTGACCGGGTGAGAACCCTCAAATTTCTTGCAATCGTTCTGACCGCGCTGGCGATCGTGCCGGGCGGCGCGCACCTGTTCGCGCTGCCGAACAAGATCTACCTGACCGAGAGCAATTATTTCATCGTGCAGAATATTTATCGCGGCTGGGCGTTGTTCGGCATCGTGCTGTTCGGCGCGCTTTTCGCCAATCTTGCGCTCGCCTGGGCCATGCGCGGACAGCGTGCCTTCGTTTTTGTGCTGGTCTGCGTCGTCTGCCTCGTCGCCAACCTCGTCCTTTTCTTTGCGTTCACTTTCCCGGCCAACCAGGCGACCAACAACTGGACCGAGGTCCCGGCCGACTGGCAGCAATTGCGCTGGCAGTGGGAAGTCTCGCATGCGGTCAATGCGGTGATCGCCTTCGTCGGCTTCTGCTCGCTGGCGCTCTCGATGCTGGTGGAGGAGACAGACTAGCAACACACTCAGCGTCATGCGCGGGCTTGACCCGCGCATCCATGATGAATTGCAACAGTGCAAGCCTTGCGTTTTATAGTGCTTCGCCGCCTCATGGATTGCCGGGTCAAGCCCGGCAATGACCATTGAGAGGTGCGGCTATTTGGCGTCAGAACGGAATCTCGTCGTCCATGTCGTCGCGCTTGCCGCCGGCGCCGGCCATCGCCGGCTTGCGCTCGCGCGAGGCGGTCGGGCCGGCCGAGCCGAAGTCGCTATTGTCGGCCCCTCCTCCGCCGCCGGCGCGGTCGAGCATGGTCAGCGCCGAGTTGAACCCTTGCAGCACGACTTCGGTCGAGTAGCGGTCCTGACCGTCTTTGTCCTGCCATTTGCGCGTCTGCAGCGCCCCTTCGAGGTAAACCTTCGAGCCTTTCTTGAGGTACTGCTCGGCGATCTTGGCGAGACCCTCGCTGAAGATCACGACGCGATGCCACTCAGTTTTCTCGCGCCGCTCGCCGGTGTTCTTGTCGCGCCAGCTCTCCGAGGTGGCGACCCGCAGATTGACGATCGGGCGGCCGTCCTGGGTGCGGCGGACCTCGGGGTCGGCGCCCAGATTGCCGACCAGAATGACCTTGTTGACGCTGCCTGCCATCATACTCTCCTGGTGCTCTTCGCACTGGCGGATGACGCGGGCAGCTTCACCGGAAGCCGCCAGACGCCCGCCGTTTGAGGGCCGCGTGCCGCGCGTAGCCCCAGATGAAACAAACTCACCCTAGACTTCGCCCCATGCGGTCCATAGAGGCGGCAAGCGCGTTTGCCCCTAATCCACAGGGGGCTTTTTTGCGCCGGTGAGCCGTCTGGAAACGGCGCCTTGAGGTTCCGTTCCTGATATGTTCTAATCTGTTGTGCACCGGTTTTCAACCGCGATTCTGGGCCTGGTCTGGTGTTCGGGCTGGCAAAGGGTCAGCCTTCTGCCTACGTCCGTTGAACGCAGGCCCGAGCGGCCCCGCATTTTTGCCGGGCCGGCGGCGTGTCTTTGCCTGAGTGCACGAAAAACCAAGTCGGTAAGTTAAATACAAAGTCCCGAACGCGATGGCCGAACGCAACAGCAAGCTTGCCCGCGACGCCCGCCAGATCACCATCCGCGGCGCGCGCGAGCACAATCTGAAAAACATCGACGTTGCCATTCCGCGCGACAGCCTGGTCGTGTTCACCGGCCTGTCGGGCTCGGGCAAATCCTCCCTCGCCTTCGACACGATCTATGCCGAGGGCCAGCGGCGCTACGTGGAGTCCCTCTCCGCCTATGCGCGGCAATTCCTCGAGATGATGCAGAAGCCGGACGTCGACCAGATCGACGGCCTCTCGCCCGCAATCTCCATCGAGCAGAAGACGACATCGAAAAATCCGCGCTCGACCGTCGGCACCGTCACCGAGATCTACGACTACATGCGCCTGCTGTGGGCGCGCGTCGGCATTCCCTATTCGCCGGCCACCGGCCTGCCGATCGAAAGCCAGACCGTTTCGCAGATGGTCGATCGGGTGCTGGCGCTGCCGGAAGGCACGCGCATCTACGTGCTGGCGCCGGTCGTGCGCGGCCGCAAGGGCGAATACAAGAAGGAGCTCGCCGAATTCCTGCGCAAGGGCTACCAGCGCGTGAAAGTCGACGGCGCCTATTACGAGATCGGCGACGTGAAGCCGCTCGACAAGAAGTTCACGCATGACATTGATGTTGTTGTCGATCGCCTGGTGGTGCGCGGCGACATCGGCACCCGGCTCGCGGATTCGCTCGAGCAGTGCCTGAAGCTGGCCGACGGCCTTGCCGTGGTCGAGTTGGCGGATTCAAAGGCGACCGGCGCCGCGGCCAACCGCGGCCGCAACGCCACCGCCGAGCGGCTGATCTTTTCCGAGAAATTCGCCTGCCCGGTTTCCGGCTTCACCATTTCGGAAATCGAGCCGCGACTGTTCTCGTTCAACAATCCGTTCGGCGCCTGCCCGGAATGCGGCGGCCTCGGGCTCGAGCAGCATATCGATGCGGATCTCGTGATCCCCGACCGCGACGCCACCTTGCGCAAGGGCGCCATCGCGCCCTGGGCGAAATCCTCCTCGCCCTATTACATCCAGACCCTCGACGCGCTGGCGAAGCACTACCGCTTCACGCTCGACACCAAATGGAAGGATCTGCCGAAGAAAACGCAGGACGCGATCCTCTATGGCTCCGGCGAGGACGACATCAAGTTCGTCTATGACGACGGCCTGCGCGGCTACACCACCAAGAAACCGTTCGAGGGCGTCATCACCAATCTCGAGCGCCGTTTCAAGGAAACCGAGAGCGAGTGGGCGCGCGAGGACCTGCAGAAATATTTCACCGACGTGCCCTGCAAGGCCTGCCACGGCGCGCGCCTCAAGCCGGAAGCGCTCTGCGTCAAGATCGCCGACATGACCATCGCGCAGATCGCCGACATGAGCGTCAAGCGCGCCGGCGAGTGGTTCACCACGCTGCCCGGGCAGCTCAACGCCAAGCAGAACGAGATCGGCGTGCGCGTGCTCAAGGAGATCCGCGAGCGGCTCAAGTTCCTGGTCGACGTCGGGCTCGATTATCTGACTTTGTCGCGCTCCTCGGGCACGCTCTCCGGAGGCGAAAGCCAGCGCATCCGCCTCGCCTCGCAGATCGGCTCCGGCCTCACCGGCGTGCTTTACGTGCTCGACGAGCCCTCGATCGGCCTGCACCAGCGTGACAATGCGCGCCTGCTCGAAACGCTGAAACGGCTGCGCGATCTCGGCAACACCGTGATCGTGGTCGAGCACGACGAGGACGCCATCCGCACCGCCGACCACGTGCTCGATATCGGCCCCGGCGCCGGCATCCACGGCGGCGAGATCGTCGCCGAGGGCCAGGTGGAAGACCTGGTCGACGCGCCGAAATCCTGGACCGGCAAATATCTCTCCGGCGAATTATCGGTGCCAATCCCCGAGCGGCGGCCGCGCAATGCGCGGCGCGCGCTCAGGGTCGTCAATGCGCGCGGCAACAACCTCAAGAACATCACCGCCGAGATTCCGCTCGGCCTCTTCACCTGCGTCACCGGCGTCTCCGGCGGCGGCAAGTCGACGCTGCTGGTCGACACGCTCTACAGCGCGGTGGCGCGCAAGCTTAACGGCGCCTCGCTCGCCCCCGCCCCGCATGACCGTATCGAGGGGCTCGAGCACATCGACAAGATCATCGACATCGACCAATCGCCGATCGGCCGCACGCCGCGCTCGAACCCGGCGACCTATACCGGCGCCTTCACGCCGATCCGCGAATGGTTCGCAGGGCTCCCCGAGAGCAAGGCGCGCGGCTACGAGCCGGGGCGCTTCTCCTTCAACGTCAAGGGCGGCCGCTGCGAGGCCTGCCAGGGCGACGGCGTCATCAAGATCGAGATGCACTTTTTGCCCGACGTCTACGTCACCTGCGACGTCTGCAAGGGCAAGCGTTACAACCGCGAGACGCTGGAAGTCCTGTTCAAGGGCAAGTCGATCGCCGACATTCTTGATATGACGGTTGAAGAGGCGCTGGAGTTCTTCAAGGCGGTGCCGCGGGTGCGTGACGTGCTGGCGCTGCTCCACCGCGTCGGCCTCGACTACATCCATGTCGGCCAGCAGGCGACGACGCTCTCCGGCGGCGAGGCGCAGCGCGTCAAGCTGGCAAAGGAATTATCGAAGCGCGCGACCGGCCGCACTCTTTACATATTGGATGAGCCGACCACCGGCCTGCACTTCCACGACGTTGCCAAGCTGCTTGAGGTCCTTCACGAGCTGGTTGAAGGCGGCAACACGGTCGTCGTGATCGAGCACAATCTCGAGGTCATCAAGACCGCCGACTGGGTGATCGATCTCGGCCCCGAAGGCGGCGATGGCGGCGGCGAGATCGTCGCCGCGGGCACGCCGGAAGACGTCGTGCGCGAGAAGAAGAGCTACACCGGGCAGTTCCTGGCGCCCGTTCTGCGCCGCGCGCCGCCGAAGCGGAAGAAGCGAATTGAGGCGGCGGAGTAGCTAAGGGACGCTACTTTTTCAGAATATGCTTCTCAAAAAACTCCGGCGTAAAATTCTGCGGCGGCGTCAGCCGGTCCGGACGCCCCTCCGGTGTGAAATCCATCAGATTCCAGTACGGCCACACCGTATCGACGCCCGCCTCTGCGCTCCAGAAATGAAAGATCTTGCCATCGTGTTTCCTGAACACATGCATCGCGGCCTGCTGATCGTCATCCGTCTCGCCCTGGCACCCATAATCCTTCTGAAACGTCGACTCGTAGCCTGACAGCAGCGGAATCTGCGACCAGCCGCGCTCCTTCGCCCAGGCGTTGATCTTCTCGGCCGGTGCCTTGGCGATCCCGGCGAAGGCGGCATCCCGGCTGACCTGGTACCAGCTCCGGTCAAACCCATCCATCAGCGACGTGCAGGACGGACACGGCTTGTCCCAGCCTGGGCCGAACATGAACGAATAGAGCAGCAACGAATTCTTCCCGCCGAACAGCTCGGAGAATTTCACGCGCTGACCGACTTTGCCGCCGCTCGCCCACTGGAAGACATAGTCCTCTTTCAATTGCCCGCCATCAGGGAGCTCGCGGCGTTTCGCAGCCACGGCTTTGACCTTGTCGGCGAGCTCCCGCTCTTCCTTGAGCAAGGCATCCCGCGCATCGCGATACGCCTTGCTTTCATTCGGAAAGCGAAGTTCGCTCATGTCGTCTTCTTTCCCCTACTTCGACACGCAATAAGGCTGCTCGGCGCCCGGGTGGCAGAGGCCAGGACGGCAGGCGGTGACGCACTGACTTTTCGAATGACCGCGGTTGGCGCAGCCGGTCATGCAGCTTTCGCGGTCGGTCGTGGTTGCAACCGCAGCCGCAGCCTTCTGGTCGCCTTTCGCCGCGGCGGCCTGCGCACGCGACAGGCTCATGGATCCGCCGTTCTGCGCCAAAGCGGACGCGGGCAACAACGCGACGATAACGATGCACAAGACAAAACGCACAATGAACCTCCGTTTTCTGTTCTCGCGTTAACGCACAAGGGCGTGTTTCGGATGCAGCGCCCAAGTGCAAACAGTTCCAACCCATCACGGAGCCGCCTCTTACCTCCAGCGTTTCTTCCGCTCCTCGATGTAATCGAGAAATGTCGTGCCCGGCTTCAGGCCGAGCGAGCGAAGCCGCCACAGTGAAAGACCATAGGCCAACGCGCCCATGGCCGGGATGGCCAGGAGGTAGCCCCACCAGGGTGCTGCAAAATAATGGGCGACAACCGCCCCGAACACGAGCCCGAACAGGCCCTGAGCGACCGCAAAGCGAATTTCCATGCCAGCGCCCCCCGATGTTCCTGCCCTAGCGCCAACGCCGCACAAATTCGCCCATTTGCTCCAGCGCCTGGCGCCCTTCGGTGAGCTTCGCGTTCCACATCGGCCAGGCATGAATCATGTGCGGCCAGACCTGAAGCGTGACGCTGACATCGGCCAGCCCGAGCGCACGCGCGAAGCGCACGGAGTCATCGAGCAATGTCTCCTCCGAGCCCACCTGGATCAACACCGGCGGAAAACCGCGCAGATCCGAGAACAGCGGCGAGATCTGTGGATCCTTGCGATTGAATGGCGGCGGCGCGTAGGCGCCCGCCAGCTCCTCGAGATAGGGCTTGTGAATGAGCGGATCGATATGATCCTTCGCCTCGAGCGAGGCGCCAGACATCGTCAGGTCGGTCCAGGGCGAAGCGAGCCAGGCACAGAGCGGCTGTTCCTCGCCCGCCGCGCGCAGGCGGTTGATCAAGGTGATGGTGAGGTTGCCGCCGGCGCTGTCGCCGCCGACCACGATATTGCGCGCGGCGATGCCCTGCTCTCGCAGCAAACGCCACGCCTTCATCGCGTCCTCGTGCGCGGCCGGGTAAGGATGCTCGGGCGCAAGCCGATAGTCGACCGCCAGCGTGCGCATGCGCGCCGCGCGGCCCGCTTCCGTCACCATGCGGCGATGGCTGACGATCGAGCCCGAGCAGTAACCGCCGCCGTGGAAGAACAGCAGCACGCGCGAAGCGTCGCTGCCGGGCACGATCGACCACTCGCCAGGCACGCCATCGAGATCGACTTCCTCGAGCTTGACGTCGCCGGCGACCGGCCAGGTCGAGCCGATCTCGTCGATGCGCGCCCGCCGCTCTTTCCAGCCGACCGGCCGCGCCTTCGCGGTCAGCAGCGCGCGGATGGCGTCGATTTCACTCATCGATAAGATTTCCGCCGTCAGCTCGCGCTGATCACGAGGGCGCGGATGCGGCCGTCGACGGCACCGGTGCCGAACTTGCGCGCCATGGCATCGGCCGCCTTGTTCGTCGCCTCCTGCAGGCCCGGCGCGCCACGTGCCTCGATCTCGCTTCGCAGCGGAGTCCCCTCGCAATAGGCCACCGCGGGATCGCGCGGCGACGCAGCCTTGCTGCGCGCGTCCACCGCATCGATCGAGATATTCGTAAAACCAGCCGCCTTCACGTCCTCGCGGATCTGCTTCTCATCGTGGTAGCCGTGCGGCGTGCGGGCGAGGAAACGCGGCGGATCGTTCGGAAAGACCGCCGCGAGCTCCTGCGTGATGACGTCGGCAAAATCGTTTTCCTCGATTCTGTCCCACACACTGAAAAAGAAATGACCGCCCGGCTTCAGGACGCGGTGCGCCTCCCTGTAGCCCTGCACCTTGTCGGGGAAAAACATCGCGCCGAACTGGCACGCCACGGCGTCAAAGCTTCGATCCTCGAACGGCAGCGCCAGCGCGTCCGCCTGTTTCCACGTGATCCGGCTGTCCGCGGGCTGGCGACTCTTTGCATGATCAAGCATCGGCTGGTTGAGATCGGTGATCGTCAGGCGTGTTTCTGCGGGAAGCGCCGCTGCAAGCGCGCGCGTCACCACGCCGGTGCCGGCCGCGGTCTCCAGCACGGCGGCCGGCCTGGTTTTCGCCAGACGCGCGGCGAGATCGAGCGCATAGGGTTCAAAAATGAGCGGGACCATGAAACGCTCGTAGAATTCGGGGATCGATCCCGCGAATACCTTGTCGACCGTCGCTACCATCGGACTGCCTCGGCCATCATTAAAACCCGGATCGCATATATCATATATACTGACGGGATGTGGCTCGACGTCGAAACCAGCCGTGACTCAGGCAGGGAGCTACCGCTTGCGTTCGATTTTCTCGGCCGCCGCGTCGCGGTTGTGAAGGTCGTCGACCAGTGGTTCGGCCCCGACCACCGCTACTGCAAGGTCAAGGGCGATGACGGCGCGGTCTATATCCTGCGCGTCGTCGAGCACAGCTCCTGCTGGCAACTCACTTTGTTCTCGAGTCCGCGCATGCAGATTGCTGCGGCGTCCTCCGGCACCTAGGCTGGCCGCCGCGACATCATTAACTGCATCAGTGCACGAGTTGGCCTTTTGCCATCATCAGGTGATGCGGCTGATGGTGGCCGCCTTGCACCATGATCCCTATGAAGCCGAGCGCCTTGAGCCTGGTCAGCGGCTGAGCGTCACTCGCCATGACCGTCAGCTTGACACCGTTTGGCAACTCATCGGTCTTTGCATTCCAGCCGGTCTCATGGAGTTCTTTTACGTGGGCGGGAACCATGCGTTTAATCGCTTCGAGCGTGCGTCCCTCGCCTGTAACGGTGAACTCAATTCCGCTGTCAAAGAGGCGCGGTGTGGCAGCAGCATGCAGCGTGACCTCGTTCATATCGATCAGATGTTGCCTCAAGGCCTCGATATTCACCTTCGACCAGTCGGTTTTGGGATCGGATTGCAGTGCCTGAACGATCTCCTGGATAGCACCGAACGCATCCTGTCCGGGCAGGGTCGGCGTGCCTGACTGCTGGCCATGCATCTGGCCGTGACCGCTCATGCCTCCGTGCATTTCCATTCCGCCGCTCGTTCCGGAATGCATGCCGGTTTGGCCCTGCATCATCTGACTGTGCATTTGGCTCATCATCTCGCCTTGATGCATCTGGCCATGCATGCCCATCGGACCACCCGGGGACATTTGCGCAAAGGCGTAGGCGGTCGCGGCTAAAAGAGCCGAAACGGCGAGTGTCGTCTTCCAGGAAAATTTTGACATTGGAGGCCTCATCGATGTTTTGCCCCTTATGTTTCATATCAGCGACTGGTCAAACGGCATATGATTTCGATCATACGCGCTTGACCAACATAATCCTGTTCCCTGCCCTTTTGACTTCGCCGGCGCGTTCAAGTGCTGCCAGAGCGCGATAAAGCGCCTCGTGGGTCAGGCCGATTTCAGCGGCGAGGTCCTTTAACGTTCCATGCAATTCGACGCTGCGACCGTCAGGGCCGATATTGAGCGCGAGAAATTGCCTCACGCGCTCGCGTGCTGACCGGATGTTGCGTTGCTGAAGGCGCGTGCGCAGGGTCATCACTTGATGGGCGAGCATCGCCGTGAAAGTCTTCAGAGCTTTTGGGTCTTTTTCAAAGGCAGATATTACCTGCCGTTTCGGATAAACACGCACGGTCGCATCTGTGTTGGCGACTGCATCGCAATGATATTGACCGGAAAACAACGAAGCCTCGGCGAGCGTTTCGGCGGGGCCAGCCACATGCAACACGGTTTCACGGCCGACGCGATCCACTCGCACCAGCCTCACACGGCCAGAAACGACCTCGTAAAAGCCCGCCGCCTTATCACCGAGCCGAAAGAGCGCCTCTCCGGCTTTAAGTCTGCGCTCAAAGGCCAGGGCTCGGATGGCCGCAGGCATCCAGCCTTCTGTTAGTTTTGAGGACGCCATATGCGGGGCGTTACGCTTGTTTGAGCCAACTTCCAAGGCGGCCAGTCTGTTTGAACATAAATACCAGGAGCTCGCTCAATTTCCAGCCGTCCGTCCACTGACTTGAAATATGATCAAAGCGGTCGGGAAGCACAATCACAGGAAATAATGCGTCGCCGCAGCCGTCGCAGCTTTAGTGCCCTGGCAGGTCTTTCAGGCACTTCGCCAGGTTGACGTAGGAATCGCCCGCCGACTTGACGCAGACGTCACGGCCGCCGGTCGGCGCATGATCCCATGCCGCGACGACGACGGCCTTGGTCGATTCCTCGCTCATCATGCAGACCGCCTTTGCCATCTCCGGCATGTTGCCGGCGCTGCGCTGCGCAAAGTCGCTGCAGAAGTGATCGGTGTTGAAGTCGGGCGGCGCGGCCAGCGCGCCACCGGACACAACGATCACAATCAATGCGAGCCAAAGACGATTCATCGCGCCACGGTACAGCGCAAATCTTTCAGATTTGGATCGCGCGTTATCGCGAAGTTGCGTTAAATTGTCTGCAAACGGGGCGAAGGATGAAAGACGACGTAAGACAAGGCGGAATGGACGCTGCCACGCTTCGCGACATCGCCGGCGAAGCCGAAGCCGCTTTCAACGCGGGTCCCCGGAAAGTGCAGCCCTTCACCGCGCGCTACCCTGACCTCACGATGGACGATGCCTATCGCATCACGGCGCTGGCGAACGGCGTGCGCATCGCCAAGGGCTACAAGCCGGTCGGCCGCAAGATCGGCTTCACCAACCGCCGCATCTGGGACGAGTACGGCGTGCACGCGCCGGTCTGGGGCTATGTCTACGACCGCACGGTTTTTGACCTTCCCGATGATTCCTCGTCATTCCCGGGCGCGAGCGAAACTCGGGGTCCCGGAATGACCAGGGAGGGAATATCGCTTGCGCCCTACAGCGAACCGAAGATCGAGCCGGAAATCATGCTGCGCCTTTCCCGCGCGCCCTCGCCCGGCATGGACGACGCCGCACTTTTGTCGTGCATCGGCTGGGTGGCGCACGGTTTCGAGATCGTGCAGTCGATCTTTCCCGGCTGGAAATTCGCGCCGCCCGACGCCGTCATCGTAGACGGACACCACGCCGCGCTGCTGATCGGCCCGCGCCACGCGATTGGCGCGAAGGCCGCGGAATGGCAAAGCGCGCTCACCAGCTTCGAGATCGAGCTGTTCTGCGACGGCAAGCTCATGGACAAGGGGCATGCGCTGAACGTGCTCGAAGGTCCGCTGTCGACGGTCCGGTACGTGATGGAGCTGCTGGCGCGCGACCCGGACAATCCACCACTCGCCGCCGGCGCTAAAGGGAATCGCACTCGAAGGCCTGACGCTGAAATTTTCCTGATCGCCGCTTCCTCAAAAAGTGCAGAAATAACCAGCTCAATTTTTAAGTGTCCTGTTCGGCAAGCTACAACCTATGCGGGTCATAAGAAAAACCGACAGGAGGACATCATGGTCAGACAATTTATCTCCGACGATGCCGGCGCGACCGCAATCGAATACGGGCTGATCTGCGCGGGCATCGGACTGCTCATCCTGATGGCTCTCAACACGACCGGCGAGGCCTTGCTGGCAAAGCTCGCCTACCTGCTTGCCCTTCTCGCCTGATTTTCATTTTATTTCTGCAGGTTTTTTTCACTCCATGATTGCTGCGGTTCGCAGGACGCATTGTGACGTCTACAAGCACGCTGAGTGGCAATCGTTCCTCTTATACATGCTGCAAGAAGGCCGGCGCCGATCGCCTAGCCTGATGCACGACCGGGCGATATCCTGCCGGCGCAAACGCATCGCCGATGCGTTCACTTCGGGGGCGACCAAGCATGCGGTATTCATTTGGCTGTTGGCGGCCACGTTCGGCCTTTGCCTTTACACCGCTGACATGGTCATGGCGCAGACATCGTCGCGTCCTCCGAGCCAGCGCGAGCTGATGCGCCAGGACAGCGAGGAATGCGCCAAGCAGGTGCCGCGCCTTTATGTCGAGCCTTTCGCCGAGTGCATCTTCAAGCGGCAGGCCGCGCGAAAGGCCGCCGCAAAACAGGAAAAGGCGGCCCGCCGGGCACAACGGAAACAAGAAGCCGATGCCGCCAGGCAAGCACGCCGCGAGCAGTACCGGAAGCAAATCGAACAGATCAAGGCTGACCGCGCGAAGCGCGCCGAATGCAGCAAAAAGGCGCGCGCACAGAAAGTGCCGCTCGGGCAACGGCCAAACTTCATCACGAGTTGCATGGGCAAGTGAGCGGGCGCCATGCCGGATGCGGCGCGTCGATACTACGACGCGCGCGAAATGTCTTGACCAGAAATCGGGTGGGCTGGCGGGCACCGGCGACCTAAGCCGCAGCGACTCTGGGAAACGACGAGAAAGTTAATGTCGAGGCACCATGAGCAAGACATATGGCACCGTCAGTCCTGACAGGCAGAGGGAGATGGGCGGCCTGGAGTTTATCCAGGGGCTCGTGAACGGCACGCTACCCCTCAATACGATGGCCAAGACCTTGGGCTATGACGTGACCGAGGTGGTGAAGGGCCGCGCCGTCGTCACATGCAAGCCGAACGAAACCCATCTCAACCCGTTTGGCACGGTGCACGGCGGTCTGGCGGCCACGCTGCTCGACACCTGCATGGGTCTTGCCGTGCTTTCCAGCCTGGACAAAGGCGCCACTCAGACGACGCTTGAGTTCAAGACATCGCTCGTGCGCGCGATCACGCCGGAGACAGGCCTGATCAAAGCGGAGGGCATCGTCCTGAGCTGCGGCCGGCGCATAGGGACAGCGGAAGGGCGCGTTACGGACAGTCAGGGACGCCTGCTTGCGCACGGCACAACGACGTGCCTGATCTTCCAGAGCTAGCGCACCGCGCTTGAACGTCCGCTTCTGGCCGTTGGCGCATGTTTAATTTGCGCTACCCGAACGCCCGCTTTTTCATGGGAAGCGGCTCAGCATCCAGCACAGCGTCGTAAAGGTCGTCTCGCGCGATCGTTTCGAGCAGCTCCCGCGCAAGGGTCGCTTCGGTTTTTCCACTCGCGACAGCCCGCCTTTGCAGCAGCGCCAGGGCGGCCTCGCTCACCCTGATGGTGCGCTCGTCGGTCCTCGGCCGTCCGCGGCGGCTTCCCGGCGGTCGCAGGCTGATCTTCGCCTGGGAACAGCGCACTTTGAGTGTGCCGAGATTGCACCCAAGCTTCTCAGCGATGTCGTCCGCTCTCATGCCGCCCTGCGCAACCATCTCCGGGATGGTGGCCAGCACGGCCTTGGTTAGAATCTTGCGTCCCATAGTCGCCGTCCGATTAATATTCCGCCTTAATGCGTAGTCGCGCCACTGGCCTTCTTGGTTCGATTCTGGGTAGGCAGGACCGTAGCGAGCGAACGGTAATCCCTCTGTGACGGGCATCACTTGCGCGAGATCAAGCGACGGCCTTGTGACGGGCATCACTTGCCAAAGTTCGGATTACGGAACTCTGTCCGCCGGATTTAAAATTTTTAATGCGGGCAAGTGCCGCTGATTTCACAACATTTCCAAAATGTCGCACCCGCAGCAGGGGTGCGGAAGCGCGCCTCTCCTGGACGGTTATGCACAGGTAATGCGGAGTTCCCGCTACGTCTTCAGCGCCGCCAGAACGCGTTCCGGCGTGAACGGCATGTGATAGAGCCGCTTGCCGGTCAGCTTGTGGAAGGCATTGGCGATCGCGGGTGCCATGCCGGGTGTGCTGATCTCGCCCAGTCCCGTCGGGTGCCCGTCGCTGTCGAGAAACGAGACCTGCATCACTTCGGGCATGTCCGACATGCGCATGACGTTGTAGTCACCGAAGTTCGACTGCTCGACCGCGCCGTCCCGCACTGTCAGGCGTTCGTGCAAGGCCGACGAGAGGCCGTAGACGATGCCGCTTTCCACATTCGCCTTGGCTGCCGCCGGCTGCACGATCACGCCGCCATCGGCTGCGACCCACACTTTATGGACGCGGATCGTCCCGGCGCGACGATCGATCGATGCCTCGACAACGCAGGCGCCGAGCGAGCCCGAGCGTTCGCTCATGGCAAAACCGAGGGCACGGTCGTCGGGGCGCTTCGTGCCCCAGTCGGCCATTTTGGTCACCGCCTCGACGCAGCGGCGCGCCTTCGGCGTGATCGACATGCGTTGCAGACGGAATTCGACGGGATCGAGCTTCTGGTCTGCCGCCATCGCATCGACCATCGTTTCGATCGCGAACAGATTGAAATTGTGCGCAACCGCGCGCCAGTGCTTGATGCGCACGCCCTCGTCGACATTGCGCAGTTCGAGCTGCTGGTTCGGCAACCCGTAGTAAGACGAGATCCGCATGCCGCCGGTGATCAGGCTGAGCCCGCCATCGTCGCCGATGGCGCAGTGACGCCAGCCGACGACTTTTCCTGACGCATCGGTGGCCGCTTCGAGACACTGGAATGTCATCGGGCGGAACATGCCGTGCGCGACGTCTTCCTCGCGCGTCCACACCAGCTTGACCGGTCGCTTGACCTCGCGCGACAGCACCGCTGCTTCGGCGGCGTAGTCCGCCAGCGAGCGCCGCCCGAAGCCGCCGCCGAGATAGCACTGGTGCACATCGACCTGCTCCGGCTTCATGCCGAGTGTCCTCGCCACGAGATCGCGGCTGCGGCCGAGATCCTGCGATCCGTCCCACACCTCAAGTCTGTCGCCGGCCTCGTTGAAGCGCGCCACCGCGTTCAGCGGCTCCATTTGCGCGTGATATGTATAGTCGCTGCGATATTCAGACTTGTAGACCTTGGCGGCGCCGTCGAAGGCGGCCTTGATGTCGCCTTTCGCGTCCACGATCTTCACCGGCGCCGAAGTGTCGGCGTGGATCGCCGCATAATGATCGAGCGCTTTTTCGGAATCGAAGCCGTCGACCTTGTTCTTGCTCCAGGTCACGCGCAGCGCACGTCGCGCCGCCATCGCCTGCGGGAAATTTTCCGCGACAACGCCGACGCCATTCGGCAGTTTCACGGTGGCTAGCACGCCCGGCATGGACTTGATCGCGGCGTCGTTCCAATTTTCCGGCGCATTGCCGCTCACCGGCGCATGCAGGGCGCTGGCATAGACCATGCCCGGCAATTTCACGTCGATGGAATATTGTGCTGTGCCATTGACCTTGAAAGGCAGATCACGCCGCGGCACCGACCGCCCGATCAAACGAAAGTCCTTGCGCGCCTTCAGCTCGCTCTTGTCCACGGCCGGCAATGTCGTTGGCACCTGGCCGAACGCCGCGATCTCGCCATAGCTCAGTCGCTTCCCCGATTTCGGATCGATGACCACGCTTGGCTCGGTCTTGAGCGTTGCGGCATCGACGCCCCAATGCTCGGCGGCATTTGCCATGAGGACTTTACGCACCTGGGCGCCGGCGGTGCGCAAATCGTTCCAATACATCATTACCGCACGGCTGCCGGTGACGGTCATGACACGACGGCCGCTGCGGTCGGGCCAGCCATAGACTTCAGGGGTCGACGGCGCCCAATCGAGCGTCACCTTGTTCCAGTCGGCATCCATCTCCTCCGCGATCATCAGCGGAATCGATGTGCCGGAGCCCTGCCCCATCTCGGTAATCGTGAGAATTGTGATGTTGCCGTCGGGCGAGATCCGCACCCATGGCGATAGGGGCGCGGGCCGCGTGGCGGCATCGGCTGGCGGCAGGATGCGCGTGCCGTCGGTGCCGAAAGCAAAGTAGAATGTCATGCCGCCAATGCCGGCCAGCATGCCGCGGCGGGTGAGCTCGGGCGACTTGAGAGCGGTTGTCATGGTTGTTGTCATTGGCCTAGCCCTCCCTCGACGCGCGTTCGATCGCCGCGATGATGCGGTTATAGGTTCCGCAGCGGCAGATGTTCCCGTCCATGTGGGTGACGATCTGCTGGCGGGTCGGTTTCGGGTTGCTGGCAAGCAGCTCCGCCGCCTTCATGATCTGGCCCGACTGGCAGTAGCCGCATTGAGGTACCTCTTCGGTGACCCAGGCTTTCTGCAGCGGGTGGGAAGAATTCGGCGAGAGGCCTTCGATGGTGACGATCTGCGCGCCTTCGGCGGCGGAAACCTGCACCTGGCAGGAGCGCTGCGCGCGGCCGTCGATGTGCACAGTACAGGCGCCGCAAAATCCTGCGCCGCAGCCATATTTCGTGCCGGTGAGCCCGACGATGTCGCGGATGACCCAGAGCAGAGGCGTTTTGGGATCGGAATCGACGGAAACCGGCTTGCCGTTCACTGAGAACGAAGCCATCGCAGGACCTCCCTGAAGTCGGTATTCGGGCGGGCGTTGTTCCGTCTGCCCGCTCAAGAGAGCCTTAGAATAACAATCGAGCAAAGTTTTGAAATTCAAAAATACGAGACTTGCGTCCCACTCCTGCCTGTCATTCCGGGACGCGCCGAAAGGCGCGGACCCGGAATCCAGAAATGAATTCAGTGTCAGCATCTGGATTCCGGGTCCGCCGCTGCCGCGGCGTCCCGGAATGACCCGAGGTTATATGTTTTTTACTGTTGCCCCGGCGCCGCACTTCCTGTCTGCGCCTCCACAATCACGGTTCCGGTCATGTGCGGATGCAACGAACAGAAATACTTGTAGGTGCCCGCGGTCGTGAACGTGAACGAGAACTTTCCGTCGGTATCCATGACTTTGGAGCGGAACGCGTTCGGCGACACGACCGTATGAGGGATGTCGTCCTCGTTCGTCCAGGTGACGGTGGTTCCGGCTTTGACCTTCAGCTCCTGCGGCCCGAAGGTGAAGTTGCCGATCTTGACCGCGATCTCTTCAGCGGATGCCGGCGCCGCGGCGTGGAGATACGCCGCCGCGACGCCGGCCACGAGCAGTCTCGTCAGGGCTTTGATCATCGTCATGGCCATCCTCATTTCTGAATCGGCGTGTCGATGATGGCGAGACGCTGCTCGTTCTGCTTGAAGGTGACGCAAGCAATTCCGAGCATGCTGCGCAGCTTGTCGTCGGCCACCTTGATCGGGCCGGGCGACGGCGCCGTTCCAGGCGCCGGCTGCGGGAATGCGGTCGAGCGCGCCGTGTGGAAGGTGACGTTACCCTCGACCTTCTGCATGACCTGATGAATGTGCCCATTGAGCACGGTGACCGAGCCGAAGCGCTTCAGGTAACCGAGAGCGCGCCCGCCATCTTCCGTGCCCCATCCCCACTCGGGATAGACGCTCCACAGCGGTATGTGCGCGAAGACCACAATCGGTTGCGACGCGGATCGGCCCTTGAGATCGTCTTCCAGCCATTCGAGCTGTTCGTTGCCGAGATTGCCGAGCCCGCCCGCTTTGAGGTTGACGACGTTCACCAGCCCGATGAAATGCACGCCATTGTCGTCGAAGCTGTACCAGCCGGCACCTTTCGTGCCGCGGCCGTAGCGGTCGAGATAGAGCTTGCCCTGGTCTTCATCGAGCAGATCGTGCTCACCGGGAACGTAGCGCACATTCAGCCCGGCATGCGCGATGATTTGATCCGCGTCGTCGAATTCCGACGGCTTCGACAGATGCGAGATATCGCCGGTATGGATCATGAAGGATGGCTTCACCGGCAGCGTCTTCACGCGCGCGATCGCTTCCTCCAGCGTCCCCTTGACGTTGGGATTGGCCGGCTTGTCGAAGCCCATGTGGCTGTCGCTGATCTGAAGGAATGTGAATCCTTTCACCGGCGCAGCCACCGCTTCGTCGATGATGCCGAGCGAAGCGGGCACGCCGCCGGTGATGGTCCAGAGCACGCCGGTGCCTGCCCACGTCATGCATTCGAGAACCTTGCGGCGGTTCATTCCGTCATCATGCTCAGTCATTTCTCGCCTCCATGAATGTGCGTATCTGGAGACGAGACTGAGGTGCGCGACGATTTATTCCCGCGCCAAGACGATCACGAAAAAGTCAGGCGCGCTGCGAAATTTGTCGGCACGCCGGTCAGTCTCCTCGGCATGCGGCCATCACGGCTGCTCATTTCAAAGGAGACACGACAATGAAAAACCTTCCCGCCATCTTCACAGTGCTTCGCATCGCGGCTGGTATTGCGTTCAGCGCCGGACCGGCTTCCGCCCAGTCGTTCTGCACCTGCGACGGCACCGGCAACGTTCTGGTTTTTGCAAACACGGCATTCATGCCCGCGAAAGGCAAAGCGGCTGTGGACGACCGTGCCCTGCGGGCCTTTGCCTCCGAAAATTACGGTGCAACCGGGCCCAATTCACCGGAATCAACCGGTGGCGGCAGTACCGGATACAACGAGATGCTCCGCAACTTCTAACCATGGGAAAATGCAAGGAAAACAGGGCGGGCCGGGCCTGCCCTGTTTTCACAAAATTTATGCCGGCCGGGAATGAAACGCGCGCTCGCGGAGTCTTGAGGACAACGTGATCGTTTTGGGCGTAAAGGATGGCCATGGGCCAGCGCAGCGCCTTAGCGATCGCCACACCGGATGAAAGACATGAGTCGACCCAGGTCTGACGACAATTCAGTGCTGCTGGTTCACGCCTACCTCGATGGCGAGCTCGACCCCGCGAATGCCCTCAGCGTCGCCCAGCAGATGAGCCAGGAGCCGGCGCTAGCCGCGGAGGCCGAACGCGTGAAGGAACTGCAGAGACTTATTCATGACCGCCTGCCGCGCGAGGCCGCGCCGCCCGGCCTGCGTGCGCGGATCGAATCCTCGATCGGCACAACGCGACAGCCGCGCGCGACACCGTCCTGGATGCACTCCTGGCGCGCCCTCGCCGCATCGATTGCCGTTGCCGCAGTCGTCGCGAGCGGCTCGACCTGGCTGGTGGTCGGCTCGCAGCAAAAACCGGTACAGGTCGCGGAGCTGCTCGTCTCCGATCACATCCGCTCACTGATGGCACCGGAGCCGGTCGACGTCGTTTCATCCGACCGGCATACCGTGAAGCCGTGGTTCAACGGCCGCATTCCGAATTCACCGCGCGTCGTCGATCTCGCCAAGGACGATTTCCCGCTGGTCGGCGGCCGCGTCGACGTCGTCGGCCGCACGCCAGTTGCAACGCTCGTCTACCGCCGCGCCAAACACCTGGTCAGTCTCACAGCCGTGCCTGCTGACGATGCCTTCGCCATCGGCGGACCGCACAGCATCAACGGTTACAACATCGTCCGGTGGACCGAAAACGGCGTGACCTATTGGGCCGTCTCCGACGTCGAAGCGAAAGAACTGGAAACCTTCGCGCAGCTATTCCGCACAAGCCGAAACGAACTCTAGGCGATCAAGCAAGCGTCATGTCAATAACACCGTTGCGGCCCCGAGCCGGCGCAAACAGTCCTGACGGGCCACCCGTCCGGCTGGTGACGCCCGGCGCGCAGGATACGGCCGGGCTCGACGATAACGCGCTCTTCCGAACCGTCGTGATGCCTCATATCGACGAGGCCTACCGCCTCGCACGCTGGCTTACCACCAATGGCACCGACGCCGAAGACGTGGTGCAGGACGCTTCGCTGCGCGCCTTCCGCGCCATTCGCAGTTATGCCGGCGGCAATCCGCGCGCCTGGCTGCTGAGCATCGTGCGCAACACGGCCTATTCCTGGCTGCGCAAGAACCGCCCGGCAACAATCGTTTCGGTCGATGACCTCGAGGCGGTCGAACTCGAGCACGGAAAGCTCGACGAGCGCCACGACGAAACGCCGGAATCCTCGCTCATCGCCAAGGTCGACGCCGAGCAACTCCGCGCGGCCATTGCAAAACTGCCGGCGCCGTTCCGCGAAACCCTCGTGCTGCGTGACATCGAAGGCCTCGACTATCGGGAAATCGCCGAGGCGACCGAGGTGCCGATCGGGACCGTTATGTCACGGCTCGCCCGTGCGCGCCGCCGGCTGCTCGAAACGCTCCGGCATGACGGCTAGTGCATCCGGATCATCCCGGCTCCTTCGCCGCCGCGGCGTGAATATCGATCAGCTTCCGGACCAGATCGGGCTTGCGGGCGCGAGCGAAGCCGCATTCCGTCGCAATTCCGAATTCCGGCAGGTATTTGCGCGCAAGTTCGATGCGTTTTCGCGCGCCTTCGACCCCGTCCGCGGCATGAATAATGCCGAGATAGATCTCGACGCCCTTGGGCAGCTCTTTCATGGGCGCGAAGAATTCGTCGGTCGCGCGCGGCGCCGGCACCGGCAGATGGATATAGGCGACCTTGTGCCGGACGTTTTTCACGATTGCGTTCGAGATATCGACGAGATGGCGCGCCGTCACCGGGTCGAAGAAATGCTTGCCGCCGAAATCGCCGTAACAAAGATGGAATCCGAGCTCGACGTCGTCCGGCACCGGTTCGCAGATACGCATGAGTCGCCGGGCAATGTCGTCCTTCGAGGCGTTCACCAGCGGAAACTGGTCCTGCGGCTGCCCGTCCCAGACGATCATGTCGTGGCAGACGTCCCACTGGATGCAGAGATCCGCGTGCGGAATGTGCCGGCAGATCAATTCGACTTCGCGCGTCATGGCCTTTTCGTAGGCCGGCTCGATCGCCGCTACGTCGCGCGCCGTGCAGAAGGCATAGATGACGCTCATCGGCGTGGGCAGGCAGACCTGGAACCGCGTTCCTTTTGCGATCTCGCCGCGCTCGCGCGCGGCAAGGAAGTCGAGATAGGACCCGCGTGCCTCGCGGGCGTAGCCGAGCTCGCCGAACTCGACTTCGTCCGCCGTCACGCCTTCCGCCAGGCACAGCAACGGAAAGCCGGAGGTCTTGCGCAGGGCACCGCTCGGGTCCGGCCGCAGGAATGGGCTAGAGCGCAGTAACGGATACTGGAAACTCACCCAGAGTCGGCGCGGCCCCGGCTCGCCGTCCGGAATGCGTTTTAGTCGACGCCCCAAGGCAGGGCCGACGGTCCGGAAGACCTCGTCCACGCCGCCGAGCCCGATGCTGCCGACAAGATGCACGTGGGTGGGTGTGTAAGAGGTCACCGTCTGCTTCCCGTCATCGGCCTCATTTGTCATTCCGGGGCGTCCGCGCAGCGGACGAACCCGGAATCCAGAGGCGGGTTCGGCGCGTGTGTCTGGATTCCGGGTCCGGCACTAACGTGCCGTCCCGGAATGACCATAATTGCTACCGCGGCGGAATCTGGATCATGTCGTCGAGCTGCGCCTTGGTCAGTTCGTTGGCGGTGAATTTCAGCGCGACCGCGTCCTTCACGATCGTGTCGAGACCGACGATCTTGTCGGGCTCAACCGAGGCGCGCGGGAAGAAGTCGTCGCGCGTGCGCTTGGCCTTCGCCTCGGTGATATTGAGCCATTCCGAATAGATCTTCAGCGCCTTGGGATCGTTGTACATGAAGTCGACCGTTTCGCGATACGCCTTCATGTAGCGGTCGACCACGGCCTTGTGGTCTTTCAGAAAATTGGCGTTGGCGATGTTGAGCCGCACGGTCTGGCCCTTGAACGCAGCCGCGTCGTTACCGGTCGCGATGATGCGGATCTCCTTCTTGTCGAGCTGATCGAGCCCGAACGGCGGCGCTGCCCAGCCGACGTCGATCTGTCCCGACATCACGGCCGTCAAATTCGCGGCAGGGCCGCCGACAGCGGTCGGCTTCGCCTTCAGGTCGTATTGCTTCATGAAGGCGGTGACGATGCCGTGCGTCGAGGAGCCATTGGTCGAGTAGGCCAGCGTTTTGCCTTCGGTGTCCTTCAGCGACTTGATCGGCGAATCCGCTTTCACGTACCAATAAAGATCGTTGGCGCCCGTCGTCTCCGCGCTAATGATGCGTACCGGTGCGCCCTTGGAATAGGCACTCATCACGCCCATCACGCCCGCCGCAATCCCGAGATCGACGCTGCCGGAAATGACCGCCTGCTGTGTCTCGCCGGCGCCGTTGGTGTAGACCATCTCCAGTTCGAGACCATGCTTCTTGAAGATGCCGGCGCGCTGGCCGACTTCTGAGACCGAAGTATCCCAGTTGCCGCGCTGGCCGATCGCCAGCTTGATCTTGTCGTCCGCCGATGCGCCGGCGGTGATGCCAAGCAGCGCGACCGCCGCCAGCACAATCGTCTTTGTCCTCATGCGTATCCTCCCTGATATTTTCTGGTCTTATTTTGCCGGTTCTGTTTGCCGCGTGGAATGCTGGTGCGGCGCCTCGCTGCCACCCCCAAGGTTGCGCCAGTTCGTCGTCTTGGGCACCACCCCCTCGTACGAGCTGATTGTCGCATGCCGGATATGGGGCTCGGTCGTGCCGATTGCGCGCCCGCCATCGCGCATGGCGCGCGCTGCTTCCACCATCAAGCGGCGGAAGGCCACCACTGCGACATCGCTGGCACCGACCTTTTCCTTCGAGCGGTCGCCGATCGGCCCCATCGATTCCCACATTACGATGTCCTGGTTCGGAATGCCGCTGATGCCGGTGAAGTTGCCGGCCTTCATCGCGGCGCGATCCTGCTGATAGAGGTTGGCGCGATTGCGGATGCCGTCGAAATTGCGGTCAACGTCGACGCCCCATTGCAGGACGTTGAACTTGCGCCAGGTGTCGGCATCAATGCCCGTCTTGTCCGGTCCGTTCCAGGCGATGAAATAGAAGATGGTGTTGGTGTCGTCTTCCGGCGTCAGCAGCGTTGCCACATTGTGCACGTTGTTGGGCGGGATCAACGCCGTGTAAGGCGCGATATAGACCGTCGTGCGGATGTAGTCGTGCGTCTCCTCGTTCTTGATCGGTCGCCGGATTGCCGCGTAGCGGAAGCCGTAGCTCGTGCGCTCGATCTGGAAGCGCGGCGCCTTGTCGGTCGAGGGCCGCAGCCAGTTGGCCTCGGTCGCCTTCGCCCCGTCGACCTGCGCTGGCACCATGTCGGAGGAATGCAGATGCGAGGAATGCGCGGAATCGATCTGCCCTTCGAGAATCTGCGCCCAGTTGCAGCGCACGCGCACTTTCGTCGCGCTCACGCGCGCGTCAGGTGTCGGCGCAAAAGCCGGCGGCTCGAATTCACGCATCTCTTCCGGCGGGCCCATATAGGTCCACACGAAGCCGCCCGCCTCGCGCGTCGGATATGACTTGTGCTTGACGCGATCGAAGATGAGGCTGTTGTCCGGCTCCGACGCCATCTCGACGATGTTGCCGTCCACGTCGAATTTCCAGCCGTGATAGAGGCAGCGCAG
>JBKPRE010000060.1:0-47498 GCA_046734435.1 Pseudomonadota bacterium | reverse complement strand
AGGCGGCAGTTTTTTGCGCCGCGACCCCAGGCCGCTAAAGGAAAATCAGGCGTGAACTGACCAATAGGCGGCACTGATGACGAGCAATCCGACCATGATGGCGAGGCTAATCCAAATGGCACCCGCCGGATTTCGGTACTTCTTTTCAGTCATAGAGCCGCTTTGCTAGTCGTCTTCACCAAGGTCGTCTTGATCTTCATCCAGCTTATCTTCTTCGATGCGCTCCAAGTGTGTTTGGTTCGGAGAAGGGAAAAAGTTCTCGTCTGGTTGATGTGACGCAGTGTCCTTTTTGGGAATCATCGGTTGGCTCCATCTAGCGGTCGCCGCGATCACCTTCCCCGCTTTTGACCTTCGTCTTGGCGTGCTGGCGGCGGTCTATGGCAAGGGATCGGCCAACGTCATCCTGGGACTTGGTGAACTTGCAGCCCTTCCGGCGCACGTAGCGTTTGTCGCCCTTATGCGGCTCGATCAGTGTTCGCGGCATATCTGTTTCCTTATTTTTTTAGAACCCTCCGCTGCGCACGCAGTTCCTGCTTTCCGACCTAACAAAAGAGGACCGCCGTCGGAGAACGGCGGTCCCTTTCTGCTGAGCCGACTGCGTTCGGAGAGGAAAGAATCCATTGCAGTCAAATTGAAAACCTGAGACGCGACTTGGCGTTCCGGTCCGCGAAAAAAAGCAGCCCGCCGGTTTGAACGCGCGACGGACTGCCTCCCTCTGATGTAACCGAACTAATGAACCATGTGGCCGATGACGTACCAACCGCCCCCGAGCAGAATGGCAGCGCCGCCGACCCACAGCACCGGGATAATAATCGCAGGCATGTGAGCCTCCTCTGTTGCGCGTGGAATAATTCTTCGAGGCCACACCGCGTTCCCCGAGCGGAACTAAGTTCCGTAGGCTAGCGGTATCGTCACACCGGAACTGAAAACGGCCTCTCGGGTTAGATGTCCAATGCGCATGCCTGTTTTTTCCTATTTCGTGGTCATGAGCCTTTCGCTGTCTGCGGCTCTAATGCTTGTCAGCGGCTGGATGGAGCCACGGCCCAATCCAATTACGACGTCACAAATTGAGGGCCTACAGAAACCGTTCACGCCTGAGCCGGAACCCTCATACCCGGTGACTGCAACGAACTTTGCCGCTCCGCGTAAGGCGTCAGAGGCGATGGCCCTGGCTAACGAGGAGCCGAAGCCAGCACGCGCGACCAAAATTTCGCGAAAGGAGCGCGAGGACGATAAGCCAAGTCGGCCTGTCTGGAGAAGTACGGTGGACTATCCGATCAACGGGATGATGGCGATCCATTGAGCGCGGACTGCACCGGGTCGGCGGGTACGCAAATCCTAGCCTATAGCGATTACTGCCAGCAAAAGGAGCAGCATCGTTGCAAATCCGATCATGATTTGGGGCGGGAAGTAATCAAATTCATCTGTTGTTTTTGGCATCGCAAAACCAACTGCAATTAAAAATACGTGGGGGCGCACCATCTGATGCCGCCCCCCGGTCGCGCGAACAGAGTTCCTTCAGGGGGAAGAGTCCACACGACCTTAGACTGTAAACCGGCCATTTCCCGCTTAGTTCGATTGTTCCTTGGACCTCGATTTCCGCGCACCGCGCGCGATCCAATCACCAAACCGCCGTCGGATGGAAGCGTCAAAAATGGCCTCAAGGGGTTGCCGCTCCTGCGCAGGATCGTGATCTGAAAGTGCAGCAAAGTAATCCTGCAGCAATCTCCATTCGCTGGCATCGGGATCGGTCGCCATTGTCGCCTCCACGACAAGAAGGCCGCCGCGACAGGTAAGGTTCCTCGGGATCCACTGAGTGACCTCGGGTCACTCAGTATTGATCGGGATCAAAGCGCAATCACCGTTATGGCCCATTATGGCTTAATAGGAGGGCGTCGTGGGCACAACGGTGTTCGGCCCCGCGTCCTTTTTTAATTGGCGCGCACGATGCGGGCCGCGTCAGGCACCTGGTGGCAACGCCGGATAGTTACGTCAACCGCAATCGATCATGACAGGCCGCGCCTGATAGAACCCAACAAGGGACGGAGCGGCGGCCATGTCATTTCCAAATGCTCCTACCGTGAGCATTTTGATCATCTGCTGTGGCAACGGCTAGTTGCTATTCGTTAATTGTCCGAGTTGACCAAAGCGACCCTATGCACGGACGCGGGGCCGATTTCTCGATGGATGCCGGTCGAAAACCGATGCAGAAGTAACTGATAATGGCGAACATAATTTTCCGCCATTTGACGTGCAGTAAACTTCTGCTCAAACGCCATCCTGATGCGACGGCGATCCAACTTTGGCAAACGCTTTATCGCATTCACGGCCTCATCTTCAGTCTTCACGATAAATCCGGTAACGCCATCTTCGATAACCTCCGGAACAGAACCGCGCGCGAAGGCAATAACAGGTGTTCCGCAGGCGATCGCTTCGATCATCACCAGACCGAACGGTTCTGGCCAATCGATCGGAAAAATGAGCGCTATGGCATTCGCGAGAAAGTCTTCTTTGCTTTTGTCGTTGACCTCTCCAGAAAGCTCAACGTTGTTTCCGTCAACGAGGGGCGCGATCTTTTCCTTGAAATAACCCTTCTCACTTCGCGGCACTTTTGCAGCGATGCGAAGTGGCAGGCCTGATTCTCTGGCAATCCGAATGGCCGCCTCGGGCCCTTTGTCAGGCGTAAGTCGGCCAAGGAATGCAAGGTACTTTCCTGCTTTAAAGGATGGGCTCAGCGATTCCGAGGGCAGGCCGTGATACACGGTGCCCAGCCAATTCGCGCCTGGAAGCGGAATTCGTTGATTTTCGGATATCGATATGAAAGGGGCGTTCGGGAATCTTTCGACAATTTTTGGCAGACCGGGCAGATCAAGCCGTCCATGTAAGGTCGTCACGAATGGGACATTTAGTCGACTGAGCAACGGAAGATGGAGCCAATCCGTGTGGCAGTGCACGACATCAAAGTCCTTTGCATGATCCGCCATCAAGTCCAGCAGCACCGTTTGCGCGGCAAGAGGATCTGAGCGAGGGCGTCCGAGGCGAAGCGCGCGCGGCCACGCTGCGATTAAATCTGCCCGGGTATGCGAATCGCCGCTGGCAATTAACGTTACTTGATGCCCGAGTTCAATAAGCTCTTCGGTGAGCCAGGCAATCACGCGTTCGGTCCCGCCGTACAACCTCGGGGGAACACTTTCGGCAAGCGGGGCGACTTGGGCAATTCGCATTGGGATCCTTCTGAAATGACTAGCGCATGTGGCCTAGTGGCTAGACAGCAAATCAATCCAATCCTCAACCAAGTGGCTTAACAGGAAATGCCCGCGAACCGTGTCCTTGGCGCGAGCGCCAAGCTTTTCGCGGAGTGAAGCATCCCTAATGAGCAGCACAATTCGGTCAGCAGCTTCCTCGATTGAACTGACGAGAAACCCGTTATGACCATCGCGAATCTGTCTTCGAATCCCCCCGACGTTTCCACCGATAACCGCCGCACCCTTCCACATCGCTTCTGTAACAGTTAAGCCGAAGCCTTCGCGGGTTGATTTCTGCAACACGACCGCGGCCTGGCGCTGAAGGGCATTAACCAGCAGGGGATCGTCCACAGTTAGGACGAAGATGCGTTCATCGACCGAGCTTTGGATCGTTTCCAAGATAATGCCCGCCTCGGGGTCATCGACCGCGTTGTTGCCCAATAGAACAAGTCTGCAGTCCACTTGCTCGCGGGCCCTCCGAAAGGCCTCAATGACCCCTTCTGGGTCTTTCCACCGGTCAAATCGGGAAATTTGGGCGACGATGGGCAGATCGGTCGGAATGCGATGAAAAGCCAAACATTCTGCCACTTGCTGGGTCGTAAGCTCGCAGTTCTTCGGAGAAAACGGATTGATCGCTGGCGTGATGAAGCGCTGCGGGATGCGCAGTCCTTGTTTGTACTCTGGCAAACTAAATACCGCAGTATCGTATCGCTCGATGAAGTCACGCAGATAATCCCAGGCCGACGAATTGGGCGATGAAAGATCAACATGACATTGCCAGATCCAGCAGGCATTCTCTTTTTTTAAATGGTTCACCAACGGCAATGGCTGCGGATCATGAACTATCACCGCATCACAATCGTCAATGTGTAGCCGCATTGCATTTTCGCGCGTGACCTGCTCATAAACGGCCTTTTCTTCGGGCGTCAGAGCAGAAGCGTCGCCCTGCAAGGCATTATGAAGCTTTTTTGTGCAATTAAAAAAGGAAGGTGTACCTTGAATCATTCGCCAACCGGTTTCGATCCCCATCGCATTCATCAGGAGCGTGAGTGGCGTCAGAATTTCGGTGACTCCGCCCCCATAGAACGTCGAACTTATGTGGACGAAATGCGAATTCTGCAGCGCTTTCGATTTTTTTAAGATGCGTTCCGTCGTTTCGCGGCCGACCAGCGGCTCATAATTTTCGATGGCATGCAGGCCCAGCGTCGGAGGTTCAATATCGGTTGTCAAAACGGACATGTTAACGGCAATTCCTTCATGGGCTAAATAACTTTGTGCAACCTCAAACAGTTCCGTTCCGATGATGCTTCTTGCGTCGCGTTGGAGCGGCGTGCCGGGGTTGTTTAAAATGGTTCGATCCAGGCTGTTATGCTCTGCGACCGCGAACCAGTCAGCGTCGCATTTGTTAATTAGGGATCGATGGGCCCGGATGCTGTTCCGCGGGTCCCCATGCCTGCACATTTCTGACGCTAAGCGGTTCCCACAGCGACTGGAGGCGATTCGATGCCCAGAAGCGAAGCCGCGACGGTACGGGTAGAGCGTGATCTCAAAGTCGAGTTCCATGAGCCGGAGACGGGGTCGATCGCCCGTCCGCGCAGCTCCCTCAAACATGATGACACCTTTGTTGTGCTGGATGCGCACGGCGATATTGGAGCCAGCGCCGGCAGTGCCGATGGACTGTTTCACCTTGACACGCGATTTCTTTCGAAACTCGAATTGCGCATAAACGGCGAAGCGCCACTTCTGCTCGGATCAAATGTCACAGCTGACAATCTTCGACTGACCGCTGATCTGACTAATCCAGATCTGGCGCTGAATGGGTCGGGCCGTCTAGCCAAGGACACTTTCCATACACTGCGCTCGGCATTTGTTTGGCGCGGTGGCTTTTACCAGCGCTTGCGGCTGCAGAACTATGGGCAGCAGGCTGTTTCATTCACCCTGACGCTATCGTTCGACAGCGATTTTGCGGACGTTTTCGAAGTGCGGGGTATGGGTAGGAGGCAGCGCGGCACCGAACACAAGGAAGTGCTTGGGCCCAGCCGTGTAGTGCTTATCTACAACGGCCTCGATGAGCGCTCTCGCAAGGTTTCCCTTTCCTTCGATCCAGTGCCTTCGACCTTGACCACAAGTAAAGCAACGTTTTCGTGGGTTCTCGCGCCCTCCGAACGCCGATCGATCTGCGTCCTTGCCCAATGCGAGAACACCGCGCAGGTTGCCTCCAAAAAATTCTTCGCGAGCATGCGAGCGGCACGGCGTAACCTGCAGGCCAATTCGATGAGTAATATCCGGATTAGGGCAGCGCATCCGGTGTTTGACGAGATGCTGCGCCGCTCCGCCGCAGATCTGCACATGCTGACGACCAAGACGCCTGACGGCCATTACCCGTATGCGGGCATTCCCTGGTATTCGACGACCTTTGGCCGTGACGGGCTCATTACCGCATTGCAGACCTTGTGGTGCGCGCCGGCTATCGCCAAGGGGGTGCTAAAGCGGCTTGCAGCGCATCAGGCCCGCGTGAAGGATCCCACTAAGGATGCCGAACCGGGGAAAATTCTGCACGAAATGCGATGTGGTGAAATGGCCGCGATGAAGGAAGTCCCTTTTGGACTTTACTATGGCAGCATCGATGCTACGCCTTTATTCGTTCTGCTCGCCGGCTCTTATTTAAAACGGACCGGCGATCTCGTAACAATCTCGGAACTGTGGGAATCCATTGAGCGCGCTTTGCGCTGGATGGATGGCGATGCCGACGTCGATGGTGATGGCTTTATTGAATATCAGCCCAACAACAGTGGCCTGTGGAATCAAGGCTGGAAGGATTCAGAGGACGCCATTTTTCACGCCGATGGACGCTTAGCCCAGGGCCCGATCGCCCTAGCCGAGGTCCAGGGCTATGTCTATGCCGCCAAGCGCGCCGCCGCACACTGTTCCCGGCTACTCGGCGACGAGGATCGTGCCGAACACCTCGAAGCAGAGGCTAAGCGTCTGCAGCATCGCTTTCAGGAGGTTTTCTGGTGCGCCGAGCTCGGCAGTTACGCGCTCGCGCTCGACGGAAACAAAAAGCAGTGCCGTGTGCAAAGCTCCAACGCGGCACAAACACTATTCACGGGGATCGCTTCCCCCGAACACGCGGCTGCCATCGCACAGAAATTGATGTGCCCTTCGTTCTTCAGTGGTTGGGGAGTCCGCACATTGGCGAGCGGGGAGCGCCGATTCAATCCGATGTCTTACCATAACGGCTCGGTCTGGCCGCATGACAACGCACTAATCGCCATGGGACTTGCCCGCTACGGATTTTTGTCAACGGTTAACGTCATCTTCACCGGGCTGGTCGAGGCGGCTAGTCATATGGAGCTCTACCGCTTTCCCGAGCTGTTTTGTGGCTTTCAAAAACGCCATGGGCGCGGGCCGACGCTCTATCCGGTCGCGTGCTCGCCTCAGGCTTGGGCTGCCGCTGTTCCATTTGCCCTGTTGCAATCGGTGCTGCGCTTTGACTTTGATGCGGATGCGAAACGCATCCGAATGAATCGACCCCGACTGCCTATATTTATCGATACCGTGCAAATCCAGGGTCTCACCATCGGGGAAGCTTCGGTTGACCTCCAGGTTGTCCGGCGAGGTGAAAGTGTCTTCGTCGATGTGGTGCGAGCAGACGGCGAAGTCACGGTTTCGGTGTCGTGATCCAGGCCGAAGTCTAGGAGGGCAGTAGCTTTAAGACGGACAAGAGTCTATTTTCGCGCTCGTCGGATTGGGTCAAAGCGTGATCGCGTGCCAACGCCACTATCGCTTTGGCGAATTTCTCCAAAGGAGCGCGAAGCGCCGGTTCCACTGAGCGACGCAGCGCGCGCAACGGCCCAGGCAACTTCCGCCTGTGATAGCGTCGGCCAGCGTGCCAGCGCTTTGGAGACGCGCCCCGGCGCGTTTCGTAATACCTGGAGACGGACAAGGGCTTGTAATCACATTTCGAAGCTGACCTTGCGATTCTCTCCAAGGTCTGGCTCGTCACCGGTCAGTCTCGCCTTGGACATCTCGAACGCCGCGACCGCTGAGTTCGCAGGACCATCCCACAGGTCGGCTGTTTTAGGTTCAAGACGCAGTATCCTCACGTTTTCGTCTTGCGGCCCGTCAGGCCACCATACGTCGTCTGAACGCTTCCAGATTTTTCGAAGCAATGCTTCGTCGGACAAAATAGTTGCTCGTCCGGTAATCGACAGATAGGCATGCTGATCGGCATCGATGACGGTAAAACAAACGTCCGGCTTGGCCCGGATCTCATCGTCTTTCAGCCCGCGCACATCTATGACAAAAAAAACGTCACCCGTCGGGCGGTTCGGCCGTGCGTCAAGCGGGCGAGCGCGAAGACCATCTTGGAAACACGTCGTGAGCATCCCTACGGGAGAACGTTCAAGAATTTCCCAGACGCGGTCGCGGTGCATACCCGGCAAACGGCGATTGACCGCGATGGTTCCTGACGCGCCGTCCAGCCGTCTTGGAATCACGCACTTTAAGGGGTGACACCGGCTTCCAGCCGGACCGCGTCGGCGGTCTGCGCGATTTCCTTTGGCACAAAATAGTGCAGCATATGGCCCGAGCCCGGAACCGACGTGACCGTCGCGTGCGGCAACACTCGTTTCAGGTGTTCGGCCTGGTCACTCTTCACGATTTGGTCCTCTTGGCCGGCTACGATCGCGGTGGGGCATCGGATCCGCCGGTAAGCAAGGGACAGGGCAGCAGCCGCCGGCACCATAAAAGCCGAATCCTCAGCCACTGCGCGTATTTGGCCGGGCCTGATCAGTAGCAAGCGTGGGTATTGCCGCTTGACGATGTCCGGCACCGATGTCGGCGCAAACACTTTCTTCGCAAACAGGGGCAGGGCGAGCCAACTCGATATCGGCGAAACCGTGTAGCGCAGAATGTCTCCCACGATTGGAATGGCCCCAGCGCTCGCGATCATCACGTCGACCCGCCATGTCGGAAAGTAATAGCCGGAGATCAGAACAAGCCCACGTACCAAGCGGTTGTTGCGGGCAGCCATTGCCAGAGCGACTAATGTTCCCCACGAGTGTCCAAGTACAACTGCCTGAATAACGCCAAGTCTGCTCAAGGCATCGCACAGCAGTTGTCCTTGGCGGTCAGGGCTCCAGATGACCGAGCGAGGGCGGCTGCTGTGGCCAAACCCTGGCCGATCGAAACAGATAACGCGAAATTTCTGCGCGGCCGCGTCGACGAGGCCGCTGAGAGCCAGGTCCTGCAGCAGCGTGCCGTTGCCATGCAACATAACCAAAACGGGGCCGTCGGGCGGACCTCGCTCAAGATAATGCAATCTGACGCCCTCAAGCTCGATGAACTTTCCGAGTGGAGGATGACGCCGACGCGCAATGAACTCGAGGGCGATGTTGGCGAGCACGACGACCGCCACGACTGCAACGCATATCAACAGCACTATCTCGGTGGTTGTCATCAACGTCACTCCGCTCTTCCGCTGAGACAACAACTGGCTACACTACGGTTGGTTGCCTTGGGTACGCTGGGCGGCGACGAGCGTTCGAAACGTGATGGAGTAACGCAGCTGGTCGAGCGGAGGAATGCTGTGTTCCCACAAGGTGCGTGCCGCGCCGCTCAGGAGATAGCCGGATCGAGGCTCTGCATAAAAAGACATACGATCCCACGCGCCGCCTTTCTTAAGACGCAGGCGGAATTTGCATGGCGCTAACAACGACACGCCGATGATCTCGCCGAACATTTTTTTGTCCCTATGCCAGCCAATTCCCGCGCCAGGCGCATATTCCGTCACAAGTGCCTGCGCGAGATTCTCGAATGGAACTCTAAAACGTGAAGCTACGATGCGCCTCACTTCGGCAAGCTGGTCTGGAATGGGCGGTGCCTGACGAAGCTGCTGTGCGGTATAGTCGTAGCGCCAACCAAAAGACATGACGCGCCGATTTCCTTTAAAGCCGCCGGCAAATTCGAATGTTTTTAAAGGCAAACTCGCGATGTAAGCGACCAGCTCGCGCGCATGGCTTTGCGAAATTATCTCGTCAAAATATTGCATGCCTGGCGGAACTGGCAGGCGCTCATCTCCGAATAACTCCGCTGGCGCAGGCATACCCTTCAGATAGGCGCAAGGCCAAAGATGGCTAGCTATTTTATTGTGGGATAGCCGGGCGCGGCGAGCCGCCAGGCCTGTGGTCATCAACCGACGTCGGTTTGCCGAGTGGGTTTTTCCCACCCAAAGACGGATCGTCCCTCGTAGTCGGCTGATTTTGCGTGTTCACGGTCGAGGAAGGCGTCGAAGGACGGACCCGTGGCAAAGGCTTCAACCCGCCGGGCTTCGGCATCGAGCCGTCTCAAGGCCGAAAGCTCTTCTTCCCGGCCGAGGTTGCCCTTCTGCACGGCAGACTTCATCACGCGAATCGTTTCATCGTAGATCCGCAGCGGCACCGGGAATGGATGGCGATCTTTGCCACCGTGCGCGAGCGAAAATCGCGCCGGATCCTTAAAGCGGCAGGGGTCGCCGTGTACGATTTCGGCCACCATTGCTAGCGATTGGACGGTGCGCGCACCGACACCGGGTGTGAGCAACAGCTCGGAAAAATCGGCCGGCCCGCGATTTGCTGCGGCAGTGAGAGTAGCGTGAAGGCGACGAACCTTCACATCGCTAGCGCGCACATCATGCCGCTCGGGCATAGTGAGATGCGGCAAAGAGAGTTGAGTCACCGTATTCTTTTCGCGGATCTTCCGAATCTGGGAAAGAACGGCGTCGGGACCGTTGTTGACGAGAGCGACCTGGCGGTTTCGTGACGCCAATGCCCTGTGGTCGGTGAGATTGACAATGGTTCCCTGGCTAATGCTCTCGATGGCAGCGTGTGGCTCATCAACAAAATCCTTCAACCCTTCCGAATGCCAATGATAGCGCCGTGCCTGTCGCGCTGCGCCGTTCATACCCTGCTGCACGATGGTCCAATGGCCGTCATCGGCGACCACAAAGGCGTGCAGATAAAGGTCGAAACCATCCTGGACCGCAGCGCTATCGACTTTTGCGACAAGGCGGCTGGTGCGCCCCAGTACGTCGCCATCAAGTCCGACACGGTCGGCAATGGAGAGTAATTCGTGCGGCGTTTGTCGCGAGTGCTGGCCCTTGCCCCCGCAGACGTGCAACCCGATTTCATCTTCCAGCGGCTTGATTCCTCGCTTGAGTGCGCCAATCACACTCGTCGTGATGCCGGAGGAATGCCAATCCATCCCCATCACGGCACCGAATGATTGAAACCAGAAGGGATGCGAGAGTCGGCGGAGGAACTCGTCACGGCCATAGTGATGGACGATCGCCTGGCAAATCACCGCCCCGAGCCTTGCCATCCGGGTGTGCAACCATGCAGGCACGCGACCGGAATGTAACGGCAGATCAGCACTTCCACTGCGCTTTGCCATCTTCAATTTCACGAATCATCGTTGCGTTGGTCGAACAAATATATCGTTTGCGGCTAAATAGAAGCTCGACCATCACGCGATGCCCTGCTTAGAGAACGCGGCATGGCCGTGCGCGTGGGTCCGCGGCATTCGAGCGCCGTTGCGGCAGCGGTTTTTGCGTCTGGAACTTCGTCAGCCTGCGGCGGTTATGGGCTCGTAATGAAGCAAATGGGGTGGCGAATGTATGCAGTCGAGGCGGTAAAGAATCCACGATGGCTCGCCGCATTCGTCCCAAGTCTCAACGTCAATATGTGGCGCAGAACGACGCCGCGATCATCGCCGCCAAGCTGAAGGGATCGAAGCCCGGGCGAATGCCGCGATTCATTCCGCCATGCCTGGCCAGCCTGCGCGACAAAGTGCCGGACGGCGATCAGTGGATCCATGAAATAAAGTTCGATGGTTACCGCCTTCAGCTGCGCAGGGACAACAACGACATTCGGTTCTACACCCGGCGCGGTTACGATTGGACCAGCCGGTTTGAGAAACTCGTCAACGCGGCCTGGTTGCTGCCCGCTGACCAGTTCATCTTGGATGGCGAGGTCATTGTACCAACCAACACGGGCCATTCCGATTTCGGCGCACTCGAAGACGATCTCGGCGCGGGCCGTTCGGACCGCCTGCTGTTTTTTGTGTTCGACGTGTTATTCATTGGGTCGCGATCATTGACCGGCTGCACGCTCGAAGATCGCAAACTGGTGCTTGCCGAGTTGCTAACCGACCAGGCGGGGCCGATCAAATACAGCGAGCATCTCGACGGGGGCGGGGACCGGTTATTCACGCGGGCCTGTGAGCTCGAGCTCGAAGGACTGGTGTCGAAGCGTAAGGACTCGACCTATCGGTCCGGTCGGAGCATCGACTGGACCAAAAGGATCTGCCGGCAGCGCGAGACCTTTGTCGCCGCCGGCATCGCGTTCAACAAAGGCAAGTTCGAGGGTGTCTACCTGGGCCGACGCCAGAATGGTGAATTGGTTTATGCCGGGAAGGTCGAGCACGGCTTCGATTCCAAGGCGGAGAAGGCGTTGCGTAAGAAAGCTGAGAAATTGAAAACTAAAGTCCAGCCGCTGACAAAAAAAATTAAGAAGCCTAAAGCGCTCTGGCTTAAGCCCGAGCTTCTGGTGGATGTCGAGTACCGGGCGTTGACCGGAACGGGAAAGCTGCGCCATCCGTCATTCAAGGGGGTTCGGGAGGATCTAGCCCCATAGCGGCTTTTACCGCTGCGCGCTTTCAATCCTTGGCGATCGCCTTCGAAACCACTTGCAACAATGATCCAAGTCCGGCCACGGCAAGAATGACAGTCGCCAGCCGGCCCCAACTCCCCAACAAATACATCGTAACCACCGCCAGGGCTGACCATAAGCCAGCGCACCATAAGCAGGCCATCAGCTCGCACACCGCGCGACGCCAGCCTCGCTCGGCCTTTCGCAAACGGCCGCCCTCGCTGTCCATCACCGCGGCGCGCGCGAAGTCAAAAATCCTGTCGTAAGTGATCAGGTGAATCAGTCGCAGCGCAGCGAGTCCCAGCAAGACTAGGTCAAAGAAGCCCAGCTCCTCGATCTGACTATCGCCGTAATTATAAATCAGCGCAAAACATATTGCGCAAAGGATGGTGAAAACCAAAGTGGTCAGGCCATTCCAAAAGTGAGCACCCGAAGCCATAGCCGCCAACGCTTGTGACGATGACTTGTTGCGTGCTGCTTAAGCTTACCGCTGATCTATGGAACTTCAGGAAACAGGGCACCACGACAAGCGACCTTCCATTTTGTAGAACGCCCGCGTTTTTCAGTCGTTCAGCTGAACTTTTTGCTGGTCTCCGAGTTTCGAGCGGCATGGAGACGATTGGGCACGCGATAGACGGATTGCTTGGCCTTTCGGCGACGCAGGCTCATGAGCTCACATGGATACAGGTCTGCCTGCGAGCTATAATTGTCTATGCAGTGCTGATCGCCTATGTGCGATTTGGCAAAAAACGATTTCTTAGCCAGGCCACTGCCTTTGATGCAATTTTGGTTATCATCATCGGATCGATTGCAAGTCGAGCCGTTTCGGGGACGGCGCCATTTTTTGCGTCATTGGCAGCGACCTTTGTGCTCATCCTGGTTCATTGGGTCATCTCGTACTTCACCCAAAATTCAAAAGTCCTGAGTGACCTGGTCAAAGGTCACGATACCGTCTTGGTCCAAGAGGGCAAGATCGATCGAGAAGCATTGGCCTCCGCGCATATGTCAGACGATGATTTAGCGCAGGATTTACGCGAGGAGGGGGTCGACGCGGCAACTCAGGTCAAATCTGCTCGGCTGGAGCGAAGCGGAAAACTATCGGTAATCAAAAAATGACGGGTGGCAAAGTCGCCTTTTGATGGGCTACCGGTATTGCGAAGAGGATTTCCAGCCTGACCATATCGAATAGGCGAAAGGCGGCCATCTGCCCGATATAAGCCCCGAGAGGCAAAGGCGGAAACGTCATCCCAAGGCGATAAGCGTGCTTTAAATGAAGCTGACGGCATCAGGCCGTGTCTCAAGTTCACAGCGGTAAGCGCGGACGCTATGGCTCCCGCATTCGATACAGGTCAACCGTTTGATGAACGTCGCTATAGGTGCGTCCGGGTTGATGCCGAAGGCTTTCAACCTCTCCTCAAGAAATGAGGAGCAGTGACCGCACCTCAAGCACTCAACAGCTATACGCTTCATGTCCCTTATGTGGGCATCGCACAGTGGACTGACAACTAAGCTGCGCGTCGCTTTCTAGTCCGCGCCGCCTTTTTAGCGGCACGGGAACGCGACGCATGCGAGCGATTGTGGCTGCTTTTCCGACCGCCCTTTCGCGACGAGCTGTGGCTCTCCTTTTTGCCGCGCCCTGAGCCCGATTTCTTTCCGCCATGGCTACTCTTGTTCACGGTGGCCCAAGCTCTGCGCTCGGCCTCTTTGTGCGAAACACCTCGGCGCTCATACCCTTTCTCGATGTGCTCGGCTTTGCGTTTTTGCTTGTTGCTGTAGCTAGACTTATCACCGCGTGGCATCTCGATCTCCTATGAAAGTTGGCAAAAGGACGTCACGTTGGGAGAGGCTATTCGCCTCGCTGCCTCAAGACTGTCCGCCTTTGCGGCCCGCTTCGGAGGCGCGCCCCGGATCGTCGGCAAAGTTTCCACGACGACCAGGCTGACCGCTGCCCTGTTGTTGGCCTTTCGATCCGCCCTGCTGTTTCTGTGAACCCTTCTTACCTGCTTCGGAAGCGCGTTCTGGATCGTTCGCGAAGTTGCTCGAACCGCCGCGTTGCTTGTTTGCCATTTTTCTCTCCTTGTTATTTTCGAATGCTTTCGTAACCGGCAAACGCGGCAGCGAGAAATCAGTTCGCATAAAATCGCGCAGTCGCCGACCAGGTCCCGATGGGGCCCTGTCTTCACGACATCGCCACACACATTTTTCCAGGACTCCCAAGTAACCGAGGGAACACATTAGCTTGAGCATTCGTTCTTTATTTATGCGGGTGCCGGTCACTAGGATCGATCGCGAAGTGGCTCGACTGGCGACAGAATATTCCTGTGAGCCTCTCGAGAAATGCTTGCAATTCCTGACTGCAGTTGCAGATGAAAAGCTTCTAATCCCTGGCAGTTTGGTCGCTTGGATTATCGCCGCCGTAAAAAATACAAAATCGAACAGGTACGCACACCTCGTCGCGACGCTGATTTTGATTACTGCTCTTGATCACTTATCAAAGCACCTATTCGATCAAAGAAGACCGGATCGGATTCGAAAACGCTATCGCAAACGTGGTATCCCGCGGTCGTCAGGTAAATACAATTCATTTCCGTCTGGTCATGCGATGCGACTTGGGGCAGCGGCACGAGCGTTGCAGAGAGCGCATCCTGAGGGCTCCTTGCTGATTTGGACTATCGTAGGAGTCATCGCATCCACCAGGTTCCTCTTGCTCGCCCACTGGTTGTCCGATGTCGCCGTGGGAACCGCGGCCGGCATTACTGTGGAGGAAATTATGCATCGTTTGGAAAAAGCGGCACTGGCCTGAGAGTCGGCAGCCTATGCCGACGCACGATAGATCGCCCGCAGCAGCTGAAGGTCACCGCAGTGAGAGGAATTTATTGGCGGTCTTTTTCAAAGATTACGGTCTCTTTCACCCCGCAGTAGATACAGTCGTATGTTCGCTTCGACCGGATGCCCGCATCGGATACTTGTGTCTCCACTTTGCTTATAGACATTCTCTTGCCGCACGCTGCGCAATTCGGCCCGTCACGCTCCATGAGCTCATCCGGAGGAAGAGTCTTTTCGCTGTGGAGAAAATTGGCGACCATCACACCTAAAACTGTTCGTTGGAGGCGGTGGTTCCAGGGAATAAGTGAGGCCGTAAACTAATTTGGCGTCGACTGGTAACCGGTGGCAGTGCTTATGACTGATTGTCAAAAGACATACGAAACTCCTGCTAAGGCGCCGACACGCGAAGCTGAGCAGCTGAAGCCGATCCAAAAATACTCGCGTTGGTGCTGTTCGTCCCGCCATCGGACTAAAGCGGGTCAAATTGGGAGCGAATTAGTCCCGCCGGACGTTAAGCATTGAGGAAGGCACTATGTTGGATACGCGACAGGTCGCCGCGCTGCTTCAGGAGTATGGCGAGCGCAGTGCGCTCCGAGGCGGAAATCCGTATCGTGCGCGTGCCTACCGGCGCGCGGCAGAAAATCTAGTTACCCTTACCGAGCCGCTTGCTGAGATTATTGAAAACGACCAATTGCGAAGCATTCCCGGGGTGGGCCATGCGATAGCCGATATAATTACGACGCTGGCGCACAAAGGTACCCACCCATCACTCGAGAAACTTCGCCGCGAAACACCCGCTGGCTTGTTAGCGATCGCCGCGATACCTGGTCTCCGAACCGATCAGATTGTCAAGCTTCGCAACCTGCTTGGAATCAAAACGATTTCTCAACTCGAACAAGCTGTTCGTGAGGGCAGAGTTGCAAAGCAAAAGGGACTTGGCGCCGCCCTGGAGCGCAAGATTCTCAACGGCCTCGCCATCAAAAAACAATCCGCGGGCAAGAGGCATATCCACCGCGCCGCACTTCTGCTTGAAGCAGCAAAACAGCGCATTGAGAGAGGACGGCTGGAGCTTTCACGCGTTACGGTAGCTGGCGATCTGCGTCGCGGCTGTGAGCTTATTGGCAACATGGCTCTGGTCGCGGTGGGGCCAGTCAAGAAAGTGGAATCAGTCGCTTCAGGCGGGGACATTACGCTCTTGATTTCACCAGCAGAGCGTTTCGGGGCCGCGCTCTTATTTGGAACCGGTTCCGCGGCACATCTGGAACAACTCCGCGACCGTGCAGCAGCAAAGAAACTGGCCCTGACAGAAAATGGACTTATGTCGGGTAAAAAAACCATCGCTGCGCGGACCGAACGCGAAATTTATGCTGCTCTTGGCCTGCAATATATCGAGCCTGAGCTGCGTGAGGGAGAAGCCGAGATCGCGCTGGCTGCCAAACGCCGATTGCCCAAGCTTGTATCCGACACCGATATCCGGGGCATTCTTCATGTCCACACCGACCAGTCCGATGGGACAAATACGCTCGAAGAGATGACACAAGGGGCCGTGGACCGGGGATACCAGTACCTCGGTCTATCGGATCACTCGAAAAGCGCGCATTACGCAGGCGGTTTGAGTCTGGAGCAGATTAAGGCCCAGGCGCGCGAGGTCGTTCGGCTTAACAGGCGCTATGGCAATAAAGCTTTTCGGATATTTCACGGCATCGAGTCCGACATTCTCGCTGATGGGTCGCTGGATTACCCGCCATCAATCTTACGGGAATTCGATTTCGTCATCGCAAGCGTGCACAGTCAATTTCGGAAAGATCGCAAGAGTCAAACTGGCAGAATTGTGAAAGCGGTTTTGAATCCTTATACGACCATTCTTGGGCACATGACGGGTCGTCAGCTGCTACGACGGCCAGGCTACGAAGCAGACGTGGAAGAAATCCTGAAAGCGTGCGCACGGCGCGGTGTCGTCGTTGAAATCAACGCCAATCCCTGGCGTCTCGATATCGACTGGCGGTGGCACCGTCTGGCGCTGGAACTCGGCTGTATGATGAGCATCAATCCCGACGCCCACTCTGTCGGGGAAATCGATCTCACCCATTGGGGCGTGGAAATGGCACGCAAAGGAGGCGTGCCGAAAGAGCGCGTGCTCAACTGCTTGCCGCTCGACGAGTTTGCTCGCTATCTGCAGCGAGGACGGAACAATAAGCCGCCAACCGCTTCGCGCACCATATCTGGACGTAATTGGCGGTAGATCGATAATATTCTGCTTGCGATTTCGGACAGCCCGTAACGTTTCCTAGGTCTTGGCGTTAGCCAGTATGGCGGTCACCTCAATCGAAATCGCTTCAAGCCGAGAGCCGCAAACCTCGGACACGCTGCTAAAGGAGCGTCCGACATCGTCCCGTGACTTTGTGAACTTGCCGCTCTGCTGCGGGTATAGCGTTTGTCACAGGCCTTCTCACACACGACGCTCCAGGCTGCCTCCGGCATTCTCGTCCTAAATTCCTAGCGCCTCCGCAAAGGCGAACTCGGCGTCATCAGCAAATAAGAACGCGTCAATTTCTACTGAGCGAGGAAAATATTTCAGAACCGCGAACTCCAATGATTTGCAAATGTCTTCCGCCTCGTTTGTTCGTGGAGCTTGATTCTCATGACCGCTCTTATCCCTTGGCGGCGATGACGTAGAAGGGAAGCGAGCCGCTGGCCGAGCGCGAGCGGACGCCTTCGCGTCTTTGGGGTAAGGGGGATGACGCACCACGTCATCGCCGAAATGGTTGTCGCTGAGTCGAACTAAATGAGGGCAGTAGCACCGCACCACGACGACAAAAAACTTTCGCGCAAATTTCCGACTGGCGGCGGCCGTTCAATTCGGGCGGCCGAGACTTTGCTTCCAGAGCTCTAGCACCCCAGCCGGAAATACCCGCCTTCCGACACCAGTGCGTCGGCACGCTTCTGGCCACATTTCAAGCAGGGCACGGTCCTCGCTGAACTGCTCACTTGGCAAGTCAGTGGATCGCCGCTCGGCGGCCATTTTTAAGAGTTCAATCAGCGTAGCGACATCTTCGTTTTCGGTGTGCATGTCCAATCCCTTCCGAATGCCGGAGAGGATATTGGTTGCGGAGAAATAACGCTGTGTTGGGCATCACAAGAATACGCTCGGATTTGACAAAAATCTTATGTGGCGGTAGCGGGTTGCATATGGCGGAATCAGCCGTAAAATGACTGCGGGGTAGGGGGACCAAACCAAATAATGGGGGGCCCCCAATGAAATCAGCGATTCTTAAGCGTTCTATCTTCCTTGATGGTCACAAAACCAGCGTCAGCCTTGAAGATGCTTTCTGGTCCGAACTCAAGGAAATCGCCCATTTGCAACGGGTGACGCTGTCGAAATTGGTCGCTGGAATTGAAGGTACACACAAACAGAGGAATCTGTCGTCAGCGATCCGCGTTTTTGTGCTTGAGCATGTACAAAAGCAAAGTTCGAGCGCGGATGCTTACGCTAAGTCCCGAACTTACTCACAAACGCCGCCGCTAAACTCGCATCAGCAAAGCACCAGCGAATAACCGCGCCATCGGCAGTGTGCGTGCCGTGGCCGCGGTGCGGTAGTGATCACGACGGCCAGTGCTAGCAATCACTCCTACGTGCGCAGCCTCGGCGCGCGCCAGGTGATCGACTACAATACCGAGAATTTCACCGCTATTGGTCCCATTTGCGACGTGGTGTTCGATACCGTTGGCGGCGCTGTGCGGGGTGGCTGCTACGCAGTGCTAAAGCCCGGCGGCAAGCTGGTGTGGGTCGCACCGGCGTCGGAGGGATTTAAGCCGACCCGCAATGATGTACAGACCTTGCGCCCCAACGTCATTCGCGATCGCGCTCATTTGGAGCGAATGCTGGCGCTTCTCGATGCCGGTACGATCCGGCCGCCCACGATCTCCCGGTACAAGCTCGCCGACGCTGTCACGGCGCACGGGATCAGCGAAGCATGCCATTTACAGGGCAAGCTAGTGCTTGAAGTCCGCTGACCGCTACGTCATTTAGCAAACCTGTCTGGTGACAAAACGATCTAGCCGTCGTTGCACAGAGCCCCTTTTAACAAGGTGGTTTGAGCGGCTACCATGTGGCGCGGTGGCCCGAAATGTCTGGGACGCCAGCAAACCGAGAATTACCAGGGCTTTCGGGATGCCGTCAGCCGCTTCCGCTTCTCGAGGGAGAACGCCGATGAAGAGACCAGCCGTAATCTATGACGAAAAGGCGCAGCACACGGTCGACGCGATGATCGCAGCCGAGGCGCAGCATATCGCCCGCCGCAAGGCGGAACTCGAAGACTGCGACTGCAAGGAGGGGATGTTCGCGACCGCAGGCATAACCAACCGCCGCAAATTCCTGTTTGCCGCCGGCTCATCGCTTGCGGGTGTCGCGGGTGCCGCATCGCTCGCGCAGGCGCAGGAAAAAGCGCCTCCCGGAGCCATTCACTTTAGCGTGCCGGCCGACCCGACCAAAGAGCAGGGCCGCGCCGTTAACGCCGATGGCGGCTACGGTTCGCGCTCGCAATTTGAATCAGAAGTGCGTTGGCGCTTCCCGACCGCGAACGAAAATACATCTTGGAGCATGACGCCGCTCGACAAGATGCTCGGCAATCTCACAGCGTCCGGGCTGCACTTTGAGCGCCATCACGGCGGCATCCCGACCATCGATCCAGCCAAACACAGCATCGTTGTGCACGGACTGGTCAATACCGCTAAGAAATTCTCGATGGCCGACATCAAGCGGTTCCCGTCGGTCACCCGCAAGCATTTCATCGAGTGCTCCGGCAATGGTCTAACCGAATGGAATAAGCCGACGCTCAAGACCGTGCAGGGCACGCATGGACTTCTGAGCACAAGCGAATGGACCGGTGTGCAATTCGCCACCATTGCGCGCGAAGTCGGTCTCAAGGATGGCAGCCAATGGGTGCTGGCCGAGGGCGCCGATGCGGCGGTAATGACGCGTAGCATCCCGATGGAGAAGATGCTGAAAGACGCGTTGATCGTCTATGGTCAGAATGGTGAGGCGCTACGACCGGAGCAAGGCTATCCGCTCCGTCTGGTTTTGCCGGGCTACGAAGGTAATACACACATCAAATGGCTGCGCCGCCTCGAAGTCAGCGACAAGCCGTTCATGACCCGCGAGGAAACCTCGAAATACACTGACCTTCTCGCCAACGGCAAAGCGCGACAGTTCAGCCTCGAGATGGAGGCGAAATCGGTCATTACTTTTCCGTCTGGCGACATGAAGCTGCCGGGACCGGGCTTTTACAATATCACCGGCCTTGCCTGGACTGGCCGCGGCCGGGTGCAGTCGGTCGACATCTCGGTCGATGGCGGCAAGACCTGGAATCCGGCGCACATCGACACGGCGCCGGAGAACATCTGCACGGTGCGGTTCTCCTCACCGTGGATGTGGGACGGCAAGCCGGCCATCCTGCAAAGCCGGTGCACTGATGAGACCGGTTACGTGCAGCCGACCCTTCAGCAACTGATCGCACTCCGCGGTTCGAACGGCCCGTTCGGATCGATCTATCACCTCAACGCCATCCAAAGCTGGGCCGTCAACGAGGCCGGGGAGGTCGCTAATGTCCACGCCTAATAAGATGCTAGGCACGCTGTTGGTATGCGCCTCGCTCAGTGGCGAGGCTTTCGCAGAAACCATGCCGGTCAAATACGGCTTCGGCTTGCCAGTCACCGAACAAGATCTTTCGAAATACTTCTCAATCCCCGCCGACGGGCGCGGCCTACCGCCGGGCAGCGGCAACGCTACCACCGGTGCCAAGGTCTACGCCGAGAATTGTGCGGCTTGTCATGGCGACAAGCTCGAAGGCAACCCTGCGAAGGGCATCGGCGGTGACAAGCTGATCGGCGGCCGCGGCTCACTCGCGACCAAGACCCCCGTCAAGACGGTCGAGAGCTATTGGCCCTACGCCACAACCTTGTTCGACTATGTCAAGCGGGCAATGCCGTTTAATTCACCCGGCACACTGAAGAACGACGAGATTTACGCTGTGGTCGCCTACATATTGTCGGAAGCGAAGATCATCCAACCGACCGATAAGTTGGACGCAACGAGCTTGCCGAAAGTGATGATGCCGAACCGTGATGGATTCATTCCCGACGCGCGTCCCGAACTGGACCTTTATCGATGATTTGGGACAGTCCGGTCGAGACTCGTGCCCTTCGGTTGGCTGCATATAAACGTACAAAACCCCGGGGCAAAGTCCTGGGGTTCCTTTTAGGAATGCCGCACATTGGGATGTCCGCTCGAGGTGCGAAGCTGCCATCCGGTTGCCTCCAATAACCACAGTCTACTCGTCCGCTGGTTGCGATCCGTGATAGCCCTCAGCGATAATAATGTCGGCTACAGCGCTGCCCTTACGAATTTCAATTGCTTTTGCGTACTCGGGGGATCGGTAGCATTCAATCGCGGTCGGATAGTCCTTGAACTCGATCACTACAATTCGTGATCGTCCTTTGCCTTCAACCACCTCTGACTTGCCGCCGCGAATGACAAACCGCGCTCCATATTTGCGGAAAGCACTTCGTGTTTCAGCAACGTACATTTTGTGGCTTTCGGGATTGCTGATGTCGACCGATACGATCCAATAGCCCTTTGCCATTACGCGTCCTTTCAGAAAACGAGGCTGTCGAGTTTAGCGGCTTATTTATGGATGAAATGCCTTCCAGAATAAATCCGGACGCAGCCCTGAATGAAGAAGCCTCACCGCAAATAGTCAGACTATATTTTCCATTCCGGCCAGGCGTCGATGCGGCCAGATCTGGTGGGCTCGTTCAGGATACGCTGTTCGCGATCTGCCAGCTCTTTGATCTTGGTAAACTAGCTTGACAACGGGATGCTAATTTTTTTTAAGACCAACGGGCTTCGGTTTTCTTGTTTTGGCAAGGTGCGCCGTGGGGCGATCGGGTGATGCGAAGCGTTGCCCCAACGTTCGGATGATTGTTGTCGTCGTTTCGCTTCGCGTTTTCTTCTCGGCTAAGAAGTCATATCAGTTTTTTCGCGTTCTTTCGCTGAGTCTTTGCCTTTTGCTTTGCTTCTGAGTTTGCGCAGACGGGCTTGTAGTCCGCCATTTACTCCCGCTTTCGCGGCCCAAAACCGAAGGTAGTCCTCGTGTCTCTTGATGCGCTTGTGGTGCAGTGCCTTTTTGGTCTGCTCATCAGCGTTGCTCCGTACAGTACCCAACACTGCTGGCAAATTTTTTGTGTGGGAACCAAAGGCCTTCGAGGCATCGAGGCATATTGATCAAGCGCCGGTCGCCAGGTTGTTCCCCAATCGAGGCTGGCCCCGTCCCCCGAACGTAGTACAGCCTCACAGCCGACGACCGGCACCGTATTGACGTTGCTCAGGAACCGTGGCGGTCTCTTGACCAAAAGTGATGCCCTAGTATTTCTCGGGGAACTTCTCGAAGCGGCCCCAGGTCGAGTTGGTGACGGAGGGCCGCGTCACCGAAGTCGCGCCTAGCCGACCAAAACGGCGGCCATGAGGACAAAGATCATCGTAGCAATCCCCATGAGAAGCTGCGGCGGGAGCAGTTCGAAAAATCCAGTGGGCTCGAACGTGGAGGGGCGCTCTCTCATGAAATGTCTCCTGCACGACAAATGAAGTTCCTCGGGAACGCGTTTCCTGGCGACGGGAACAAGGCATTCAAACTTGTTGACATTTTGTTGCGCGCACGTAAGCCAACGGCTCAAAAATTTCAGCAGGCGATTATCAAATGACAATTGTAAACACGAACCGGCATGCCAGTTATGATTCTCCGTATCAAAAAAAGAGGAGAACGAGAATTGCACAGGAGTTCAACGCAAACACTGAGCGCGCTCTGCAGGAGGCTCGCGAATTTGCGGAAGAAAGTTTCAATCAAGGCAAACGTACATTCGACGGATTAATGCGTGTGACGCGGAAGATGGCGGAGGATTGGGAAAGTCAGGCTCATACAATTCGGGATCAGGCGACCTCGCTGACGGAAAAATCCGTTTCAAACGCTTTGGAGTTTGGGCAAAAGCTCGCGAAAGCGAAAGAGCCGCAGGAATTTGCACAATGCCAGAGCGAATACTGGGTAAGGCAGGCCCAGACGATCGCAGATGGAACCAAGGAGTTCACAGAGCGGATGCAAGAGGCTTCGCAGAAATTTGCGCAGAACACATCGAGTGCCATGGCCGAAACAAGCCGCCACGCACAACAGGCGGCGTCCAATATCGGCTCGCGGACGGAACAGGCTTCACGCCGTCAGCAGCGCGCCGAAGCATAAACCGTAAGAAAAATGATCGCGGTTTGTCCGCCCAAAAGCGGCTGGAACTCAACCGCGCCAAAAGTCGTTAGATATGCAGCAGACCACGGGCTTCGGCCACGTGGTCGGCAAACCCCGGACGGCCTGGTTGGCTCTCCGGGGTTTTGCTTATGGGTGGCGTTTTGGATAGGCCCTGCGTGAGGACGGAATGAATCGGATCGATCTTAAGCGCGAAATCGAAAAAGACATTGAGCGGTATTCATCCATGCAGGAGGCCTCGAACCACCAACCACGCCGCTCCAATTCTTCGGCTCGACGAGGACGCCCGCGTAATGACAGTTTGATAGCGATTGGAAGTTACTCACGACTACTAAGACACCCGCTTTGCCGTACCTGAATCATTTATCGCCGCGCCGTACCAGGACCTCGCGTTTCGACAGCACCCGCGTTCCCGCGCTGGCGCCGCAGGGCGGTTGCAATGGCGTCTTTTATTTCCGCTTTGCGAGGAGGCCTTCGAGCCATCCACGCACCACGCTGACTGTTAGAGATTTCGATGGGCAAACCCTGTCTCGGCGCAGAAAGCTCCCTGTGCTGAATGCCGCTTCTCCGTTGGTTGTCTAGCCCCGCTGGCGGATTTGCACTAGTTTTTTTGTGGGGTTCTCCCGGAACGTACCATCGTACTTGGCGTTCAAGCGCAAAGCCTCGTTTATGGGCCTGGGGAGGTTCCAATGTTACTGATGTATGACGCGGACACGGTCGCTTTATTGACAGCGACCTTAGAAGAAGCGTGGGCCTCATTGCGGGCACATGAGAAAGCGGGGTCAAGCAAGACTCTTCTCGCCAGCCATATTCTTGAGCTGGCTAGCCGCGGCGAGCGCAATCCAATTCGCCTGCGTACATATGCGCTTGTAAAATACGAGATGTCGCGGAGCGAAGGGGCTTCTTCCGCAAAAATGGATTGAGAGGTTAGCCGGGGGGTTGTGCGCATGCCGCCGCAAATGCCTGGGACAGACAGCCTCGCCGTCTGGTGGTCTCTGTTACAACGATGCTTCTGAGTGGCACGCTGCCGTCGCGCGAGTGCTTGAACTGGCTGCCACACGCACAGCGCCAAAAGCCATCCAGTAAACACGGCATCGGGGCACCATCGCCCACGCCCAATAAGACCCGGAGTGGTGAGGAGACTGATGTTCAAGAGGGGCTCGAGTACCGCGCGACGGTATTCTTTACCGAAAAATGTGACGAACTTGCCACAGGGTCGATAGGAACTCACAGAAAAAGCCCAAATATATGCGTTATTTAGGATGCGAGCGCAGTAATTGGGGTACGATCTACTCAACTTTTTTGAATGGCTTGGGGAGTTCCTTATGAAGAAAATTGCATCTTTTATCGCGGCTGCCGGTTTTGCGGTCGCGCTCGGCCAGACGGCAACGGCAGCCGACCTGCCGCGCAAAGCCCCTGCTTACCAGCCGCCGCCACCGGCGCCGCTGACTTGGACGGGCTGCTACATCGGCGCGAACGTTGGCGCAGTACGGGGCCGCTTCGAACTAGAAGGTCCGTTTGGTGGTGAAGCGTCTCGGACTGGTGAATGGGGCTTTGCTGGCGGCGGTCAGATCGGGTGCGATTATCAATTTGCCGGAAGCGGCTTCGTGATTGGCTTCCGCAACATGTTCGATGGGACAACCAACAGCAGAGACCGGACATTCTCATTCGTAACGCCAACTGGAACTGGAACACTAACGGCTGAATTCCATAATCGATGGTTCGATGCCCTAACGGGCCGCGTAGGCTATGCGGTGCAACCGAACTGGCTGCTCTACTTCCAGGGCGGCGCGGTCTGGAGCCGCGTCGAGGCAGACATAACGGTGGCCACGCCAGCCGGAGTTGGAGTCGCCTCATTTTCGGATACCAAAACCGGCTGGACGATTGGCGGTGGCGGCGAATACCGATTCTCGCCGAACTGGTCGGCGTTTCTGGAAGGCAATTACTACGACTTTGGCACGCGTGATGGGACCATATTCACTCCCGCCGTTGGGGGCTTCTTCGTTGCCGCCCCTCCGACCACTGCTTGTCAGTTCGGCTGTCCTTTCAGCGCCAAAACGACTGCGGTCAGTATCCTCGCCGGCGTGAATTACAGATTCACAGGGTTCTAAACTGTCTGACTCAATCGGAGCTACGAAAACCCCGAGCCATCGGCTCGGGGTTTTTATTTAATGCGGAGAAAGTAGCAGCTGGCGTAACGAGCTGGTTCAATTCAGAACCGTTTCACAGACATCGTGTTGGCCATGCAGCAGATCACGGGCTTCGGCCCTTTGTGATCGGCAGGCCCCGGAAAGCCCCAGGCACTCCGGGGCTTTGCTTTAGTGGATAGTGGAACTGCTCCAGACAAGATTGAAGGGAGTGGATTCAAGCAGCCTTGCTTCTTCCTCCGCCGTTAGAAGAGCGAATATTTCGCGCCTGTCTTCGTCTTCTTCTTCCTCAGCCAAGGCGGCGCTATACCGCGCTATATTGAGACCTCCCACACGTCTAGCCATGACAGCCACCCTTGAAGCAACCTGATACGCGGGGAAAACTGGCTGCGCACCCATTGGCGCGCTTTGATCTTGCTCAATTGTTGGAAGAGAAAAAAGAAGCGGTCCCAAGGCAACGGCTGGGACCGCTTTAGGCATCTCCAAGAGAACCAGAGCAGAAGACGGTCTAATACCCAATTAAATTTGACATAGAGAGGTAGATATTCACGGCGCGCAGCGCAGAACCCTGGCGCCGGCCGCGACAAGGGTTTTTAATGCAACCTTCTAATTATGGTTGTTCAACCACTTTGCCGCAGAACTCGGCTGCAAACTGATCCGCGATCGCACGTCGCGCAAAACAATAACGCAAATAAATTCGTTCGTCGCTTGTGATGCGTTCGATACGCTTCGTCCGAATGCCGCGTTGGCGATGGAATCCGCACACTAAAACAAATTCAGTCTTGATGTTTTTTGCATCCGATTCAATTTCCACAATATAAGGAAAGCCCAAACGCGCTATTTCGACCAGCTGCGGCGACAAGTTCGACCTCATTATGTTGTCCCCAAAAAACAGGCTAGAGCGCCCGCCAACATGGCAGCGGGGAGCAGAATGCTCCGCCACTCTCTCGGCGCCACACTTAAGCCGAGGGCGCCCACGAACAGCCACATTACTGCAAGCATCACTGAAACGTTGGTCGCAAGCATGAGTAAGGCCCCCGTAGGATACCCCCGCAAGCATCGTACAGCGATTCTCGTCCGCGACTGCGGAGTTTTGCTTGGCCCTTCTTTCAGTTTCGCTTGGATCTCAGGTTATTCGGCCTTTTTCGTGCTCTAAGATTTGCTGCCCTGCTGACGATCGCAATTTCGGCGCTGCTGCTGGCAGAATGCACCTGGCTGCATTACGGACTGAAGGCAAACCCAGCCGCAATGCCGCTGGCCGCAGCCCCGGTCGACGGGTCGCATTATTTTGTCGACGTCCTCACCGGAATCGCGATCGCTATCTTGTGTCTCGTCCTAGCGCACAAGTTGGTCGGCCGAGTAAGCTTGATTCCGGCAACGACCATGCCTCTAGCTCGCGCCCGCTCAATGACGGGGCAGGGCGTCCAATTCGGCCGCGGGGCATCACGCGGCAAAGTGTCCGAGGTAGAGCGCAGAGGTTATCGTTCCGACCGGCGTTGATTTAGAATTGTCAGTCAAAAACCGCAGCCAACATTGAGCGCGATATAAACAGAGATCCAATCTCGATCACCACGATTAGGGCAAGCAATAAAACCCAAATCGAAGCTATGGCTGCCTCCGTGCGATGGTCAGAAGCCTCGGGCACCGTGTCATTTTCTGTCATGGTAGTTCGCCTCCCAATGACGGCTAACTTACCGAGCGACCGGCAGAGGACGCGTGAGCTACCTCACACACACTGCTCGCTCGCCCGTTGGCGGTCGAATTGAGAGTTTGACTATTAAAAAAACCGCGCCACGAGGGCGCGGTTTAGTGGGGAAGGAATACGCTTCGCCGCCAAAACAGCGAAGCATCACACCCGGTAATCATCGATGATCGCGTATAAAAACGGTGTTCTTTTTTTGCTCTTCTGCACATGGCGATTACCTAAGTCCTAAACTTAATCGCAAACGCTGCGGCTAAACTCGCATCGGTAAGCACCAGCGAATAACTGCACGCTCATCGCTCATCGGAGGCGAGCGCGCCTCGAACGAGCGATGGATTTCTTGTAAACCCTCCAGATAAAACCAAGTTTATCCAGGCGTCGTTTGCGTGAACGGGGCATTCCATTTTTGTGGCTCCGTTGGACCATGACCCAATGGCCCAGATGAACGCCATCTTCAATCTGGAAAGCAGCTACGCGACAGTGCCCCTCTCGCTTTTTGAATTTTCGAAGAGCGGCAAAGCCACGTTCCCAGAGCCAATCGCGTTGGCGCCAAACAAAACCAATTGCATTTAGTCGCTTTTTGCGCTCAGGAAGTAAGTGGCCCTGCAGACAATCATAACGTTGAACGGAGACCCATTGCCCGAGGCGAAAACCCCGCTCGATATGAGAGCGCGGCACAAGCGTATGGCCTTCCCGTTTTTTGAACGCACGCAATACGGCGAAACCCTTGTTCCATCGCCGATCGTACTCATCGAGTGGTCGAACCCTGCGACGGTCCACCGTTACGCCCCAAACTTACTCGCAAAATCTGCCGCTAAACTCGCGTCAGCAAAGCACCACCGAATAACGGAGCCTTTGACGTCGTACCTAGGCTTGCCGCGACGCGGCTTGATGCCGTGCTGAACGTGAAACTCGTACATCGCATCGAGCCGCGTGCCCAGACCGTTCGGCGGGACCAGTATGTCAACGTGGTACGGAAATTCCTGCTCGATCGACGATTCTGTTGGCTGGCTTTTGTAGCGAGTCATAGTCTTTTATTTTTCGCGTCGATCTAATTTTCCGAAAGGCAAATCGCGATCGCTGACAGACCAAGTCCGATCGCCAGGGTGATCGTTGCAGCCCAGACGCCCCACATTGCGTCATGGTAGCTTTCTCTCAGCACCCCCGCTAGGGGCTCACTTCCCGTCCAAATTAAAGGAAGGCCGGCTCCAAATGGAAGCCGACCTTCCTGAAGAGTGAAGAGTAATAGGAGTTATTTCGACTTCTTGTGAGTGTTATTGCTTCCCGCACCCGTGGTCGAACGTCCCGGGGCGTAGCCCGAAGCGCCCGGGCTGCCGGGATTCGGGTTGGCAATGTCTGGATTCTTCTTTTCTTGCCCCGGCGCATAATAGGACGAGCCTGGCGAGCCTTGATAGTTCTTTGGCGTCTGCTGTCCTGGAGCCGAGCCTGAAACACCTTGCGCAAAAGCCGCAGGTGCAGAAGCGATCAATACGGCAGTTGTAAACGATAAGATCCTTAGTTTCATCGAAAGCCTCCTTCAAAGTGGTTCGATGAAAACCGGCCACCCCGCACTTTCGTTTCGTGATCTGCGCGGGAACAGGCTTTATTCTAGAATTCTGCAACGCGCTTCAGAGTGTCGAACCCTGGCCCGAAGGCCCCCCTCCGGTACACCGGACTAGACTTTTCGCGGGTGGCAATGCCACCGCTACGAATTCCGGGCCCGTTGACAATTACTTCCAGGTTCAGCGACGGCACGATTGGCGCAGCTTTACTGGGGCAGGCGATCCCGTTCGCAATGCCGGGCGATGACATTGTCTGGGCCGGCTTTGGTGGCGTAGAAGTTGCGCTGCGCACGGGCAACATCGCGATGTTTCTCGCGGGCGAGTATTACGCCTTTTCAGACTCGAGCAACGTGGCCAGCACCAGAGGCGGCATTCGCGTCTCGTTCTAATGCGAAGATTGTTCAATGCAATCCGATTGCACGCACTGCCAGGCGTTATGCTTTTAGTTGCCTCTAGAGCGGCATTGTAATCGGGCGTGCCCACGACGGTGCCAACCATTGACCACTGGCGATGTCATTCAATAAGGCGGTTCCGGCAACGATAGATCAATGACCGGACGTCTTCCGGCAGGACGAAATACAGGATTTCTCAAGCTTTTACCCGGCCACGCCGGCACAGATGACCATGTATAACGCAAAAGTTTATTCCAATACCATTCGTGAAACAGTTGAGCAGACGAACGGTGCACTATCGAGCGAACTTCCGCCAAGCGTTAAGTCTCCATTTAGGTCCGCGCTCGATCATTGCTCGAGGGGGCCATGCCATGAGGCATCGGGGATGATACGCGCCGGACAACCAATCATCGAAGACTTGGAACCAAGGGACGTCGACAATTTACAAGCGCGTTGCGAGCCTGCGAGGGTTAGAGCCATCGGAAATGCAGGTTGGCGCAATAATCCACTCGAACGCGCACGCCTCGACAACATTCAAATTGATGTAAGCTTGCGAGCTTTGAGCCCGTCGCCTGATGGTCTCGCCGGGCGCCTTTGGCTTATCGTTGGCGCGCTCATTGCGGCAAGTGGTTGGGCCGTCATAAGCGTCCTGCTGTTGCCATTTGCTTCGGCACCTGTCGATAAACAACGCGCGAGTTCAGCCGCGTCGGCGGATGCTTCCGATTTCAGGAAGGGCGATCGCCTTCATATTGCCAAAGCGATTGTTCGCGAGCCGGCGTCCACAGAGAGCCGCGGAACGTCTGCTATCGTTGCTGCAGCAACGCCATCGCAACGTCAATCTTCCACCCAGCCCCAACAACAAAAAACGGGACAGGCAAACAAGGCGGCGCACCCCCGAGCGTTAATAAAGGCAAAGGCGCGGGACCGGGAGCCGCCGGTGCAATCAAGCCCGGCGCCGGAGACAAGACCGACAACGATTGAGGGCTGGATGCTGCGTGATGTCACAAACGGCACGGCACTATTGCAAGGACCTAATGGCATCTGGCGGGCGGCACGTGGCGACGCGGTACCGGGTCTGGGCAGAGTCGATTCCATTTTTAAGTGGGGTGATCGCCTGATGGTCGCCCTAGTAAAGGTTTGATTTCAACGCCCTAAATTTGTGGACCGAGGCAAAACCTACTCGCCTGGCTCGCGCTTTCGGCCGCCGAGGGTGCCAACGCACTTTTAGTGCGGTTTAATGGGATCCGCGAGAGCATTAGAGGCAGCGGCCACATCTGCCGCATCAACAGGCCGACACGTAACCGCATCCGAGCAATGCTGCGACTGCGTCAGAAAGTTCTGGCGCCCACACATGACCCAAAGCGGACGCGAACCGCGCTTCATTTCACGCGTTTACATCTCCTGTGGGAGATGATCATGAGGGCGCTCGTCCTATCGGCTAGTCTGTTGTTATTGTTTCTTGGTCCAGTTGACGCGAAGCACCGGGGTGCAAAACATCACGTCACTGCAAAATCTCTCGATGCCCAGGCGATTAACAATGCCGCATGGGATCGATCTCTCGTGCCGCGGAAAAGCATAAGTCCGGCTACGATCAAAACAGAAATATTGTTGGCGAGAGCTCGGATTTCTCCAGGCGAGATCAGTGGACGGTCGGGCGAAAATCTCAGCAAAGCGATCGCTGCTTTTGCAGAAGCGCAGGGGATAGCGACCGACAAGCTTAACGATCAGCTTTGGGACAAGCTCGTCTCGATCTCGGGTGCGCCCGTCGTGGTCGCATATACACTTTCGGACGAAGACGTTCGTGGCCCTTTCCTTGAAAACCTGCCAAGCAAAATGGAAAGAATGAAAGGCCTTCCAAACCTGTCCTACACCACCCCAACAGAGAAGCTCGCGGAAAAATTTCACATGAGCCCGGAACTGTTGGAAGCGCTCAATCCGGGGGAGAAATTTCGGAACGCCGGCCACACAATCATGGTGGCTAACATACCGGCCGATCCGTTACCGGAAAAAGTGAACCGCATTCAGGTCGACAAGAGCAGGCAAGAGCTGCGAGCATTCGACGGCGACGGCAAGCTGCTGGCGTACTATCCGGCGACGGTGGGCAGCGACGAGAAGCCGGCTCCAAGCGGCACTCTGAAGGTGACAATCGTAAAGAAAAATCCAGCATATCATTACAACCCCGCCTACGCATTCAAGGGAGTTCAAACCGACAAGCCATTCACGATCAAACCGGGTCCCAACAATCCCGTGGGTGTCGTCTGGATTGGTCTCACAGGTGAAGGCTACGGAATTCACGGCACAGCGGAGCCTGAAAAGGTAGGCAAAACTCAGTCGCATGGCTGCGTCCGTTTGACGAACTGGGACGCTCTGCAGCTTGCATCGGGTGTACGGAAGGGGGTCCTGGTGGATTTTGTTGGTGAACAATATCAGTCCGAAATTCGCAACAGGCGGCGGTCGACCAATAACCGCTACCCTCGATAACAATATGCCCCGTCACGATCTGAACTCAGGATTAGGGATAGGACTTAATAGGATAGAGATGGAAATTACTGAGATGGACATTCAGGAAGCATACAGAGCGCTTTCGTTGATGCACTCAAGCCCTCATCGGAGAGATGATGAGTTTTGTCGTCTTGCAGGTGAATGGCTTCGGCTGAGGAACGTGAACGCCACCGACAAGAAGAAGTATCACGCCAAATTGGAAAAATGGCACGATGACGTGATCGAATATCTCGTCGAAATGCATCTTGAGGCTATCGAGCGCGGTCTAGTTCGAGATCCGCTGGCCTTCCTAAAAAAACAAAAAAATCCGCAAGGGATGTTGCAAAAATCACAAATTATTTTCGACCACCGCGAAGGAGCTCAATCGTTTAGCTGGAAAGTTCCGGACGATACACGGGATATGCAGCCAATCCAGCGTTTTTAAGGATCTTAAAAATCGAAAGCCGCGTCGTTGCCTCTTAGACGCGACCCTCGTCGTCTCCAACGCAGGAAGATTTTGGAGGAAGCGACTCCAGAGACGACCAAACGATAACGCAAAAGGTGATTTTAGTTTCCTCGGTATAAGAGTTCCCACTTAAAATCTTTAGAACGTCGCATGCCACCAAACAATTGATTGATCAGGCGACTTTTGTTTGGAGGCAGATCATGCAACGCACATTGAAAAAGACAGCTATCGCAGTTGCCGCGTCAGTCGCAATTATTGGTGCTGGTATAACCCTTCCGACGACCGCGGATGCCAGGGGAGGTCACTGGCATGGCGGGCACGGCGGCGGCTGGGGCTGGGGCGGCTTCGGTGTTGGATTAGGAACGGGATTGCTGCTTGGCGCTGCGACATACCCGGCTTGGGGCGGTTACTATGGCTACGGCCCCGGCTACGGATATGGCCCATACGCTTACGACTACGGCTACGGCGGCTGTACCATAAGGCGTCGATGGGTCTTAGATGGTTATGGTAACCGCGTGTTGCGGCGCTACAGGGTCTGCTACTGAAGCAACCAGTTTGCCCCCATGAGCTTTGACCTAACGATCGCATCGCTTCCGGTTCGGCGCACGACCGGCGGTTTGCGCGCAATCGAGGCAACCGCGCAACCCGTTTAGCGGGTAGGTTGGGACATGAGAGTCATCAGCCTCTTACTGGCCGCTTCCGTAGGCATGTTCGCTGCAGGCGAGCCTGCAATCGCTCAAGATAGCAGCAACAATGTAAGGGATCGCCTTCCTAAAACAGAACAGAAGACACAGGGGGAGAGTGCATCGGCGCCAACAGAACCTATCACCCCCGAAAAGTCCATCCCCGCCGGAGGCGAACTCGACCAAGGTACTCGCGCGCGGACTCGCGACGACGTTATCCGCGATACCCTTCGCGACCGGCGGTCCAGATAGTTTGCGCAGATCAATCCGTCACAGGGGTTAGGGTGTGACTTACTGACGGACCGGCCCTGCGCGGTTCATGCTAAGGCTCAATTCCACCACCAAGCGCGACCGAGGCAGAGTGTCTGGCAAGTGTTGCGCAGCGCGGCGTTGTAAAATGTGGCGTTGACGCAATCACCACGCCAGCTGCCTGAAACAAGTCTCACAGGTTGGCCGGGTACCCAAGCCAGACATGCTGGCTCTACACCGTCATATCGATAACCGTTTATGACGAATCGTCCGCTGTAGGGCGGTGTAACAAGCTCTACGACGTGTCGACTTGCCAGAATGTAGGATCGTTGGCGCTTGTATGCCGGCTCGTCTGCAAACGCTGGTTGGCAAATCAAAAGGGCAAAGCACATCAATAGCCCGGGACGAATGTTCATTTTTTGGTTTTCCCTTTGGCGTGCAGCGGAGGACTTTAGCGCACCCGGCTTCATGTTGCATGCATGTCGCGTGGAGCTTCGGGGAATGTCGGGAATGCTTGAAAATCAATGAGAACAAACTGCAACACGCGCGACACGAATTCGTGCGGTGTCGTAGAGGCGTTCCAGTTTGTTTACCGCGCTCGCAATGCTACGGCATGAAATGCTGACCCTACCGCAGTGCTGTGACCGAATTGCCACAGTGCCTAGGTTGATGCGTCGTAAGCGATTACCGCGTTTGTTTTCGCTGTGCGTCGGAGTACTTTGTTTCCACGCATCGGGGTATTTCGTTTCCATAAGAGGCTAGGGGCTGTCATGCGCCGCGTTTCTGCTGCATTGATTTCCGGCGTTTCCACCATTGCACTGACGCAAGTCACGTCCGCGGCTGATTTGCCGCAAAAGGCGCCTGCCTACACGCCGCCGCCTTCGATCTATAGCTGGACCGGTTTTTATATCGGCGGCCACGTAGGTTACAGCTGGGGTTCGGTCGATACCGACACCGCACGTATTGGTCCGCCAAACCCGCCATTCCTGGCCACCCCGTTGATTTTTTCTTTTGGTCGCGACCTCAACCCGACCGGGGGTTTGGCTGGCGTTCAAGCTGGCTATAATTTCCAGGTCGCCCGCGTTGTGTATGGGGTTGAAGCGGATCTGTCGTGGACCGGTCAACGTGATTCCTTCAACTTCGCCAGCACGCGATTCGATCCGACGACAGCCGAAGATTTCAGCTATCAAGAAACGCTTTCCGCCAAACTGCGATATATGGGAACGGTCCGCGGTCGCATCGGATACGCTTTCGGTGAGTTTTTACCTTACGTCACCGGCGGCTTTGCATGGGGTCGCATGACGGTGGATTTGAATTCAACATTGCGGCAATCGCCGACGCCTGTCACCGCGTCGTTTTCGGGCTCGGACGCACATACGTTGTTTGGCTGGACCCTCGGCGCCGGCTTTGAATATGCGTTCGCTGAGCACTGGTCAGCCAAAGCCGAATATCTTTTTGTTGATCTTGGTGAGAAAACATATTTCGCCGGAATTCCAGGCAGCGGTTCCTTTGGTATGCAAGATCACATCGTCCGGATCGGGGTGAATTTCCGTCCTTGATTTTTCGGCTCGAGCGGCCGCTCTACGCAAGGATCTGCGTTGGCTAGGCTGGATTACTGTCGCGTCATGCATGTCCGTGGCCATCAAGTCGGGACAGCGAGTGATCGAGTGGCATGGCGGCCCGAAGCTACCCGCAACTTGGTCCTTGTGCACGAACCCTTTGTTCAAGATCGGTCCGATCTCGAAGCGATCGCGCACGAGATCCACGCTAGTGCCCCCGACATCGAGGTTTTTGTCGCATCGAACGACACGAGCTCATCAACAACGCGCAAGCAGGCCAGCCGCCGGCCGACGCTTGTCTGCTCGCCGACGGAGCTCCGACGCTTTCAGCCAATGCGCGGGAAGATCTATGCAGGGTCTTTGATCAGCAAAGACGTGCAGCTGCGGCGGCTGTCCGAAGCCAGCATTCCAGTGCCGGATTTTGCCAAGTTGCACGACGATTTCGTACTCGACCCCGATCGTTTCGGTCCGATTGTTATGATCAAATCAATTGGCTCGACATCGCATGGCAGCGGCATCGAAATGATGCGATCATCCGTTTTGGAAGGATCACGGTGGCGCGAGCATCCGGCGATCAAGGTCTCCGGCCACGTGCCAATGATGGTGCAAAGATTCATTGATACGGGCGAGTATCCCTCACATTACCGGGTCCTCACACTGTTCGGCGAGCCGATCTTCGCATTTCGCGCGCTCTCGACGGTTCGACGTCCTCGCATCGATGCCGCGCCTGATGTGCTCGCTGCTGGGCCGTTCATGGCAAAACATGGTCAGCGTCAGCTTATTGTCCCCGTCGAGCCGGATGTACTGGATCTCGCGCGCAGAACTTTTGAAGCAATCTCAGAGGTGGCATTGCACGGGGTCGACATCATCCGCGACAGCCGGACCGGCCGATTGTTCGTGCTCGAGATTAATCCGGGTGGAAACACATGGTCGTTTTCATCGAAATGGGCTGGGCTTTTGCAGAGCGAATTAAACATGCCCGATCTCTCGGTTCAATTTGACGCCTGGAAGACATGTGCCGGGGTTCTCGTGCAACGGACGCGTTTGGAAGCGACGTGAAACAACAGGAGCCTTGGCTTCGGTCTGGTAATTAGAGTGAAAAAATCGGTTGCAGCGCCTGGCTAATTCGTCCGCGGAAGGCAGCAAGCGTGCGTTTAATCTACAATTTTGCAATTTGCGAGGAGCGAGGACTATTGCCGAAGATTTATTCAAGGATTGGCGGCCGCCACAGGGTGCAAGAAAAAAGTGATTGTTGCAAAAAAGCAACGGTGTCATTTCTACAGTTGGGATAGGCTGATTCAGCTAGGGTTTGCGACCGAGAGACTTTTTATGAAAACGCTGGGGCCGGTTTCCGCACTCATTACTACGTTCATTTTGGTCAATGGCGCGAACGCAGCAGATATGCCGGCGAAAGCGGCTCCTCAGCCGCCGCTCGCCACCGCAACACCTTGGACGGGCTTTTATGTCAATGGCGGCATTGGCTATGGAATGTGGGCCGCCGATACGACCGTGTCCACTATTGTAGGCACGTGCGCGAGTTGTGTGACTCAAGTACAGGGCGGAAAGGGGTGGCTAGGCGTCATTGGCGCTGGCTATGATTACCAATTTACGTCGCGGATAGTTGCGGGCATCTTCGGTGATTTCGAAATTGCAGATCTTGAAGGCACGATTCAAGATGGGGGTCCGTTCCGCGCCGGCCGGATCAAGGAGAAGTCGGCTTGGGCTGCCGGTGTTCGCGCCGGCTGGTTGGTTACGCCGAGGACGCTGAGCTATATCAACGGCGGTTATACCCGCGCCCGGTTTTCCAGTACAGATATGGTCACAACAATCACCGGCGCTTCGATCGGGGTCTCGACGCCGGCGACTAATTTCAATGGTTGGTTTCTTGGCGGCGGCCTAGAAACATCGCTAACGCCGAACTTGTTCTGGCGCACCGAATATCGTTACGCCTCTTACAACAATAAGGCGCTCCCCGAAATCAATACGGCGGGCATCATCTTTGATTTCATCAATTTCGAACCTCGAGTTCAAACCGTCACTACCCAGCTCGTGTACAAATTTAATGGCGGCCTTCCGGCGCCAGTTTATCCGCCAATCGCTGAGGTGCCGACCAACTGGACCGGCCCGTACATCAATGCCGGCGTCGGCTATGGTCTATGGACCGCCGACGAAAGCAGCATCAACCCAGTGACGGGAGTGTGCACGATCTGCGTGACGCAAAGACAAGGGGGAAAAGGCTGGCTGGGGAGAATTGGGGCTGGGTATGATTGGCAGTTCGCGCCCACGTGGGTTGTCGGCGTATTCGGCGACTTCGATTGGTCATCCGCCAAAGGGACTTTGCAGGATCATGCGCTTTTTCAAGCGCAAGCCATTTCGGGTGATATTAAGCAAAGATCCGCCTGGGCGCTCGGCCCCCGGTTTGGTTGGGTGATCTCGCCAGGAACACTGGCTTACGCGAACGGCGGTTTTGCCAGCACGCAGTTCTCCGGCACAACCATGTTCAATATCAGTCCGGTCACGCCGACTGGGACCTCGACTCAATCCTTTACCACCAACGGCTGGTTTGTAGGGGGAGGCGTGGAGATTGCTTTCAATTTATTTGGTTTGCTTCCCAAAGGCTTTTTTATGAGGAGTGAATACCGATACGCCAGCTACGAGAATAAGACGCTATCGGACACGGGTTCGATCACTGAAGCTAGCGTCAACTTCAAGCCGGTCGTGCAAACCATCACAACGTCAGTAATTTTTAAACTGAACTGAGTACGGCACCGCTTGCCGCCACCCGTTTGCGAATGTGAATGGCCGCTGAGATTGAGCTGGGGGAAAAAACACTTGTTTTCCTAGTCATGATTTCGCTGTGCGGAGCATTTCCGCTAACTCACTCCGACCAGGGCGATGGCGCAGACGGCAGGCTCGGCTGCAAAAAATGATCAAGATCTTGCGAAGGAGAACGAGGCATTAGGTCGATATCTCCGCGTCAACTACAGCCGCGTAGGCTTGAAACTTATGACATTGCCGAAGGCTGGAAGCCGGAAACTTTAATTTAGCCGCGCCGTTGGTCCATTTTCAAGTAACCAAGACTGCGGTGACGCTGTGTTATCGGCACAAGAAGGGCACCGACTATGTCTGCTTATACCCAAAGCGGACATCCGATACGTCACGAGGGCAAAAGCGGGCGGAAAAAGACCCTCCGCCCGCTCTCTGCAACATCACCACCAGTGCCGGCGGTAGTGATGACGCCAGTACCAGCGGTGGCGCGGGTAATAGGCGTAGGCACCGTAATAGTTTGGCCGCCACCAGCACCGATAGGGACCACAAACCCAACGCACCTGCTCTACGTTTGCATTTCCGGCCGCTGTGATCGGCGCAATCGGCGCCGCGAAAGCTGCGGTTCCGATAATCGCACTGCACAACACGGCAGCGCCTACCATCAGTTTCATATTGGTCATGCGCGTTCCTCCCAATTATACGCCGCCCTTAACGTGTCATATCGGGAGAAATTTCCGACGAAACTTGGTCAACTTGCTAAACGGCCGTTCAGGCAACCAAACATTTTGGTGATTTGAAGTTCCGCTTTCACTGGTGCGGTTGAGGTAGCTTGGCGGCCGTTACGTGGAGGCCGGCATGAGCAACCCGATAAGCACCGCAAGTATTGCCTGGCATCCTATCGATCCGATGCTCATTCCATTTTCCATCGTATTTTCCGTTTCCACGTTCGTTGGCGACTTTGCTAAGGCAAACTTTAAACGGTGCATGGACAATCGCGGCAATTTGGTTACGCGGCGTGCGATAATCTCCGCGAGGAATAAGATCGCTACTCTTGGCTAACCGCAGGCTCATCACGATGATGGGAACGGAGCCGGTCGCTGCCAGCCCCCGCCATTCGCCTCGCCGCTTCGAAGTGAAAACACGTTCTCGAGCTTGTCGCCAAACCAGTGAATGGCCACGGATTTGGACCCACTTTGAAGCCGGCTCATTCATTATTATCGCAAGTTTTGGGTTGGCATCCGTTATTTGGATGACAGTCGAGCCCGAGACTCGTAGGTTACACGCGTCAACAGCGAATTCGAAGTTATGCACTCCCAGCAGCGTATTTTGGTCACGGGCGGTTCAGGATTTCTGGGGTCGCATCTTTGCGAGCGGCTGCTATCGCGAGGGGCGGAAGTTCTTTGCCTGGACAATTTCTTTACCGGGGCGCGAACCAATATCGAGCATTTACTCAACCACAAGCGTTTCGAGCTTATCCGCCACGACGTGACGTTTCCGATCTATCTGGAAATCGATCAAATTTACAATCTGGCCTGTCCGGCGTCGCCAATTCATTATCAGCATGACCCGGTACAGACGACCAAGACCAGCGTGCATGGTGCGATCAACATGCTCGGCCTCGCCAAACGGGTGAAGGCAAAGATCCTGCAAGCTTCGACTTCAGAAATTTACGGAGATCCAAGCGTGCATCCCCAACGGGAGGACTATTGGGGGAACGTCAATCCAATTGGCCCGCGTTCCTGTTACGATGAAGGAAAACGCTGCGCCGAAACTTTGTTTTTTGATTATTGGCGGCAACATAAATTGCGGATCAAAGTTGCTCGCATTTTCAACACGTATGGCCCGCGCATGCAGCCGCGTGACGGACGGGTGATTTCAAATTTCATCGTGCAGGCGCTCCTCAACCGCGACATCACGGTTTACGGTGACGGCTCGCAGACCCGGTCGTTCTGTTACGTTGACGACCTGATCGACGGCTTGATCCGTCTTATGGATTCAACAGACGAGATCATAGGACCGATCAATATCGGCAACCCCGTCGAATTTACAATCGCGGAGCTCGCGAAAATGGTTGTTGAATTAACCGGATCGCGCGCCCGCATTATTCACCGTCCTCTGCCGCAAGATGATCCGCGCCAGCGGCAGCCTGATATTTCAAAGGCCAACGAACTTCTGGGCTGGAAACCTGTGACGCCGCTGGAAAAGGGGTTGGTTAGCGCGATCGAATATTTCGAAGTGCTCTTGCGCGATCCAGGCATCCGCCAATTGATCGAACAGGACGAGGGCAGATAGATAGTTGTCGCCGATCCGGATGAGAATGTATTCCGAGCTCGAATCGGAGCGGGAGGGGGGGTCAGGCGCTGTCTTCTGCGGCGTTTAAAAAGCAAGACCGGCAATCGCCGGACTCGAAATACCCAACGATTAGCGGCGCTTACGGGGCGAATGCGCTTGCGGAAACAGTGACCTAGATCACAGACAAGAAAAGTTATATAATTTAATAATTACTAACCTAAACAGTCACACACGGAGTACGGACGTGCAAAGCCGTTTTTTGGTTCCGGCATTACTGGTTGCGGGATTGGCGCTGCAATCGACAGCCTCAAGCGCTCAAGACGCGATCGGGAAAGCCACCTCCGTGAAGCCTCAGGCCGAGGGCATTCAGTCCGGTGCGACCCGCACGCTGTCAGGTGGTTCTGAGGTTTATTCGAAAGAGACAGTCCGGACCGGTCGAGCGGGCCAGGCGGATCTGCAGTTTCAGGACAACAGCAATCTCAGTGTTGGTCCTGACTCGAACGTGCGCCTCGACAAGTTCGTTTATGATCCGAACAAGTCAGCAGGCAGTGTAGCGGTACAAGCCACGCGCGGCTCATTTAGGTTTGTTACGGGGTCGCAGAGTAAAGGCTCCTATCAGATCAAGACTCCCTACGGGACGCTCGGTGTCCGCGGCTGAATAGGATCTGCTACCGCTCAACACATCGCTTAGGTCTGCGGATCGCTGCGCTGTTCGATTGGCGCCGATGACCACACCGGTTTTGTTGCTGGGCAGAGATCCAGTGGGGGCGGTACTGCAACTGGGCGGCCCACGGAGGCAGCCACAACTCGGCCGAATTTTGACCTCTATTTGGATCCGGAAGCAGGGGATGCGAGGGATTTCAGCTGAAACGCAGGGAACCGGCGGCGACGTCCGGCCGCGTTAACCTGTTCCCCAGAATGTCAGTGGCCGGTAGTGTATGTCAGCTTGGAGAGGGTGCACATAGAAGGCATTCTTTCGCTGATGTGGTGAGGGTGAGGGAGGCAATGCTAAAGCCGTTCGGCGTTTGTGGCGCATTGCTCGCTGCGGCTCTTTTGTTATCTGCTTGCTCTTCCGCTGCGGTCAGCGAGGCGGAGCAATTGTCTATGGCAGCTGTTGCAACCGCACCGGCAACGCTTCAGCCCGGCGATAAAATCAGGGTCGACGTCTTTGGAGAGGACAAGCTGGGCGGCGAATATCAGCTCGATCAGGCCGGCCAGATTTCGGTGCCGCTTGCTGGTACCATCAAGGCGCAGGGAATGACCCAGGCCGGGCTCGAGCAAGCGCTCGCCAAAAAATTCCGCAGCGAATATCTGCGAAACCCAAAAGTCACGGTGACGATCGCAACGCTGGCACCGTTTTACGTCATCGGCGAAGTGCAAAAGCCCGGCCAGTACGACTATCGAAGCGGACTGAATGTGCTGACGGCGATGGCGGTCGCCGGCGGTCCGACGTACCGGGCGCGCCGTGATAATGTCGAGATCCAACGTCGTGGCGAAGACAAAATGCGTGAATATCCGATTTCGGCATCGGTGCCGGTCTTGCCAGGCGACGTGATCAACGTGCCGCAGCGTTACTTCTAGTCCGAGATCGGCCGATCACACGGACCAGACCGCGAGTGACTTTGTAGCCGCAGTCCAAGGACATCCGCGAGCTGCGACTAGGCTGTTTGCGGTAATCGCATTGGTTTGCATTACATCTGTTGCGCAGGCGTAAAAAGCCGCTTCGGAAAAGAAATCCATCACAGCGGCGGACCAGTGTTCCGGTCTTGCTCTAAACTTTGTTTTGCTATTGATCCGTTAGAACGAGCACGTCCAGTCCGTCGAGCGCATGCGGCGCGAGCATGACGAGACGGCCAATTTGTACTGGCTTTCGACGGAGTTGCATTTTTACAACGTGTCGGCGATTCCAGCTTTGGCCATCTAGCATTTGGGCACGCACGTTCTATTTTACGCGTCCTAAACTATCCAAAGGTCGATCGCATGGCTATGACTCGCGATGCCGAGCGCGGCAATAAGCAGGAGGAATTGGCGAAATTACGGAATGCAGCGCTCGCCGAACTTGAACGCCGCGGTTATGACGTCCGCGGCAAAACACCTCGCCAAATTAGAGACGCGCTCAAGCGGCGCCCCCAACGATCGAACGTGAAATAGTTCATACTCATCTGCCGGTGGATCAATTTCGGGCGCGAATCCTTGCGTCGCGTAGCCGACACTCCTTAGGCCAGAGGCCGTCCTTTTCAACGATTCGTCGTTGATCTGTCTGTTCGCGGAAATGTCCGCGACTGGGCTTTTGCGCTGCACATGTCTGCTTTTGGCCCTTAGCCGACGTCGCTAGTTGCGCTGCACATGTCCGCGTTCAGGGTAAAGCAGACATCATCCTTTGCGAGAGTCCGCTTTCGCGGTCGCAATTGGGGTAAAGCGGACATGCGCATGTCCGCTTGTGACCCAAAGCGGACATCGGCTAGTGCGCCGCACATGTCTGTTTTCGGGGTAAAGCGGACGTAACTTTTTTGCGACGCGAATGTCCGCCATGCCCAAGGCGAACGTTCGATCTGATCACAAGTTCAAAACTCACCATCATATCGGACCAACAGAGATTACCTAGTCGCTTTTCACGTAACAGTGAAAAGCGTGCGACGTCACACCCTGAAAGAATATGGCAAGAGGATCGTTACCATGCGAGGTCGTCCAATGCGTAAGCGAGATATCAGACTAGTACGAGTTCACCGTCGCGCGCTGCTGGGCGCGGGAAGCATTTTGATGCTCGGTTCGTTTCTGGATTCGGCACGCTTACTCGCGCAGGCGAATCCCTCGCGCATTGGCGTCATTGGTTCAGGTAACATCGGCGGCACGATCGGCGGCCTGTGGGTCAAGAGCGGTCACCCTGTGATGTTTTCGTCGCGGCATCCGGACGAGCTGAAGGACATGGTGGCCAAGCTCGGGAGCCTTGCGCAGGCGGGCTCGGTAGAGCAAGCGATAGCGTTTGGCGATGTCCTGTTCATCGCTGTGCCCTATGGGGCAATCCCGCAAATTGGCAGGGATTATTCCGCCACCATGAAGGGTAAAATCATGCTCGACGCCTGCAACGCTGTATTGGCGCGCGATGGCGACATCGCCAACGAAGTGGAGCAAAACGGTATTGGCACGACGTCGCAAAAATATCTTGCTGGGGCGCGGATCGTGCGAGCCTTCAACACGATGTCATACATGACCTTTGCGCGAGAGGCGCACCGTCCCGACCCGAAATTAGCCATTCCGATCGCCGGCGACGATGCCCAGGCGGTGCAGACTGCGGTTGGACTCGTGCGAGATGCCGGGTTTGATCCCGTCGTCGTCGGTAATCTGGCCGAGGCCAGGCGCTTTCAGCGGGGGCAGCCCGGCTATGGGCAGCCAGTATCGGCTGCAGAGCTCAAGCAAAAACTGTCATTGCCATGAACTCGGTTGAATGCTGGTTGAGGCGAGTGATACCGGCGACGCCGCACGAACGTGCGGCTGTGCTGTGGTCTTTCGCGTATTTCTTTACCTTGCTTGCCGGCTACTACGTGTTGCGGCCATTGCGCGACCAGATGGGCATTGCGGGCGGCGTGAAAAACTTGCCTTGGTTGTTCACAGCTACCTTCGTTGCGCTGCTTGTTGCGCAACCACTTTACGGCGCATTGGTCGCAAGGTTAACGCGCGCGCGTTTTATCCCCATCGTCTATCATTTTTTCGTTTTCAATCTAATTTTGTTTTGGGGACTGCTGAGCCTCGGCATCGGGACCGCAATGATCGCACGAGTCTTTTTCGTATGGGTCAGCGTGTTCAATCTGTTTGCTGTGGCGGTGTTCTGGTCATTCATGGCCGATTTATTTACCTCCGAGCAGGGCAAGCGGCTGTTCGGATTCATCGGCGCTGGCGGCACCGCGGGCGCGCTTTTAGGCCCAATCATCACGATCGGGCTTTCGATCCCTTTGGGACCGATAAACCTGGTCATAGTGGCCGCCGTTATTCTTGAGGTTGCAGTGTTTTGCGTTTACCGGCTGGAACGCTCGGCAACAGGGCATGCAAGCACGCAGTCTTCCGAACAGAATATCGGCGGCGGTGCATTCGACGCAATCTCTGAGCTTGTACGCTCACCCTATTTGATGGGAGTGGCCGCCTGGGTCGGATTGTTGTCGTATGCCGCAACGATCATCTATTTCGAGCAGGCCCATATCGTGTCCGAAGCCGTTAAGACGGCCGGCCTGCAAACCCGTGTTTTCGCAACCATTGATCTTGCGGTGAATTTACTCACGGTGACGACCCAATTGCTGTTGACCGGCCCTGTTCTCAAACGTCTCGGCACCGGAATCGCCGCGGCCGCACTGCCTGCCGTCTACCTTGTGGGTTTCGCCGTCTTGGCTGTCATGCCGACCCTGGCAGTGGTCATCACAATTCAAGTCTTGCAGCGTTGGATGAACTTCTCGATCGCCAATCCGGCGCGCCAGGTGTTCTTCACGGTGATCACACGGGCAGAAAAATATAAGGCTAAAAATTTAATAGACGTTGTTGTCTACCGTGGCTCCGACGCGCTGTCCGGATGGATTTTTGACAGTCTGCAGGGGCTGGGACTCAAGATCGGCGCAATTGCGCTTTGTTCCCTGCCGGTCGTAGCGGGATGGTTCGTCCTTTCGATAGGATTGGGGCGCGCGCAGGAAAAGCGCTATGCACGAAGCAGCGAAACGACTCGTGACGAGGCCGCGCGTGAATATCGATATGACAAGGCGTGAATTCAGCAGATTTTGCGCGCTGAGCGCAATGCTACCCGTGGGTAGCGCAATTGTTGGCGGGTTGTGCTCATCGGCTCTCGCGGCAACCAACGTTTCGGCTGACGGCATGCCGCGCACTGTGAATTTTCGCGATGGCACCATCGTCCCGGCACTTGGTCAGGGCTCTGCAGGGCTCGCTGAGGAAAAGCGGCCGGCGCCTGCCGAGGAAGAAGCGCTACGGACCGGTCTTTCGTTCGGGATGACGTTGATCGATACAGCCGAGATCTACGGCAGTGGCCGGTCAGAAGAATTAATCGGCCGTGCAATTGCCGGTCAGCGCAACCGTGTTTTTTTGGTGTCTAAAGTGCATCCCAATCACGTGGTTGGAGATGGCATGGCGCGCGCCTGCGAGGCCAGTCTCGCTCGTCTTAACACCGATTATCTGGATCTCTATCTGCTGCACTGGCGAAATAGCGACACAAATCTCGCCGGTGTTGTAAGAGACTTCGAAAGTCTGCGTGCGGCGGGAAAAATTCGGGCTTGGGGCGTGTCCAATTTCAAAGTTAAGGACATGCAAGAGGTCTTCCGTGTTCCGCACGGCGATCGCTGCGCGACTAACCAGGTTTTATACAATATGAGCGAACGCGCCATTGAGCGTGACCTACTGCCGTGGTGCAAGCGACACGGAATGCCGGTGATGGCCTATACTCCACTCGGTGGCAGCGGCCTGTTGCGTGATCCCACGCTTGCACAAATCGGCGCGGCGCACGGGTGCTCGGCGAGTGCAGTCGCGCTGGCATGGACCATCCGCAGCGGGAACGTTATCGCTATTCCCCGCTCCGGTTCCGCGGCACACGTAAAGGAAAACGCGGTCGCACTTTCGCTGACGCTCACGCCGCAAGAATTTCAGACACTGGATTGGGCGCATCCGCTGGCCAGACGTTAAGGAGTGATGTTGGAACATCGTCCTTTTCAGTCTGCTAGGCGATGTCCGCTGTTGGCCCATAGCCGACATCGCTAGTTGCGCTGCATATGTCGGCTTTTGGGGCTAAAGCAGACATCACCATTCTGCGGCGCGAATGTCCGCTTTCGCGGTCGCTATTGGGGCTAAAGCGGACCTGGTCTGCATACGTCTGCTTGTAACAGCCGGCTCAACGGTCGACGCAACACTCTATCTCATTCTTTCTGCTGGGATTTGAATGCCGAAATCTTGCGACACTGCCGACAATCCCGAAGTGCGGGTTTCTCTGCCGCAGCAGACTTCGAAAAAGCCTCTTCGTTTCGTCATACTCCGTCTTTCTCCTTCAAGACGGAGAGCGTTGCGTCGACCGGTTGAGACCACCACCCAAAGCGGACATTCCTTGCTCCCTTAACGCGACTAGTTTGAAGCGCTACAATGTCTTTTCTTGAGCCTCAGGTGAGACGATGAGGCGCCGCGAGTTCATAGCGATTGCTGGTAGTGCAGCTGCATGGCCATTAGCAGTGCGGGCACAGCATGCTACGAAGCTGGTGATCGGTCTCCTAAGTGCGAGATCGGCCGCCTCAGGGGAACCCATGGCGGCGGCGTTCCGCCAAGGTTTGCGCGAGGCCGGATACGTCGAAGGCCAGAGCCTGCAGATCGAATACCGTTGGGCGGAAGGACACTACGACAAGCTGGACGCGCTAGCTAACGATTTGGTTCGTAGTCAGGTGGCGGTTATTGGCGCCCTCAGCGGGACCCCGGCGGCGTTAGCGGCAAAAGCGGCAACGACAGCAATACCAATCGTTTTCGGAAATGGTGGTGATCCAATCGCGTCGGGTCTCGTTGCAAGTCTAAACCGACCGGAAGGAAACATTACGGGTGCAACTTTTTATTCTGTTGAACTTGCAGGAAAGCGGCTAGGGCTTTTACGCGAGGTCGTACAGACAGCGACCGCGTTCGGTTTCATTGCTAACCCAAATAATCCTATTGAAGAGCTGGAAACCAAGGACGCCGAGGCCGCTGCTCGCGCACTCGGAATTGAGCTCAAGGTTTTCAAAGCTACGAATGAGCGCGAAATTGACGCAGCTTTCGCAACACTATTTGAACAACGCGTTGACGCGTTTGTAGTGGGCAGCGATCCTCTATTTTTGGCATACTCTCGTAAGCTGGCCGATTTGGCCAAGCGCCACGCACTCCCTGCAATATATTATGCGCGTGAATTTCCAGCAGCCGGTGGTCTTATGAGCTACGGTAGCCGACCGAGCGATACGTATCGCCAAGCTGGTATTTACGTTGGAAAAATACTTCAAGGTACGAAGCCAACTGACCTGCCAATCGTGCGGCCAACTAAGTTTGAACTTGTCATCAACCTCAAGACTGCCAAGACATTGGGCCGAGAGATACCGCTGCACCTCCAGCAGATTGCTGACGAGGTGATCGAGTAACGGCAGCATGTCCGCTATTGGTCCTTAGCAGACATGACCGTCCTATTTTAGGCCAGTGGCTTGGCCTGATACGATGCCTATCTTGAGCTTCGGTAGCGTGGATGAAACGGCGGAAGTTCATATCGCTGTTAGGTGGTGCGGCAGTGGCATGGCCGCTGAAAGCGCACGCCCAACAGCGGACAGAAATCAAGCGGGTTGGCGTGCTGATGGGGACGGCCGAGAGCGACGCCGATCAGAAAGCTTTGGTATCGGTATTTTCGCAGTCTCTCGCAGATTTTGATTGGAAGGAAGGCGCGAACATTCACATCGAATATCGATGGGCCGGTGGAGATACTGGCCGCCTACCAGCACTTGCAGCGGAACTCGCGCGCCTTGCTCCACACGCGATCTTCGTACAAGGAACGCCAGCGACAACGGCGTTGCGGCGGGCGGCACCGACAACGCCGGTGGTGTTTGTGAACGTTTCAGACCCGGTTAGTACCGGGCTTGTCTCAAGCCTGGCCCATCCAGGTGGCAATATCACCGGCTTCACCAATTACGAGTTCTCGATGGGAAGCAAATGGCTGGAGATTTTGAAACAGGTTTCGCCGGCGGTCACCCGTGTCGCAGTGATTTACAATCCGGACAATCCCGTTATGTCAGGAAATTTGCGTTCGATCGAAGTAGCCGGACCAAAATTAGGAGTTCGGGTTGTGGCAGGACCGGGTCGCGAATCTGAAGATTTTAAGCGCACGATCGGTGCATTTGCTTCTCAAACAAATGGTGGACTGTTGGTGTTGCTCGATTTTCTGACGCTCGCCCATCGCGATCTGATCATCGCGTTGGCCGCTCAGTATCAATTGCCGGCGGGTTATGCCCTAAAAGTCTTTGCAGTGAACGGCGGCCTGTTTTCATACGGAGTTGACGCCAAAGACCTATTTCGACGGGGGGCGGGGTATGTTGGCGAGATTCTTAAAGGCGCTAAGCCGGCCGACCTTCCGGTGCAACAGCCAACCAAGT
>JBKPRE010000059.1:0-12636 GCA_046734435.1 Pseudomonadota bacterium | reverse complement strand
GTTATGAATAGTCAGTGTGAATGTGCCGCCATTCGGCATCGCATCGCGCGCATTGACGGCGAGATTGACGATTGCCAGTTCCAGTTCGGCAAGGTCGACTTTCACCGGCAAGACGCCATCGTCGATGTCCTCTTTGTATATGATATTGCCGCGCAGAGAACTTTCGATCATGGGCCGCATGTTTTTAACTGAAGCATTGAGATCGATTACAGTAGGGCTCAGATGCTGACGCCGGGAGAAAGTCAGTAACTGCCGGGTCAGGCTTTCCCCGCGTTTGGCGGCCGTCTGTATGGCTTCGATCGCGCGCGGCAGTTTTGGATCGAGCAGGCGCTTGAAGGTCTGTGCATTGCCGCCGATGATCATCAGCAGATTGTTGAAGTCGTGGGCAATTCCACCCGTTAATTTGCCGATGGCCTCCATTTTCTGCGCCATCGCCAGTTGCTCGCGGGCCTGCACCAGCTTTTCCTGTGCGTCCCGCCGCTCGGTTGCATCCCGCAGGATATTTGCGAAACCGAGCAGGGTACCGCCGTCGTCGCGGATGGAGGAAATCGAACCCGTCACGAAAAACAGCGTGCCATTCTTTCTGATCCGCCACCCCTCAACGTCGCACTTGTCTTTTTGAATTGCCATTTCCAGCGCCCGGTTCGGCTCGCCCGCGCGGCGCTCGTCGGGTCGATAAAATATACCAAAGTGCTTTCCGACGATTTCGTCGGCGGTGTAGCCCATGATTTTCTGCGCGGCGCTGTTCCAGCTGGCAACACGTCCGGCGGTGTCGAGCACGAAGATCGCGTAGTCGACAACGCCTTCGATCAAGATTTCGAAATGACGCCTTGCCCTGTCGAGCTGTGAATTCGTTTCTTCAAGGTCATGCCGGAGCAGGCCCTGCGTCGAGAGCAAATCGGCTTCCAGTCTTTGGCGTCTGGCTATTGTTGCGGCCATTATGAGCGGTGGCAACGAGGCGCTGATCGATACCGCCAGCAGCAATAACTGTGCTGCTTTGAAATCCGTTTGGACCAGCGGGAAGCTGCCCACGGCAAGGCCCCAGGCAGCTATTGCACTAAAAATGAGCCCGACCACAACAACATTGCGTTGATTGCCTTGCAAGCCAGCCCGCATCAAAGGCAGCAAGAGAAGAAATCCGAGCAGGGATCGATAAGGAGTCGCGGTATCGCTGTTCACAAAACCAATATCAAGGGGCGGACTGAAAGCCAGGAAACCGAGGGCCCCCGTTAGAATAACGAGGGCAAGCGATTCCAGAAAATCCCGTCTGGAAAAGTGGACAGGCGGCGTCATTGCCCAGAGCACGATAGCGGGAGTGATAATCAATGTCGCGGTTCCGTCTGTCAGCCACGAGAGCAGCCAGGTGACAGCGGTGTTGGATGGATCCGTCTCGTGCGCGAGGACGGACGGTCCAAATGCGAACATTGAGCTGATCACTGCTGTAGGAACGAAGCAGATGAATGAGAACTTCGCCACGCTTTGCGCGGTCGCGAACAGGCTCTCCGGGGTCGACCAGCGGCTTATCAGGAATGCCCCGGCCAGCGCTGCAAGCACTGTCCCGGCCACGATCGAGCTCGATTGCAATAGTCCGCCACCGGAGAGTAGATAGGAAGAAAGCGAACCCGCCAGGATCGCCGGCCAGATGCGACGACCGCGGAGAAGGACAGCGGCGAGCGCAAATCCGGTGGGCAGCAGAAATGGAGTTTCGAGGGTATTGAGCGAAAGCAATCCGAGCTTGATCAGGCCAAAGAAAGCCGCGCCGGTAATGAGAAATTCCATCAGGTAGGCGGTAGCGCTTGCGGCGCGGCTGACGGCGGCAATCCTGGTTTGTCCAAACTCTGAATCGTTCATTGCGTTTCTTTTGCGGCCGGATGCGCTAAAAATACCCTATACCGCTCAAGAAGTATTGCATTGTTGAATTTTGACTAAACAAATGGAAACGCACGGCAAATTCGGCCTGGCCACAAGAATTGCAGGGAGCTTTTGCCGCATCAGCCGATGCTTGTGACCGCGCCGCGGCTTCGGCTGTCGCGTGCCAAAAAGGGGTGGCCGCAGGGTCGAGATGCGCAGATTTAGCCACGGCGCCAGTATAATCTTTGCAACATAAGTTGCGATGGAGGCGCCGATGGCATCCGAGTCACTGGCCTACAATGTGAGCTTCAGTGATTTCCGCTTCCTGCAAGGCTATATGGCGCGCAGGATTTTCGCCCGAAACAGGTCCAACTACCTGCTGGCGATGCTCGGGGTGGTGCTGTGCGCTTTTTTTCTGGCGATGGCGATTATCGTGAATATCGCGCCTTATCGCGCCGCGCAGATTTTTGGCGCCGGCATCCGCTATCCGGTCTCGTTCTATCTGATCCTGATTGCGCTGTTGATCGCCGCGATTGCGAGCCTGATGCCTGCGGTCAAGCTACGTCTACGGATGCTGCGTATGCAGGTGTCCGATGACGGCCCTTATCTGAGCGCGACAAGGCTTAGGATCGAACCCGATGGTCTGACCATCGACCGAAGCGTGATGAGCGCCAAATATCTATGGGCCGCCTTCCAGGGTGTTGAGATCGAGAAGAATGCGGTCATCCTGCCAATCGACAATGGAATCGGACTGATTATTCCCGCGTCCGCGTTCGCATCTGATGCCGCGCGTTACGATTTTGCCGCCACAGTCTCAAAGCAACTGGCACAAAGATCGTAGCCGCCGCCCAGTCTTTTCGAGCGCTTTATTTGTCGCCACCGAGCCCCTTGCTCATTGCATCGCGATAGGTTTTCTCCGCGGCTTCCGCGACTGCCCGCTTTGATCCGCACCGGTTGATAACTTCACTACCACTTGTGTTCATGCAGTCTTGATAATCCAGCTGCGCGTCAAGGTACTGGTTTCGGATACTGTCGAGCGAGACTGTCTGCGTGCTGCCGCAACCGCCGAGCAGCAAAGCGATAAGGACTAACGCTACAGTCCGCATACACCACCCCTCACACCACTGCGACCATCATGGCCTTTAGCGCGCTGACACTTCGGCTCCGCAGGAGTACCAATCGCAAATTCTGTGACGGCCGTCACAGCATAGGGATACCAATCGAAAATCCTGTGACGGTCGTCACAGCCAGAAACCCCGCATCGGCTTACTTAACAGAACATGAACTCCAAGGATTGGAGGGGACCCATGTTTAACTGGAAAGCACGGGAATACGCGCAGGAGATTTTCGGGCTCACGCTTGCCATTGGCGCGCTTCTGGCATTGGCATCGGTGATCCCGGCCTGATGTGGCGGGGTTCCTAATTTGGTTTTGCTTCATCCGCCAGTTCGCGCAGCAGCAACTGCGCTAATCGTTCAGCAGGCAAAATGCCAAGCCGGGCTGTTTTGGTGCCGTTCCAAGCTGCGACCGTAACGACATCATCGGAAACGCTATAGCGTCCCTTTACACGCTTGCCACGGGATCTAATTTCTATTTCCTTCCAGCCCGGAGAACTCATTTTGCTGAAAGCTCCAAAGTAGGGGCACCGCTTGTTGTGGCGGCGTCAACCCGCGCTGGACTGACTCGAGACTAGTTATCGATTGATTACTCCGACGACCAAATCGCCACGCACGGACACGGCGCGGAGCAAAGTAGGCGAAACTCCAGGGGGGAGAGGCGCACGTCGAAATTATTGTTCGGTCAAGAAACAATCGCCGGTCACGATCAAGTCTGGGCACTCTTCTGAGGCCGGACCGGACACCCGTCCGGCCATCGGTGTGCCCTTGTTCGGCGAGGATCGCTTTTGCACCGTACCGAGCACGGCTCAGTTCAGCTTCGATGGCTTCGCCGGGACCAACGATTTGGCGAGAATAATGTCCTCGTAAACCTTGCGGATCTGCCAGGCGACACAGGCATCGACGGTCGAGCCCAAACGCCCGAAAACTGTTTGATGGCTTTGCATAGTGGCCTCCATCGAGAGCCGATTTCCTGCTTCCTTATTAGACGAGGCCCGGTCCACAAACAGTGACGCAAGTCACACATTGTACGATTTTGGGACGATCCGTGGTTCGGCAAACTGACAAAAAAATCGGGCTCTCGCGTTTGACGGCTTTCGGGAGTTGTTGCCCGACATCGGTTCAAGCGCCTATCATCACCGAAAATGATCTTCCGGCAGCTCTTTGATCAGGCGTCCAGCACCTATTCCTATCTGCTCGCAAGCCGGGCAGGCGGCGAGGCGTTGATCATCGACCCGGTGCTCGAAAAGGTCGATCGTTATCTGCATCTGGTCAAAGAACTCAACCTGAAGCTGGTCAAAGCGGTCGATACTCACCTGCACGCGGATCACATTACGGGTTTGGGCGCGTTGCGCGACCATACCCATTGCATCACGATCATGGGTGAGCAGACCAAGGCTGATGTGGTCTCGATGCGCCTTGCCGATGGCGACAAGCTTACGATCGAGGGCCTCTCGCTTGACGTCATCTATACGCCGGGCCACACCGACGATTCCTACAGCTTCGTCCTGCCCGACCGGGTATTCACCGGAGATACGCTGCTCATCCGCGGCACCGGCCGCACCGATTTCCAGAACGGTGATCCGCGCCAGCAATATGAATCACTGTTTGGTCGATTGCTGAAGTTGCCGGACGCGACGCTGGTCTATCCCGCGCACGACTACAAGGGCGACACGGTGTCGACGATCGGGGAGGAGCGGGCGTATAATCCGCGCCTGCAGGTACGCTCGGTGGATGAATATGTCGAGTTGATGAACAACCTGAAGCTCGCCAATCCGAAAATGATGGACGTCGCTGTACCGGCGAACATCAAGGTCGGCCTTGCCCAGGAGAAAATTGCACAGCGTGGCTGGGCAATGATGGCGAAGGATGCTCTCGGTCTTATCGGAAAGCCGGACATCGCTATCATCGACCTGCGCGAGCGCTCCGAGCGCGAACGGCACGGCACCATCCCGGGCTCGCTGCACGTGCCATATCTGGCCCTTCAGGAAAATATCAGCCCGGGCGGCATGCTCAGCGAGCTCGCCAGGTCCACCAGCAAACGGCTTGTGTTTTACTGCGCTTTTGGCGAGCGCTCGGCCATGGCGGTGCAGGCGGCGCAGGACGCCGGGCTTGAAACGGCATGCCACATTCAAGGCGGCGTTGATGCGTGGACTAAAGCCTCGGGTCCGCTTGTACGTCTTGGCTGAACGGGCCCGGTAGAGCCATAGATCTACGCGAGAATTTATCGGGCAGGGGGGCGCTGAAATTTTGTACTCAGATATTGAATATCATCGTCCTTTTTCCAGACCGTTGCGGATTCTATGTTGCATGAAACGTCGTTTGCAACGGACTGAGGCTGCAATTCTGCCACCACATGATCCAAAACCGGGACGGACCCCCCATCGGGAGCGAGCGTGTACAGGAATCTTTGTGTAACCGAACCAGAAGCACCTTGAGCATCAGTGTACTCACACGCGATATTCACTTCGCTCACAGGGAACGGGTTTTTGTTGGTGATCGTCCCGCTTATCGAGATAAAGACCGAATTATCTTTTTTTTCACATGTCCCTGCGTTGTCAGTTTCTTGTCGTGCCTGCAAACATTCTTCTTCGGCGGCGAACACTGCCGAAGGCACACTGTCCCCATTACGAAAAAATAGATAAGCTGGTGGAGTTGTCACCTCTATACTCACATTCAAATCAATGAGGGCGGCCACTGATTGGGGAGAAACGCCACCGGCGTTCAAAAGACTATTTACGTATTGCTGGCGTATCCTGCCCGCTGTTTCAGGGTCGTAACGAATACCTGTGGGGCTTGGATGGACGCAGAGGTCTATGGTCGCTATCTGGATCTGAGCCACCGGATGATCAGCGATCGGGATCTCGCCGCGAACAGATTCGACGCGCGAAATCTGCGCGACTTGTACTGGCGCTATTTCTATTGCCGCGGCTTCCGGTCGCGCAACTGGAATGGCTTGCTTTGTCGGCGGTGCGGCCCTTCTAATTTCTGCTCGTGGCGAGCAAAGATCGCGCACAGCGGTCTCAGCGGAGACGCATGGAATTAGAGCCAACGTCGAAACAATAACTGCGAGAGTAGCTGCAAAACGCCGGCTCGATGTCATCGGCAGCGCCTTTATGCGATTCAGAACGTCACCATAGCACGACAAAGGCACCCTGAAGGATTTTGTCGTAAGCCGATGCGCCGGTTGCCGGCGGGGGGGTGCGGTGAAGCCCCGAAAACCCCTGTGTCACGCCCGGTCCGGTGCAGTCTCGCGCGCTAATAGCCATTTTTGTGCCGTTCGCAACCGGCGCGGATGGCAACTGGACTACAAGCTGGCGAGAGTGATAATTTTTGACGGAGGAGCCTCACATGCGTCACACGCTCGCTGTATGCGCTGTGGTTTTTGCGCTTGGATCAATGTTTTCAGTTCGCGCCGAGGCGACAGATCCCTCCGTTAGTCGCGGCAAGGCCATGGGTGAAGGTCACCTGGCAGCTGCCGGATATGACGGGCGGTATAGACGCTCCCAAACCTGCGGATATTACATCTATGCCTGCCGCGCCTGGTGGGCTGGCTGTGGTTGGGAAGGCCCGTTTTCTTTCCCGCTGAACCGTTATTGGGGATACCGGTATCTTTGTTGGTGATTTTTGCCGCTGGCAATGTGGCTGGCGAACTGCGTAGCAGGCGGAAATGGGATCGCGTCAACGGTGTACAGTTGGGCAATCCCTTCAAAAACACCGTTGCTGAACAAGTCCATCCATTTTGCGTTGACTGCTTCAATCTGGGCTTTCTGCGCAACCGCCGGCGCGACTAGAGCGATCAAGAACGCAATCGCCAGTCCACCCCCCATTCATTCAAATATTTGTACCAGAATGTGCACTCTGTGGTTCCGTGGCAAACTCCTAAAAAAAGCGGCTTTAAAAGGTGCGTACTCCCGAAATTATGTTTGACCGCGCTGTGGAAGCGGCGGAATTTCCCCTAGGGAGATTCGGTGATGAACGAAAAACGCAGCGCTTCTCGCCAGCGGGTGCTAAAGGGGGCTTTTATTATAATAACCGAAAAGCAGCCGAAAATGGAATGCACCGTTAAGAATATATCTGACACTGGCTGTGCTGTGCAGGTTTTGACCACGATCGGCATTCCGCAGAACTTTGACCTGATTGTCGGCGGCGTGCGCCGCCATTGCCATGTGCGATGGAAGACGGGCACAAAGATGGGCGTGGAGTTTGAATAGTAGCGCACGCTCGCTTCTGGCACTTAGCTGACATTATTTTTGCACCGTCCGCCATCGAATGGAATGTTTGGTAGAATTCTTTGCCGCATTGTGAGCGCGCAACAATCCAATCTTGGTGGACGGCGCGCGAATTAACATTGCGCACATTAGCTAATGCAGCTTTGCCATGAGCTACTTGATGACGCAGACACCAACACCGCCCGCTGCATCTCGCGCTTGCCAACATTTCTCTACGGTCGGATAGCCAGTCCCCGCCAGACTCCCGGGGGAATAATAAAATGTTTGCGGAGGCTTTTTCGATTGCGGTGGCTGTGCTGGCGGCGTTTCGTCGGCGACCGCGACGTCGGATACGTAATCCGGCGGGCCATCGATCGGTTCAGGATAAAAATACCAAACTCCGCCTACAACCCACCACCAGCCGAGTCGTCCCTTACGTGCAGTGTGGCGCCAGTGGCCATCCCGCCAGGCGAGATTGCTGGGGCGGCTGCGCTGCCTTGCATTTAGGGAAGGGGCAGATTGGCCTGGCTGCCGGAAAGAACTCCCAACCTCGGAACGGCGCGGCGAAAATTGTGCAAATTCGGCGCCACGTAACGCAGGCTCCGATTTTGCAATACTCGGAAGTAGCAATCCCGTTGAGGCAATGATGACGGATCCGAGCAGCTTCCGCATATATGCTCACCGTTGCCAGATTATGTGCACTCGAACGAAAACCGAAAAATCAAACTGATCGGAGTAGTTTGTTGGCTTTTTTGAACGAAAACAATGGCAGGGCAGGCCTACCCAGACGCTCGTGATCTGGACGCACAGAGGCACGCAGCCGTTGCAGCCTTCTTGCAGCCGTCTTCGGTAATTGCTTCTGCGGAAAGGAAAATATAGTCAAAGTGACGGCGGGGGCCTTCTGACTTCCACAACAACTCCTTCAAATGATACTTTTGCTATGACTTCTCGGTCGGAGTGAGGCCATGGCAAAGTACGAGTTACATAATGCGCGACGATCTGGAATATGAACCGGATGTATTTGCGCCCAAGCGACAGCTTCCAGAACGCGACAACATGATCGCGGCGTTTGAGAACGAGCTTCGGCAATTTATCAAACGTGATGACTTGTCCGCCGAACGAATGGCCGGCTTGGCGCCCGAAGCCGGCGCTCTGGCTGTGGACGGGCTACGTTCCCAAATCCATTCAACTTCCAACGATGCCATGGAAAGCATCGATCGAGTCATTTCGGATTTGCAGGATGTTCGCCACATGCTGCTTTGTGAACGCGAGCGCCTGGAGCGTGAAATAAATGACTATGTGAATTTAAGCTACGCGGCCCAGAACGCGGTACGTGCGATCTCCGACAGCCTAACAAAAACGCAAATGATACCGGGCAATATCGCTCGGCCGGCGGCCGAATAAGTTTTCGTATTGGGGCGCCATTGGGAGCACTCCGGTTCCGTTTTGATATGGGCTTACAAGATGGCAATCGCCGACGAGTTGGCGACCAGCGCACAACGCTTTTACGCCTTGGCGCGAGTGGCATCGAACCCTGTCACGAAACTGCAGTTGATCAGCCTGGGGGACAATTATCTGCAGCAGGCCAATGAATTGAAGAACGCCCACCACACGAAGCGGGCGCTTGCTGGCAATGCCGCGAAAACTCGCGCAGGCGCCGAGCGTGCTGTCGGGCACCTACGAGTTAAGACCGTCCCGGCAATCAGTCCTACGGTTACGAAATAGCCGCGTCATAATTCGTCGACCAGCCTGTGGAGGCGTCACATCATTATTCCTGCAAGACCACAACATGGGTGCCCAGTGGGACCCGATTATAAAGGTCCATGACATCCTGATTGAACAGGCGAATGCATCCACTCGAAACAGCGCCACCTATGGTTTCAGGCTCATTTGTGCCGTGCAGTCGGAAAAAGGTATCGCGACCGCCGCGGTAAAGATAAAGCGCGCGGGCGCCCAGCGGGTTGTCCGGGCCGCCGCCCATGCCGCCGGCGTAGTCCCGATAGCGCGGGATCGCCGCGATCATGCTCGCAGTCGGCGTCCAGTGTGGCCACTTTTCCTTACGTCCGACGGTTGCGCTGCCGCGAAAATTGAGAGCCTCAGTGCGTCCGACGCCAATGCCGTATCGCAAAGCCCACCCATTGCCTTGAACTAGATAAAGCCTTCGCTCCGGAATTTTGACGACGATGCTGCCCGGGCGCTCGGGTCCGTGCCAGGCGACCTCCTGACGCAGGAGGTTGGGATCGATCGCGGTGGTGTCAACGGCGGGGACAACAATTCCCTCATCGTAAACGACTCCGTAAGTGCCGTAATCATTGCCCAATATCGGTATGAAGCGCTCCGAGCTGACACAGCCAGCAGCCAGCAATGGCAGGCTCACGATGAGTGACCGGCGACTAAAAATGAAGTTGCTGAGAGATGGCTCGGGGAACGCGCTCACGAGAAACTTCTTGTCTGATTGCCGATTGTTGACCTCCGATGTGAGCCGGTCAATCCGTTTTCGGGCGGTGCCGGCGCGCAATCGGCCCGCATTGGCGTCAGCGGCCGAATGGCGCTAAAACCGCGCGTCCCCTTGAGCAAAGGAATGAACACGTGCGCTACCGTTACAAGATCGCATTCGCCATGCTGGCCGGCATCGGAGTTGGCGCTGCCGCAACGCAAGCCCTTCGTGCCCAGAGCAAGGCACCGACCTACGTGGTCATCGCGATCCAGAAGATAACCGACGCGGAGGCTTACAAGCCATTGCCTGAAAAAGGCCGCGCAGCAGCCGAGGCGGCCGACGGGCGTTATCTCATTAGCACTGGCAACATAGCGCGCCTGGATGGAAATCCACCGGAGCGGCTTGCTGTGATCGAATTTGAAAGTGTCGAGAAAGCGAAAGCTTGGTACAATTCGCGGGCTCAGAAAAAAGCGGACACGATCCGGGCCAGATCAACTGACTCCGTTGCATTCATTGTTGAAGGAATTGCGCGATAGCGGTCGAATATTGTTGGATTCGCTTTGTACTTTTTAGTGATGATCAAGTCGCCAGGAAATCGCGTCGTGACTGATGTAGGAACGCGGCGCTATTTCAATGCGCGCGTCGCGGCGGCCTAACCTGTACATAAGCCGCGAGGGTCGGCGACGCACATTAGAAAAAATGAAAGGCCGCCCGTTCCAGGCTATGGCGCGAGAGGTAAAATAGCTTTACGCTTTTCTGGGGGGCGGCTATGGCACAGTTATTTATCGTGCTCCTCGTTCCGCCAGTCGTCGGACTGGTTACATATTTTGTTGTCCGATTCTCTTCCAAACGCGATACGCTTGTCACTGCCGGCGCACCGCCGCGGCGCAAGACTGCGCCTCGACCAAGTTTTTTTGCAAGAGGCGCAAAGCGATTGCAGAATCTGAGACCTCAGCTGAGTTCGCGCGGCCGCGCGATCATCCTTCTGGCGCTTGGCATAGCAGGTGGTTTTGCATTCGGCTGGTACCTTCTTTAATGCCGATTGGACGAATGGTTCCCAGGCTAATAGCGCGTCGGCAGTTCTCGGCAGTTCGAGGCAGCGTGTTATAGGGCTTGTGAGGGATCGGGCTGAGGCGCGGCAGCTGTTACTTCGGGTGTAGACAACTCGTCAGGTATCGATGCTGGCTCTGGCGCGGATGTTGGCGCCGAAGGCAGGGGCAGTCCGCGCGCGAAGGCGGACACCAGTTTTCCGAACGGCAGACCGGCGAGGTCAGGCTGCGTAGAAAGTGCCTCGCGTGCGGCCTGCGCCGGCGGCACCCGATTTGGAGTCGAGGCTGCAATTGCGCCCGATATGGCCGGATGGATTTTCATGCGAGCCTCCATTGACTCTGCAGCCGATCCCCGCAAACTCCGTGCCAGAAATTTCCGCGTGTTTTCGATCGCGCAGTTTGCACCGAGCGTAAAATTATTGCCGAGGCACGGAATTTTTTGCCCAATTGAGGCTCCTGACGTATTGGTCGGGCCATCCTTGCGGCGCGTACTGAAATGCCAGCAAGCGACGGACGGTTTCTCACCCGGCTCTTCCGGCAGATGTGATGCAGATGGATCTTAGCGGCAGCGGTGGTGATCGCCTTGTTGGAAAATCCTTTGGCGGCAAGTGCCATGATGTTCGCCCGGCATCAGCAGATTTTCGATCGGAGCGTGATTGTGCCTGTTGCTGGCCTTTCCCGTAAAACCGCGGCATCTGCGCTTAACCGAACTGTGAGTTTCGCCGTAAAATTCGCGTTTAATTTCAACGCCCTGAATTTGGTCGTCTGACGATAACCGGTTTGCCGGCCGGCGTGGACTGCACGGACACGTTTCCGGTATCTGGAGCAACCCGCTGCATTGGCCGGCTTCCCGGGTGTTTTACCAGTGGCACGCTGACAAATTGTTAGCCCCCTCACCGCAAGGCGGCGCGCGTGCTGACAAAATGTCAAACGATCCGGCAATGCGCGGATGTTAGGGAATACGCTCTACCATTAAAAAGCCCCAAGCAGATTCGCATCGCCTTGGCGCCAGCTTCGAAAGCGCGCTGGAGTTGGCTGCAGTCCTAGGCCAACGTCAAGGAAATCGAGCCATTGCCTTCAGGAAGCAACGTCGAGTCGAACTTTTACAGAAATTGCACGCCGGTTTCAGTGATTGACCGCCATTTAACCCGGCAGCTACGAAACGAATAGCCGCCGTCAAAAGTAAGATCGAATACCTCAGGCAGATCCACCGAATTCGGTATGTGGATGCGTGCGCCTGTATTCGTCACATTCCGCACGATGCAGTCTATAACCGCAGATGTCCCAATGATCACTTTTGCGCCCCTCAACGCGCGCGAGCGCGCGATGCTTCGGCGATCACAGTTACGACGATCCTGCATAATTTATCTCAAGACGCCCACGATAATATTTGCGCTAGCGCAAACAGTAAAAAATAAAGCTGCGGCTACGAAAAAATATTCACGCCGCGCCGCAAACAGACCGCTCAATTTGTAGAATTTCTGCATTCTGGCGCCCTTAGCCAACACCTGTTTGAACGGCATCGTTTTGCACCACAGATCCTTCGGTTCAAGCTAAGACGGCGTTCGCATTTCAGAGCAAATCGGTAAGCAGATTTTAAAACACAAAACCTTGTGTCGTGGCTGCAAAAAATATCTCCCGTTAGCGATTCGGCACGAAGTGTCCGCCTAGTCGGAGGGTCTGTACGGACCTATTGTTGCATTGCCGATGTCTACTCCGGACGTTTGCCTATTTGTTATCGCCAAAGTAACGATGAACACCGCAACCAATGTTATAAATAGTCCAAGTGAGGTGACTGAGGTTAGCGCGGCAACAAGTAGAAATTTAGCCTGACAGAAAGGCGGCGGCGGTAGCAGTTGCTGCCAGGGCCCCCATGGTCGCTTATCAAAAAATTCCAAACTTCCGCGCCAAGTACCACATGATCATCAAAAGGATGACGCAACCGAGCCCATAGAGACCGTTCTCTAATCGTGA
>JBKPRE010000058.1:0-9796 GCA_046734435.1 Pseudomonadota bacterium | reverse complement strand
GCTCTCGGACTGAACGTTCTGGTCGGCTATGGCGGCCTGGTGTCGCTCGGCCATGCCGGATTGTTCGGCGTTGCCGCCTACGCCACCGGCTACATGCTTCACATCGGTTACGGTCATCCGCTTTCAATCATCGTGGCGTTGCTGGTCGGAATCGCGTCGATGGCCCTGTTTGCGGTTCTATCGCTGCGCTCCACCGGCATCGGCTTCATCATGATTACGCTGGCTCTCGGCCAAATTCTCTGGGGGCTGGCATACCGCTGGATCAGCGTGACCGGTGGCGACAACGGCATCACTTTACACGGTCGGCCCGCACCGTTCGGTTTCGATCTCAATACGGCAAATTCGTTCTACTATATGACGCTGGTCATCTTTGTGATCGCGATGGTCTCTGTTGCGATCTTCGTGCGTTCTCCGCTTGGCGCCGCCTTGATGGGCACACGCGACCAGCCGCGCCGCATGAACGCTCTTGGCTATCATGTCTGGGCTATCCGCTTTTGCGCGTGCCTTTTTTCGGGGCTGCTCACGGCTGTATCGGGAATCCTGTTTGTCTACTACAACCAATTCATCAGCCCGCAGACGCTCGCGCTCACCTCTTCCGCCGAAGTGCTCCTGATGGTGATCTCTGGTGGCGCCGGCACGCTGTTCGGCCCGATCGTCGGCGCCGCACTGGTCGTAGTGGTGAAGAACGTGGTGAGCGGCTACATCGAGCGCTGGAACATGCTGCTCGGCGCGATCTTCGTTGCCATTGTCATTCTGATGCCGGAAGGCCTGGTACCCGGATCGATGCGACTCTGGCGGCTGCTTTGGCGCAAGGCCGGCGCGCGTGCCAAGACTGCAGCGGAGACCAGGCCATGAGCGCGCTCACTGTCAATGCCCTCTCGAAAGCCTTCGGCGGGCTGCACGTGACGCGCCGCGTCAATCTCGACGTGCAGCCCGGCGAGCGCCGGCTGATCATCGGTCCCAACGGCGCCGGCAAAACAACATTGTTCAATCTGATCACCGGCGAACTGACGCCCGATTCGGGCTCGATTGCGCTATTCGGCCGTGACATCACCGCAGTACCGAGCCGCCGGCGTCCGCACATGGGCATGGCGCGCACCTATCAAATCATCACGCTGTTTCCCCACGACACGATCGTTCACAACGTTTCACTGGCGCTGCTCGGACTTTTGCCGCTGCGCTGGAACCCGCTGATCGACATAAGGCGGCAATCCCATATCGTTGAGAGCGCGCGCAATGCACTTGAACGCGTCGGCCTTGCCCATATCGCCGAAAGGCCGTTGTCGCAGACCTCCTACGGCGAACGTCGCCGCGTCGAGATTGCGATGGCACTTGCACAAAACCCGAAGGTGCTGCTGCTCGACGAGCCATTTGCCGGCCTTTCGATTGACGAGCGGCGCGACGTGCATCAGCTGCTGCTGGCAATTCCGCGCGACGTCACCATCGTCATGATCGAGCATAACATGGACGTGGCGCTGGAATTCGCCGAACGCATCACGCTCCTCCATTTCGGCGAGGTAATCGTCGAGGGCAACCGCGCCGAGGTAGTTGCCGATCCACGCACGCGGGAGGTCTATCTTGGCCACTAGCGCGCTCAAGCTCAGCCACGTCGACGCTTTCTACGGCGACAGTCACGTGCTCGGCGACGTCTCGTTCGAACTAGGTGAAGCGCGCATGCTCGGCCTGCTCGGCCGTAACGGCGCCGGCAAATCGACCTGCATGAACGTCACCATGGGCCTGCTGCCGCCGCGTCGCGGCCAAGTGATCGTATTCGGCGAGCAGGTGAGCGGGATGTCTCCCGAGATGATCGCCGCGCGCGGAGTCGCGCTGGTGCCCCAGGGCCGCCGGATATTCAAGAGTTTGACGGTGCGCGAGAACCTCGTGGTCGCCGCTCGCAAGCCCGATCCCGGCAGCAAGCATGCGCCGTGGACTACCGATACCGTGTTCAGCATGTTTCCGCGCCTGAACGAGCGTCGCAGCCAGATCGCGGCACACCTGTCCGGCGGCGAACAGCAGATGCTCGCCATCGGCCGCGCGCTCATGGGCAATCCACGCGTGCTGTTGATGGATGAGCCGTCAGAAGGGCTGGCGCCGCAAATCGTCGCTGAAGTAATGGCGACTATTCGGAAACTGAAGGAAAGCGGGCTTTCGATCGTGCTGGTCGAGCAAAACCCGAAGCTTGTTTTCGATGTCGCTGACGACATCGTGATCCTCAACACCGGCCGCGTCGCAGTCGTTTCCACTCCCGCGCAGATCGAAAAAGACGGCGTCGACCTTCGGCAACACCTCGGGGTGTTCTAGGCCGGATTGCAATCAAACATTACAATCTTTAACGGATCGTCCGCTGTCACGGACGATGACAAGCGAGGAAATGGCAATGGCGAATGTCTGGAACAAATATGCCAATACGGCTGCACGCAAGCACGGCAAGCCCGGGCGGGAAGTCAGGCCGAAAAGCCTCACCCTCGATATGCACTCCCACGTCGCGGTCCCACGCGTGGCGGAGATCGTGACACCGCATCTCAAGCAATCGACCGATCCGCTGGTTGCGGACTCGACGCCGGAAACCCAGGCGCTAATGGCAAAACAAGCTGCGGATATCCGCACGCGCATTGCCACGACGGACGAACGCTTTGCCGTCATGGACGAGATGGGCGTCGACATGCAGCTCATCTGTCCGGCGCCGCCCCAAATCTACTATTACCTGCCTCTCGACGTCGGCGTGAAGGCTGCGCGCGCGCTCAATGACGGCATCGCGGAGTATGTGGGCAAGCACAAGGATCGGCTGGTCGCGCTCGGCGGCGTGCCGATGCAGGACGGTAACGAGGCGGCCAAGGAGCTCGAGCGCGGCATGACAAAGCTCGGTTTTAAAGGCGTCGAGATCCTCACCAACGTCAACGGCAAGGAGCTGTCCGATCCGGCCTTTGCGCCATTCTGGAAAAAGGCCGAGGAACTCGACGCACTGGTGCTGATCCACCCGACCGGCTTTACGCAGCCGCAACGCTTCGCGCGCTTCTACTTCAACAATGTGATCGGCAACCCGCTCGATACAACCATGGCCCTGCATTACCTGATCTTCGACGGCGTATTCGAACGGCATCCAAAGCTCCGCGTCCTGGCCGTGCACGGCGGCGGTTTCCTGGGCGCCTATTCCGGCCGCATCGATCATGCCTGGGGGGCGCGATCGGATGCGCACGGCGACTTGCCGGTGCCCCCGACGACGTACCTGCGGCGCAATGTCTATTTCGATACCGTCGTCTTCACGACGCACCAGCTTGAAGCGCTGGTGAAGACCTATGGCAGCGATCGGATCGTCCTCGGCACGGACTACCCGTTTGACATGCTGGAGTACGACCCGATCGGCCATGTCGCGTCAGTCGAAAGTCTCGACAGCACCACCCGCGCCGCGATCTGCGGCGGCAACGCGAAGAAATTGCTGGGTCTTTAATCCATTAACAATGACCGTGTGGCGCTACGCGTAGAGGAAATCCAGCACCGCGGTCTCGGCGACCACGGCGGCGTCGGTGCTGTGGCGCCCGGCGCGCGCCTGTTCTTCCTTGGTGCGGGTTGCCTGCAAATAGGCGCCGAGATGCCGGGCACGTTCGATGATCCGGCAGTTTTCCGGCAACCGCGCAGCTTCATAACGTTCGAGCGCCAGCTCGACATTGTCTTCATTCTGCAATGCGTCGACCAAAGCGGCGGCGTCATCTGCCGCTTTCGAGACTCCCGCCGCGACGTGCGGACGGGCAACGAAGGCCGCGTCACCCAAAATTGCCACACGGCCAAATGCCATATGCGGCGATTCGAGATCGTAGATCGGCTGCAGGATGGGCTCCTGGATAAGGCGCACGATCTGGCGGAATTGCGGAGCGACCAGCCGTTCGGCGTCGGCCCGCATTTCGGCGATCGCTTCGCGCCGGATCAGCGGCGGCGGAATTGAAATCGTGTGGGTTACGCCGTGCTCATCCGTCAACAGCCACTTTAATTTGGTCGCCTCGTCCGCCGGACGATACCACACGACGTTGTAACGGCGGTGGCCGGGACGCAGGTCGTTGTCGGGACCGGCCACGGGATAGCCAAGGAATTGCTCGCCGGGCGGCAGACCAAACGTCATGTACTCGAAAAGCTCGCGATGCACGTCGGCCGGCAAAGCGCGTTCCGCAATCAGCGCGCGCCAGGCCGAATAGCCGGCATAACGCGGCGTCACATCTGGCGAACACTGCTGTCGAACCGTCGACCGGATCCCATCCGCGCCCACGAGCAGATCCGCCTGAATGATTTCGCCATCGGAAAAATGCGCCTGGACAGCGTCCCGACTCTGCGTGAACTTTGTCAGTCCTCGCCCGCGATGATATTGAGCTGGGGGAAAAGCGTCCCGCAGGAGGCGATAGACGCGTTCCCAGGCCGTAAGCACCTGCGGACAATTGATTTCATGTGTCAGGCGTCCCTCGGCATCAAGAATCTTGCGGGTTGTAATGTGAACGCCAAGCTCGTCCGTCGCGAGGCCAAGTCTGCGCAACCGCGCGATGAGTTCCTGCTGAGCGACAATCCCGGCGCCGCGGCCCGAAAGCTCGGTCTCGACCCGTTCGTAGATGTCCACTGCCCAACCGGCCCGCCGCAGCAAAAGGCCGCACAGCAAGCCGCTCATCGAGCCACCGACAATGATTGCGCGCCGCGCGCGAGCCCCGGGCAATGGTTCAGCCTCGATCTTTTCGTTTACCCATCTATCCTATATATGACAGCCAGCAGCTTTGGAGGAATTCCCATGGCCCTGACCATGCTCGACAAGCAGGCCGAGAAGAAGGAAAAGTCACAGTGGCCGGCGGATATCGCCGCCGAGCTGGAGCGCGAAGCCAAGAACCCGAACCCGTGCGTCGGCTCGACCTTGCTGTCTGAGAACGAGCGGACACGCGTGTGGATCATCCGTCTCGCCCCAGGCGAGCGCATCGGCTTCCACCGCCACGTACTCGACTATTTCTGGACGTCGGTGTCCGGTGGCCGCGCACGTCAGCACGTGCACGATGGAACGACCCTTGAATACACTTATCAGCCCGGCGAAACGCGCCACGAGAGCTACGGCAAGGGCGAGTTCAAAGTGCACGATCTCGAAAATCTCAGCGATCGCGAAATGATTTTCATGACCGTCGAGTTCAAGGACAGCGCCAACAAACCGATGCCGTTGCCTGCAGGTGTGAAGCCACAATCCGCGGCAGCCTGAGCCCGTTTATCTCGAGTAACGCCCGCCGTGGCACCACGGCGGGTGTTTCACTGTGGCGCGCAAGACCGTATTCGCACATCCTTCAACAGGCTAGCCAAGCCGCCAGCCTTCCTGCAAACTGCAAAAAAAACGATCAGGCAGCGTTCAAGCAATCGAAAAACACTGGGGCCAAGAGGGGGTAATACCGGCACTATTGACGCGCAGAGGGCGGCCGTATTGTGGGCGACGTAGCCCGAAACAATGTGACGGCGACTGCGATCCCGGTTCGGCAGCGTATGGATATTCCCTTCGATCTTATAATCAACGCAGTCATTGCCGGGCTGCTGCTTGGCGGGTTTTACGCCGCCGTGACCGCCGGAATTTCGATCTCGTTCGGCATGCTTGACATCGTGAACATTGCGCACCCTGCTTTCATTCTTTTGGGTTCCTACATCGCATACGTGATCAACGTGGAGTTCGGCGTTGATCCGATCGTGGTGAGCATTATCGTCCTGCCGGCGTTCTACGCGCTTGGAGCGTTTGTCTATCAGGTTTATTACACTTCTTTTGAGAAGTACGGTCAGGAATCCCTGCGCGGGCTGGCCTTTTTCTTCGGCCTGCTGTTTGTCACGGAAGTGTGCCTATTGCTGGTCTTTGGCGTTGACTATCGCTCGGTTGACGCACCGTACATTGGATCAACTCTGACGCTGGCCGGATTCGAATTTCCTCTGCGTCTTTTAATACCCTGCCTGGTTGCGCTGTCCTTATTTGCCGGTCTGCAAATCTTCTTGGCGCGCACGTTTATCGGCCGTGCGGTGATGGCTGTTTCACAGGACCCGCTCGCATTACGGCTGCTAGCGGTCGATCCGACCCGCATCAAACGGATTGCCTTCGGCATCTCGATTGCCACCGCTTCAATGGCGGGCGCAATTCTGATAGTCATTCAGCCGGTTATTCCGTCGGTCGGCCGCGATTATATCGGCCGCATTTTCGCGATCTGCGTGCTCGGCGGGCTAGGTAGCCTGCCGGGAACGCTGATCGCCGCCCTGCTGCTCGGCGTTATAGAGAGCATCACGTCGGTCTTCTACGGACCGTCCTGGGCGCCAGCGGTCTCCTTCGGCATCCTGCTGCTCACCTTGGCCGTACGGCCCTCGGGACTTTTGGGGCGCTAGGCCGTGCGCACACCGGTCTTCATATTGGTTGAGCTTGCGGTTGCGGCGGCGTTGTTTCTCACGTTCCGCTTCATCAACAACGACTACGTGTTCTTCGCCGGCTATACCGTCCTGCAATTCGTCGTGCTCAGCACCGCCTGGAATATTCTCGGCGGTTACTGCGGCTACGTGAACTTTGGTTCGGCCGGATTTTTTGCGCTCGGCGTCTATTCGAGTGTGTTTTTCTACACCGTCAGCCAGAGCCTCGACGAGCTCGTGCCGGAATCCATGCTGGCGCCGATGCAGGCGATTTTCCCGCTGCCAGTGCCGGTGCTGATGATCATCGGCGGCATCGTCGCGGGCCTGGTCGGCCTCGGCACCGGTTATCTGACACTGCGGTTACGGGGCGTTTTTTTTGCTATCGCTACGCTTGCACTCGCGGTTGTGCTGCAGACTTTCATCGTGAACTGGTCTTTCGTCGGTGGATCGCGAGGCGCGTATGTCATTCCACCGAACGAGATTCCGGTTTTCGGCCCCTACATCCAATTTTTGTTCTTTCTCATGTTGCTGCTGGTCATCATTTCCCTGACCTGCGCCCGGCTGATCGAGCGCTCCCGCCTCGGCTACGGTTTTGCCACCATTCGCGACGACGAACTGGCGGCTGAGGCCTGCGGCGTACCAACGCTGCGATTGAAGCTGATCGCAACGACGCTGTCAGGCGCGCTCATGGGCATGGCAGGCGCGCCGTTTCCTTTCTATATCGGATACGTAGAGCCCGGCTCGGCCTTTGATCTGTCTTATGCGGTCAACTCGATCGCAATGCCCATGATCGGCGGCACGACCTCCTGGGCCGGTCCTTTGATCGGCGCGATCCTCCTCGGCACGTTGCAGCAGGTCGCTACTGTAACGATTTCGTCCGCCGTAAACCTGCTTATTGTCGGCATGCTGCTGATCGGATTCGTTATCGTTGCGCCGAACGGCATCGTCGGGCTGTGGCAAAAGTGGGTCAGCAGGAGGTCCTCGCCATGACCGAGCCGCTGCTGCAAGTCAGCCAGCTAAGCAAGCGTTTTGGCGGCTTCGTCGCGCTGGATACGGTCGATTTCAGCGTCGCAAACGGCGAGCGTGTCGGCCTGATCGGCCCCAACGGGTCCGGCAAGAGCACGCTGGTCAACTGTATCTGCGGCACGCTGCATAACGAGAGCGGCAGCGTTACCTTCGCCGGCGAGAAGATGGATGGCTTGATCGCCCACGAGCGAACGCGCCGTGGTCTTGCCCGCAGCTTCCAGTTGCCGCGGCCGTTCGTAAGCATGAGCATCGCTGACAATATCCGTGTGCCTTTGCTTTATACGGTCGCCGCGCGCGTGGGGCATCATGTGTCGAAGGCAGAAGCCGACGAGCGGTGTATGGAACTGCTCAAGTTGGTGGGGCTGGATGCAAAGGCTGCAAAAAATCCCCGTGACCTGACACAGGTCGAGATGCGCAAGCTCGAGCTTGCCCGCGCCATGGCGGCTGAACCCAAATTATTGATCGCCGACGAATCGATGGCCGGGCTGTCGCATTCCGAGGTTGAGGACATCGTCGCGCTGCTGATTCGGCTCAACGAGCGTGGCATCACGATCATTATGATCGAGCATATCATGCGCGCCGTCATGAGCTTTTCGCAGCGGCTTGCCGTGCTGGTATCGGGCAAGAAAATCGCCGATGGCAAGCCGGATGATGTGATCAAGGAAAGGGAAGTGATCGGAGCTTACCTTGGCCAATAACACCAACAGCATCACGATAGACAATATCGACGCCGCGTACGGTTCAGTCCGTGTGCTGGAGGACGTCACCCTCAAGGTCGGCAGCGGCGAAACCGTGGTGCTGCTTGGCACAAATGGCAACGGAAAAAGTACGCTCATGAAGTGCATTATGGGCATCGTGCGTCCGCGCAAGGGCACCATTCGCGCCGAGATTGACGGACAAGGCCACGACCTGGTCGGCATGACGACAGAACAGATTGTAGATCTTGGCATCGCTCTGGTGCCGGAAGGACGCCGCCTTTTCCCGCGCCAAACCGTCGAGGAAAATCTGTTGCTGGGTGCAAGCCGGCGAAACGCGCGTAAGCAGATCAATAGCAACCGGGAATTCTGCTTCGAAGTTTTTCCCCGGCTCGCCGAGCGCAAAAACCAGCTGGCGGGCTCGATGAGCGGGGGTGAACAGCAAATGCTGGCGCTCGCTCGCGCCCTTATGTTATCGCCGCGGATTCTTCTTATCGATGAGCCATCCGTTGGCCTGGCTCCTGTCCTGGTGAGCCGCACCATCGATGCCATCAAGCAGCTCAAGGATCATTATCAGCTCACTGTTTTGATGGCGGAACAGAATTTCACACAAGCCATTCGCATCGCTGACCGGGGTTACGTCATCGTGCACGGCAAGATCGCCTTCGAGGGTGGTTCGGCCAACGAGCTCAATAACAACGATCTGATTCGCGAATTCTACCTGGGCCTGTAAGTAGACTCGCTCGAAAAAACGGCGCCGCGGTTTTTCCGCGGCGCCGTCAAACATTCAGCGTGCGAAGCTGCTTACTGGCGCGCTTTCTCGTACGGGTACACGACGTCGCCCGTCTTCAGCTTGGCCGGTGTCAGCACGGTCTGGTAGCTCATGCCGCGCCATGTCTCGAGGTTCGCGTCCGGCTTGATGCCGTGATACTGCACTTGCATCATCCGGCCTTCGGCCCATTCACCCTTCGCTCCATATTTGATCGGGCCCATGACGGTCTTGAAGCTGCCCTTGCGCAGAGCATCCGCGATCTTGTCGTCGTTGAAGCTGTTTGCAGCTTTGATCGCCTGTTCAAGGACCTGGAACTGCGCATAGCCCCAACCGCCCAGGTAATAGCCGAGCGGATCGACGCCGGCGGCCTTGGCTTTCGCCTGGTATTCCTTAAAGAACTCCTCCGTTCCCTCGTACATCTGTTTCTTGTCAGGCACCCAGGTCTCGTAGTTGACGATGCCGTTCAGCTTCCCCTTGAGCTTGTCTTTAAAGACCAGCGCCTGCAATCCGACCATGGCGCCGCCCATTAACTTGGGCCTAAGGCCGACCTCGTTCGCTGCTTCGATAATGCCGACCGAGTCTGCCGGATACGAGCAGATGATCACCAGGTCGGCATTCGCCGCCTTGAGCGCCTGCACGATCGGCGTGAAGTCACTGGTCTTCGGCGGAGGCGGATAGCTCTTGTCGTAGACGATCTTGTAGCCGCCCTTCTTGGCGTTTTCGCGCGCGCCCTCGCAGGCGTTTACCGAGAACTCAGCGTCGGCAAATGCCAGCGCGACGGTCGTCGGCTTCGGCTTCTGTGCTCCCGCAACCTGGAAGAATCCCTCAGTGAAGGAAGTCTTTGTTTCTGGTCCGGTTGGAAGGACCGAGAAGTACTTCGGGTACTTGAACTGGCTGTTCACGTCGAGTGCAAACA